>JBILFF010000093.1:0-8993 GCA_044351695.1 Bdellovibrionota bacterium
GTAGGTCGTGGTGCTGGCAAAAGAGCCGTCACCTTGACCGAGCATGATGACGATATTTTTAGTATCGTCTGCAATCAGATCTAGTTTGCCATCACCGTTGATGTCGCCGGATTTAATCCTCACGATCGGCGAGCCTTCTAAATAGCCGGGATTCAAGACGCGGGCTTGCTTAAAGCTGCCATCTCCCCTGCCATCATGAACTTCGATATTGCCTTCAGAGGTGCTAACAATCAGATCCAAATGACCATCTCCATTCAGATCAGCGAGTTCAGTGCCAGCACCAAAGGATAGTCCTGTATTGACCGTGGCGGCAGGAGCAAAAGCGCCAAAGCCGACATCTTTGGTAAAGATTTCAGAGGCGGCGGTAGATGCAAGGCTTAGATCTATGCTTTGGTTTTTACCGACTCCCAGTTGGATGTTTTGAGAGTCTAGGCTGCCATCGAGTAGCGCTTGCCCCTTGAAGCTTGTTTCTCGGGTGATGCGGTTGAACTCAGTCATCAAGGCGTGAAGCTGTTGTTCGAGCTGCTCTCGATCGCTGGCAGAGAGGCTCTCGCTTGAGGCCTGAACGGCGAGCTCTCGCATGTTCTGAGCGATCTCGGCTTGAGTTTGAAGAGCGACGTCTGCGGTCATCAGCATGGCTTGGGCTTGGTTCATGTGAAGAAGGCTTTGGTTAAAAGCCCGTACTTGAGAGTCCAGCTGAACAGAGAGCGCATAGGCCGACGGATCATCGCTTGGACGATTCAATCTCTGTCCAGTCGATAAACGCTCTAGCGAACGAGCAATCGCCTTGGTGGTCGAGCTCAAGTTCATGAGGCCTAAATGGTCGATTCTCAAGTTCATAAGTTCTGCTCCGCGTCAAACGCGCGGACGCAACTCTCCTTTCTTTCCCAGACGTCTTCGTCTTGGACTCCTCGAGAACATCGTCTTTATAAAAGAGAATCTGAATGAAAAAATCTTTCGGGCCAACTCCCGCAGCCTCAGACCATTTGCGATCTGCAAGAACGAATGCCGATAAAGCGCGTCATCTTTTAAGGCATCTGTAACGACAAAGCGCCTCTGACCCCTGTTTGCTACGAATCTGTTTGCTATGCAAAGCGATGATCTCTTTCTCAGCCCCGACCCTAAAATCTATTTGTCACTTACCTTAAGGGGGCTTGGTTTTTGCAAGAGAATTGGCTGTTTGCGTGAAGGGGTCTTTTTGATCTCTGGAGGTGATGCCCTTGCCCAAAGCTGACCGATGTCTTATTTGGTTTGTTGGTCTAGTCGTTTTGAGTTCTTGCGGGGATGGAGCGAGATCCGACACCGAGAGAGATTCTAAGCTCGCAGACAATACCTCATCTGAGCCATTTGATGGCTCGTCAGAGGGGCCATGCACGTTGATTCAAGACGTCAACGATCTCATTGCCATTCAGAACAATCGATCAGGCTGCTTCGTGCTCACAAAAGACATTGATCTTGCGGGAATTGATTGGACTGCTCATGCCACTCAACTGGGCAATGTTGAGACGCCGTTCTTGGGATCAATTGATGGCCAAGGGTTTAAGATTAAGAATGTAAAATCAGACTATTCCTTCATACGATTTGTGCGAGGGGCAACGTTTAAGAACATCGTTTTTGAGAGTCCACGAATCGGACAAAATGGCGCACCGGCTCCGGCTGATGGGGCCTTTACTCCGGCGATAGCCGACTTTGATGGCAACTATGCCAAGGGTTTGATTCAACAAGCCTACCAGAGTGAGTCGAATCAACCCACTCGCTTTGAAAATGTGCATGTCACTGACGGAAAGATTTTTGGATTTCACACCGTGACCAATGAGTTGACAACGGGATCGTCTCAACAATCTTTAGGCAATGCAGGTGCGTTTGTGGGTTGCGGCTGGCATTTAGAAATCAAAAACTCAACGGCCAATGTCACTTTTGTATCTCCGAGACCGGGTATTGAGAGAGTAGGGGGCTTCGTTGGGCGATTGAAAAATTACTTTTTTTCGCAGGGAGGATACTTTACCTATCTTCCCGTTGAGCGGCCTTTGAATATCATTGAGAACTCGAAGGCTCGTGTGAGATTTGACTACAACCCCACGTCCAACTGGTCAGGCAATGTCTGGGAGGTTGCAGAAATCGGCGGGCTCATCGGAAGTGCGGATTTGTTCTATCAACAGGTTATGCAGCTCACGACAAATGCTGCGATTGAGCTTCGACGAGTCGAAGCCGATCTGCAGTTCAAATCCCCGATTACTTCTCAAGCGGCAGGAAGTTATCCAGCTTTGGCGTTTGTTGGGGGCCTCATCGGTCAGATGTGGGGAGGCAGGAATGTCGAGTCAGATCCGGCGCCGTGTCGAACGGTGATCGAGCAGGCGGCTATAAAATTTAATTTTGAAGTTCATCATCCACGAGTAAGCGATGTGTCTGGACTCATGCACGATCGACCGTATAACGGAGGCAATAGCTGCCAGCGGATGATTAGAGATGTGTCTGCCTCTGGCGCTCTTGTGAATCAGGTTCAGAGTAACAATTGGCGGATGGCCGGCATCGTAACGGTTGGCGGCAGCCAAAGCGGGGTCAGCCCGATCAACTTGGATCGTGTCTTATCATCATTTGTCATCTCAGTGCCTGCCAGTGCTGCGGCCAAAGTGAGACCTGTTTACTACTCGGACTCAGCAAGTCCCATCCCTCAGGTGAGCGCGACTTTTTACAATTCAAGCTCGATCCCCTCCGGGATTTCTCAGGATAGCTATGCTTCTGCAAAGACTGCCAACCAAATGCAATCCGCCTCGACCTGGATGGATGCTGGTTATCCGGCTAGCATTTGGAATGTTCAAAACGGCTCGATTCCCACACTCAAGGGGATTTCGGTTGTGGCCCCTCCGGCACCTTGATGCAGGGTCTCATTGACTCTAAACTACTCTCTTTTTAGCGTCCTCCCCAATGCGCTTGATGATTTGGTGTTTGCTCGATGGCGTGGGAGTGGGCGGCCCCCTGAAGACCCTGCGGATGGCGCTTCTTTGTAGCGTCGCTCTGCCGCTGAGCTTGACGGCGTCTTGCCCAGAGCCGCTTGCTCGATGGAATCAGTGGAGAGTCGAGCTTCAAGGGCGCCTGTCTTTAAGCCGTCGACCCGAAGCCGACTCTGCCTCTCTTCAGCTAAGTAGGGCCATGGACTATGCCAGTGTAAACGGAGGTAAGCGCCTTCGAGCTTTGCTGCTTCTTGCAGCAGGCGAGGACAAAGGCCTTTCGCTTGAGGGCCTCTGGCCTCTGGCCATGGCGATTGAGCGACTACATTCGGCTTCTTTAATTATAGATGATCTGCCGGCGCAAGATAACGCGAGTCAGAGGCGCTCTCAGCCCACTCTTCACAAGCGCTTTGATGAGTCCACCGCTCAGCTGGCGGCGATTTCTCTGCTGATGGAGGGGCTTGATCTTCGTGATCTTCAGAGTCACTTTTCGGCTGAGAGACTTTTGCATTTGTCGAGTTTTTGGGCAAAGAGCATTGGACAGCAGGGCATGAGTTTGGGGCAGTTTATGGACCTGCATCCTGCGGTCATGAATGGCGACCCAAAGATTTTTGAGCAGGCCTATTATTTTAAAACGGGAGTAGGCTTTGAGGCGAGCTTGGCTCCGGCCTTCATTTTGTCGGGGGCAGATCTGGCTATCCTAGATTTTTTAAAAACTTTCAGCTTCAAGCTTGGCGTGGTCTTTCAACTGAATGACGATTTGCTCGACTTAAACGCTAGTTCGGAGCAGACGGGTAAAGATGTTCAGGCCGACTCAAAAAATGGACGCCCCAATTTAGCCAGTATTTTAGGTGAAAAAAATGCGCGCGAGCTCATCGCAAAGTATCAAGAAGAGCTCTTTGAGATGACGCCTAAATTGTTTGGTAAAAACTCAAAAACCGCTGAATTGATCGTGATTCTAGTAGGCGATAAAAGGCCATAAGCTTTCTGCAAATTCAGCCACTTAGGCCTAAGTGCCAAGTGATGGCCCAAACTCCGCTATAATAAAAGCAGGATGAAGTGGGGTAATTTGCTCGTTTTTGCAGCGGCCTTCTGGGCGATGATCTCTACTCCCGATCGCGCCTTAGCGAATGCCGTGCCCTCAAGCGAAGCCGAGCTCTCCGCTCAGCCATACACTGCTGAGACTTTGAGTTCGAGCTCGGTAGCCGGCTTGAGTGGGCAGGATCTCGCTTGTCTTCACAGCGCCTTACCAGACTACCAAAACTTTACCTCCCTGCCCCCCCCGCTCAACGTCGCTGATAGTGATCCAGCAGCTCCAGTGATTCAATTATCGAGCACGGCTCTTGTCGTCTCACTACCGCCTATACTTTCAACCGCTTCTCTCTATGGGCAAGCTGCGCTGATAAACTTAGACAACGAAAAAGTTGCGGCAACGAACACGCTTTATCTGGTGCCGTGTAACCCCACGAAAATCTTTGCTGTCTTTGATTTTCACAACAATAAAGTCTTGGGTTTGTTTATCGTTGATGTTCGATTTTGGGCTGATAGTTTGCTCGTATTTGAAAGCAAAACCAAAGTCATGCTCGCCGAGAGTAACTTGGGCACGATCATCGGTAATAGTATGAGTGCAGCGGAAGAAAAAACGATTGCTTCAGGCGGTGGAGAAGATGTTTTACAGACCGCTTCGGGGGGTGGAACCAATCATTCTGTGGCCGGTTCAGAGGTCGGAGCCTGTGGGGCGCTAAATCAAAGAACCACAGCGACCCATCTTTTCAGTGGACTACTCGCCTTGGCTCTCTGCTTTGCTGCTGCTTTGTCTCTGAGCCTTCAAAAGAGAAAAGCTTTTAAGTAGGGCAAAGTCTTAAAGAGAGCTGGTGCTTTTTGCGCTATCCTTTTTTAAAGCAAAGTCGAGATTCGATGAATCATGTCAGTCTGTATTTAAAGATCGGCAAAGCTCAGTAAAAGGCCTTTAACTCCTTGCCTGGCCTTCGCTTTTTTAAAGTCATTCGGCACCAGGGGGTACTTAGAGAATCTATTGATTTACAGTGGCAAACGCGTTAGCCCTCTGACATAAAAAGTATATCGCTGCTTAGGGGGTAAAAATGATTTCGTTTTTGTTTGCCACTTCGTTGATCATTAGTGCTGAGGACTCATTTCAATCGTCCAAGAACTGCGGCTCTGGTTTGCACCGTATAAACAGCGAGGGCTGGGCAGATCGTTTAAAAGACATCATTCAAAACACTCTGCTCAAAAAAGAGAGCCCAAAGAGTTTTTGGGCAGCGTCGCAAAACTATAAATTCAAAGCCTCTCAGTTGGGGGCGCTCCACATTAACGGATCAGAACTTCTACTGCTTCTCTCAAGCACTGATGGCTCTGAGAGACGAGAAAGTGTCTTTAACCGTGAGTTTACTTTGAGCGATTCATCGGGAGCCTTAAGACATCATGGAGTGATTCCTTACCTGATACCCGATGATTCGGTCGACACGGTCTATGTCTATCCGGCCGCGCTCAGTGCAAAGAGCTCTGATAGCCTAGTTTTTAAAAGTGAGTCGGGTCTTTTGTATTGGTCTACCATTCACCCCTCGCGCCGTTCAAAAATCACCGCGCGCCCCATGGGAGCTGAGGAGGCTCAGCACTGGGCTCGGGCGTGGCGCTCAAACAAGCTAAAATCTGCTGAGCTTTTTTGGTCGGATCGAAGAGTTTTAGATTCAAAGACGGTGGTGAACGGATTTTTGGCAAACCTAAGAGGGAGTACGAATCGCACGTTTACGGCCTTTCAAATTTTTAGAGCGGGTGGAATCGATGGTTTTACTATTGCCGGAACGAACTTGGATGCGCTCGTGGGTTTTCAGCCCAAAGACGCACAGCTGCCGTATTTTGTTTTGTTTCAGACGATGCATAGTGATGGGCCCGATTTGACACTCGCACAGCGCAAAGGGCTCAACTCTCATTTTAGCGGTGCGCGAATGCTGGGAGTGCATGAAGGGTCACAACTGATTTCGGGCTATCAACCAGAGGGTGATGTCGAGTGGGCTGCGATCGTAGAAGTAGACGGATCTCCGATGCTTGTGATTTATGAGAGATCGCTGAGGGCTAACCAAAAAGAGCGCCGGGCCGAGAGTTTCTTTGAAGACCAGATCGTCTTTTTAGACGCTTTAAGTCTCAGAAAAATCTTAGCATTCAAAGCGAGCGAGGCTTTTGCGGGGCAGATGAGCACAAGGTCTCTCAGGCTTTGGAGATATTTGCGCCACTCCTTCGGACTCGAAAAAAGCTTCGCGGCGGGTCATTTTTCAGACTAGTTTTAGGCACTTGATTTGATTGAGTGTTTTTTAAGCGCATCAAAAACGGGGGCGTGAGACCCTCCTCTCATGCTGATGGGTGAGCAAAAGCTCAGAAGCTGATAAACTAAAGGGGTGATCGGGGGCCTCCATTTACTTTTTGTTTTGATGCAGGGCGCTGCTGCCTCAGCAGATGGGGCTGCCGATGTGGCTGCATCGCCTGTCGGGCCTGCCGCGCCGCAAGTCCTTGTGCAGGTTCCCCCCGGCTCATGTGATCAGACTTTGTCTACTGCTGTAGTGCTGCCGAGCACTCATCTGCTCGCCCTGCAATTTGCTCCAAGTTTTTATGCTTCGACCGGCATGCTTACATCGGGCTTATGGGCGACTCTTAGCCTCACTCGCAGCGATGGCGTGAGTTATTTGTATCCCTTGAAGGTAACGCAAGCGCTTGGCCCGGCTGATCTTACCACCCATAGCGCGCCAGTGCCGCCTGTGTTTGCTGTGACACAACTTATACCCCCTGGATCTTACAACGCTTCGGTAAAAGCTTCTTTGGGGGCAAGCGCTTCATGCCCGCAAGCAGCGGTAAGTTTTTCGCTTGAGGCCGCCACCATTACGGGTAATCCGCTTGACTCCTCGACGGTGAGCGGTTCCCCCGGCTCCCAGCCCGTGACGGCGCCTCGCTCTGCGCCAGATTCGAGCCCGACGAGCCCGTCGACCGAGGTGTCGGGGGGCACTTTACAAGCGAGCTCTGATCGTCCGAGCTGTGCCTTACTAAAGCCTTCGCCCTTAGAGCACACATCCCCTGGGCCATTTTTAGTCTGGATGTTTGTTTTTGGGCTCTTCATTCTTTTGATTCGCGCGAGGTTTTTACCAGCGGAAAAGCCTGAAAATTGAGTTGGTAGACGGCTTTTGGATTTCGAGTATCAGAGTATCGGTTTGCAAACTCATGAAGGATCTCAAAAATTCTTTGATTGAGTTCGGCAAATGTTTTCTCAGAGAGGGGCATCGTCACGCTTACCACCGATCTCTCTGAAGAGGTCGAGCCATCAAGAGACGCCATCGCCTTTTGAATCATTTGGCGATGAAAATTTTTGACCAAGATATTCTGTGCTAGAGAATCGGTTTTGAGCAAAAATTCGGTTCGAATCCAATGAGATTTCTTTTTTTCAATGAGTTTTAATTGAGATAACACTTCAAAATCTTTTTCAAGCTGAGCCACTGTGGTTTGTAGACTTTCGGCTTGTTTTTGAATGGGCCACTGCGCCCAGGGAGTAGATAGAGCTTCGAGTGTGGCAATCAAGCGCCAGTTTGAGTAGTAGCGATACTCCAGCGCTTCGGCACGATGCGCTTTTAAAAAGCCCTGAGCAGAGAGAATTTGCTGATAAACCTCATCGGCCCGAACCGAGTTTGGAGCATGAGCGAATTGGGCAAGTAGCAAAAGAAATTCGGTCTCTCGCGTGCCCAGCTTAAGAGCTTGTGCAATTTTTTTTAAGGTGTCTGAACTTGCGTTTTTTTTGCCCGTGATGATGAGGTGCAGGTGGACATGACTTTTGAGGCCGGCTGCTTCGGCAAAGCCTCGGTTGGAGTACTCGTTTTTGTTTTTGAGATACTCAACGATGTCTCGCAGAAATCCGCGATATTGCATGTAGTCGTAAACCGAAGGTTTTTTGGACCCCATAGGGTCATTGTAACTGATTTCACCACGCTTCACTCTTTTAAGGCGCAGAGGCTGAGGTGCATCGCTCACTTTTTGAGCCAGCCGTGCGCTGCTCAGCACCACGAGTACGCATTTTTTTTAAAGTGCTCCAGCGTAAAGCGCTACTCATTGGTATCTGCTTACCGGCGGTAACCACCCCAGCCTTTTAAAAATCTCTGAGATTTCAGCTGTACCCAATGCTGGCACATCTCTCGCAATCTCCTCTCTGCAGCACAACTCTCTCAGAGTTCACCGCCAAGTGCGCTGGGTTCGGTGGGAGGAATGAAGAAGGAGAAATTTATGAGATCAAATCATCAAATTGAAGAGATCAGCTCGAGATTGGGGATGCGTGCGTCTGTGCTGGTGGGCTTAAGTTTTGGGGCATTGATTTACGCATTATTGCCGCAGACGCTAAGCGCTGGTCCCACGTTTACAAAGCAGCCCCCCCCAAACGAGACTGATGGCACAACCTGCCCAGACAGGGAAATCTGTCAGCCACCAGTGCAACCTTTTGCCTTAAATCAAAAAGTGGATGAGCTCATCGATAGGGTAAACGTAGGGGAGCTTCCCGAATGTGATCTCCCTGAGGCACAAAGTAAAAGAGAGGGAAGTGTACACTCCTGCGATTACACGGAGGATCTTTCCGGAGAAACCGGGGACTTACAGGTTTATGCAGATTACGTGGTTATTCAAGGCCAATGGGCGGTCGGGTATTTATCGATAACTTTAACCAAAGGCGACGTCAACCTTGATGCTTCTGGTGATAATATAGCCTGCGAGGATTGCAAATACAGACGTAGCGAGCTAAACGTTGTGTATTATAGGGCAAACGACAACAGCTTCAAGCGTAAGACTGAGCAGACACGATCAAGAGTAGCCGACCTAATAGTTGTGGATTATGCCTACATGAGTCGTGTTACTTCCTTGCCGGCGATTGTGAAAATAAACAAGGAGTGTGTGAAAAAGCCGCACCTTTTTGAAGGGTCAGTTATCGATTTTAAGCCGCCTCTTCAAACTTCGCTACGAGCATTTAGCCTGCCTTTTCAGCAGGGCGAATTCCCCTCCATC
>JBILFF010000147.1:0-4567 GCA_044351695.1 Bdellovibrionota bacterium
CTCCGATCGCATAGGTCTTCCGTTGAGTGTCCATTCTACGAGCATTGCTTAACTCCCTAGCGCTTAAAAGAAAGTGTATGAATCTTTGAAGAGCTTTTCTTTTCAGGAAACATAAATGCTGAACTCATCGGGATCTCCTTCATGGCCATTCCCTTCGCCTCTTGAATGGCCGTCACCAAACTTGCCAAAACGACAGACATGACGACATCGGGCAGCCCCCGACTCCCAAAAATTTCGGGAGGCTGGTCTGAATAAGAGTGAATGGGATAATCGATCGGAAAAAACAAAACCTCTTCAGGGCCATCCACCGGAGTCGGAATAGGCTGATCGCGTTCTACAGTGCTGCAAAACAAAGCAGCCATCGCCCAAGCGGCCGCGGACTCAGCCTCCACCTCAAGCCCCGTACGATGAATCACGGGGCCCGCATCGACGACGACCTTTACCGATTCGACGCGAAGCTCTCCGGTCAAGGGATTCACCACCACTCTCGACACCGCCCCCGCCACACAACCATGAGGCTTATCGAACTTCTCTAAAGTATAAGAGGCCTTCAGATCTTTTCGATTGTTCGTGAAAGCGAGCTCTCGATAACCCATCTTCTTTTTCGACTGGCGGTCGACAATCGCTCCATCCTCTAGATCAATCTGCTCTGAGCGAAACACTTCTTCGCCGGCTCTTTTGAGCTGCGTTCGAAGTCGATCTGCTGCGTACCAAACGGCTTGAGCCAAATAATAAAACTCGGGATAAGTCTCTCGCTTTCGAGGCTTTTCAAACTCAATTCGCATCTCGCCTTCAACCTGAAACGCTTTCGGATGCGTCTTCAAAACCGAAGCAGCAACCTCTGCTAAAGCGCTCTTGACATGAAGATCAAGAGTCATGTTTGAGCATCGAATCAAAAAGGAGCCGGCATTCAAAAGCTCCAATGAAACCTCTACCTCATCAAAACCTTTTTCTCGAGAAGCTTGAAAAGCTTGAAATGCAAAACCACGGCCCTCAATCGCTTTTGCATCCCAAAGTGGTCGCGAACGATCGGCAGTGATTAAACGAAAAGGCCTCTCCACTCGCTCAGTCTCTTCGAACACTGTTCGAATGGCTGGATCGTTCTTGAGGCGGCTTTGTCGAAATTCGAGCGCAGAGATCTCAAGATCGTTTGCGATTTGATCGATGAGCTGCTCCGTCACCCACGTGATCGCCGTCATCCCCTCGCCCTTCATCGCCCGGCGAGGAAAGCTAGGCGTTGTCATCACATGCCCTTCCAGATGAACTGACTCAAAATCGTAAACACCAGAGGCATGCTCCATGGCCATACGCAAAAAACTTGCAGCATTGCCTTCGTAGCTTCCTGAATCGATTCGCAGCTCCCCCGAAAGCTCGGCTAAACGCCCACTGTCGGGCTCGTAGGCGATTCTCAAAGAGCCCGAATAACCATAAGAACCAATGTCTTGCTCTTCGTACTCAAACTGTAAGCAACACGAGCGACGAGCAAGCCAAGACGCCAGCGCCAAAAAGACAATCATCTCACGCTGCTGACGTCCCCCAAACTGACCACCAAGGTAGGACTCTTGCGCCTTGATCGCCGCTACAGAAATACCCAATACCTGACTCAACCAAACTCTTTGCGATTCGCTCAGCAAAGAACCAATGCGAAAATCGAGCTGATCGTTTTGTAAGAGAACCCATCCCGACTCGGGCTCTAAAAAACGAGCGTGTAAGCTAGGATAATGAAATGAAGTCTCCACAAACTTAAACTTCGAACGAGCGGCTGAATCTACTTTGACTCCAGACTCATAACTGATCTTTTCAACGATTTTCTCTTCGCTCTGAAGAGGCTTCCAATCGACTTCAATAAGATCTCGGGCTTTGCATGCGGCTTCTAAAGTCTCGGCCACCACTAAAGCGACGGGCTCCCCCTTAAAACGCACAGATCCATCGGCCAATATCAGCTGACCATCGGCCCGACGCCCACCGAAGGGCATGTTGTTGGGAACCTCTTTGGCCGAAATCACTTTTACAACACCTGGAACCTGCAAAGCCTTAGTCAGCTCAAGACGGCTAAAGCTGGCTCCAGCGTGCGGACTGCGCAAAACCACCACCCTCGCTACACCTGTGGGAAGCAAGGCTGAAATATGGTCTGATGGAAAAAAAGCATGCCCCCGAACCTTGTCTTTTTCTTCCTGCGAAAAGACCGAGAAAAACCTACGCGTGTAAATCGATTCGTTTGTGGTCATTGAATTTCCCAATGCTCTACGAATTCGCCGAAGGGGTCAATTCTCCTGGGCTTTTAAGAACAAAAATCTTGCTTCGCCCCACCAACAGCCTGACAATTAAAGAGTCTATGAATCTCATCATTATGAATACACTCCATTTGATTGCTCAAGTTGCTCCAGAATCAGTCGGTGCCCCGGCGATAGATCCTAATCTGCCCGCGGCTCCTACGGTTGAGCAAATGGGCTTTTTTGAAAACGTTCTTCACCAATACACGCTGGGAGGCGTCTTTATGCATCCCATCGCCCTGGTTGGACTCATTGCGTTATACATTGTTTTTGAGAGATATCAGACTCTTTATGTCAAAACGAGATTCAATAAAGACCAGATTTTAGGGGAAGTCCGAAATGCCGTGTTTAGCGGACGGCTTCAAGTGATGGGCGATACTTTGGTCCATAAGATTACCCAGGCGGGCTTTCAGGCTTTTGAAAGATCTGACACAGACGCTGAAGTTCAGATTGCCATTGACTCGGCAGCGGCCAAGTACTTTCCGATGCTCGAGAAGAAAACAGCTTATCTTTCGATGCTGGCCAACATTGCAACCCTCTTAGGTCTTTTGGGAACAATCTCGGGCTTGATTATCGCGTTTGGTGGAGCAGCCGCTGAAGACGTCTCGAAGCGAGCCGAAATTCTCTCTCGAGGGATCTCGGAAGCCATGAACTGTACCGCTTTCGGTCTGATTGTGGCGATTCCCTCGCTGCTCGCTTTCGCACTCTTGCAAGGACGAACGCAGCGAATTATCGATGATGTCAACGAAGTCGTCTTGGATGCCATGAACTTCGTTGTGTCTAACCGAGATAAACTCAAAAAGAAGTCGGCGTGATTTATGCTAGAAATTTTTCAAAAAATTGGTGAGGCCTTCGATGCGGGGGGCGTTTTTATTTACCCCATCCATGTCACTTTTGTGATTGCGATTGCCGTGGCGGCCGAAAGAATCTACTGGCTCTACGTTAAGAGCTCCATGAATGTAGAGGCCTTTATTGCCCAAATCAAACCCGCGATTGAGCGAAAGGATTTGCAAAGCGCGGTTCAGTTTTGTGATTCGATTCAGGCGCCAGCCGCTCGACTCGCCAAAACCGTGATCGTACGTGGTCTCGCTCAAGGCTCTCGAAGCGATATTGAAGCAACGATTGAAACAGCTCTGGCTCGAGAATCACATCCGATTGAGCGACGCACGGCTTATCTTTCAATGCTCGCCAACTTGGCGACACTCATCGGACTTTTAGGAACGATCTCGGGTCTGATTACGGCCTTTGCCGCGGCCGCGACTCTCGATCCCACCGACCGAGCCCAAAAACTCTCGGAAGGGATTGCAGAGGCCATGAACTGCACGGCCTATGGTCTTTTGGTCGCTATTTTTTCGCTCGTTTGTTTTGCCTTTCTGCAAGGCAAAACCCAGTCTCTGATTGATGAACTCAAAGAAACTGCTTTTGAGATTCGAAGCTCACTTCCTTTTGATGAAAGCTCAAAAAAGGGAGCGGCCTAATCCATGGGAGTTTTTGGAGCAGGCGGTAATAAAGACGGACGTCGCGAAGTCGATGCCGAGCTCAACTTGATTCCGTTTATCGACCTACTTTCGACCCTCATTCTCTTTCTTCTTTTGACGGTGGTGTGGGTGCAAGTGTCTCAGATGAGTGCGTTTTCGCAAGCAGGCGGTGAGACCATGGTTACTCACAGCGATGTTTCTTCAATCAGACAAGATCGAGAAGACCGTGACTGGGACGTGTTGTTAACAACCGAAGGTGTTGAGATTCGTGCAGACGAGAAAGTGCTGGGTAAGTTTGCCCTGCTTGAAGTGAAGAAGGCATTTGCCACTTTAAAGCCCCAGCTCACGAATCCGGCGGAGGCTAAAGTTAGTCTGCGAGCTTCTAATGACGTGATCTGGGATGACTTGATGTTTGTTCTGGATGCTTTGTATTCAGCCGATTTGAAGAACGTGCAAATTGCGGGGTTTGACTAATGGCTATGGTAACTACAGCTCGTCGCATTAATCCGACGATTCGTCGTCGAAGTGGCGGCGGCAAAAAAAATGTTTATGCGACTCTCTTTTTGACTTCGATGGTGGATATGTTTGCCATCATGGTCATCTTTCTGCTCAACAGCTTTAGCCCAGAGGGTGAGATCATCGTTTTAACGAGAGGCTTTGAGCTGCCAAAAGTAGTGAATTCTGGAGAACTGTCACGAGCACCTAGTATTGTGATTGGACTTGAGGAAATCACTTTTGATGGAGAGCCAGTGGGTAAGACCGCTGAGATCGCTGCATCGGCCGAGTGGAACATCGAAGGACTACAGCTCATTCTTG
>JBILFF010000159.1:0-3861 GCA_044351695.1 Bdellovibrionota bacterium
AGATCCCGGAGGATCAATTGAGAGAGCTCCGTAAGATTAATGTATCGGCCGACCGGCGCTTGCCTTTTGAGACGGTAAAAAAAGTGATTTATACAGCCGGTTTTGCAGGGTTTCCGGACTTTCGATTGGCTGTTCTTCAAAGCTCTGAAGTGGAAATCCTAAAAGAGCGCCAAGAACAAGGTCGTTAAATCAATTCTCTCAGCATTTGCAGCGCGGCATAAGCAGAAAACTTTTGGTTCAACTCACGGCTAAATCCGAGCTGTAAAAGTTTTGTACGTCGCTTTTTGCGAGTTCCGGCAGCAATCCAAATGGATCCCACGGGTTTCTTTTTCGTTCCGCCCGAGGGCCCCGCAATTCCACTAATCGCGATGCCACAAGTAGCTTGCGTCCGTTTAAAAACGCCATCGAGCAATTCATGGACGCAAGCCTCGCTCACAGCCCCCTGCTGCTGGAGCGTCTTCTCACTCACTCCGAGTAAATCCTGCTTACTCTGGTTACTATAGACGACAAAGCCTCTCTCAAAAGCATCAGAAGAGCCCGGAATAGCTGTGACGATGGAGCTGACCAAACCGCCAGTACAACTTTCAGCCGTGACAAGCCGATGACGCTTACTGAGCAAATCACGAAGAAAGATCTCTCCAAAACTCTCGTCTGCATTTGTACTAAAGAGCGCTGAACCTATCTTTTTTTGAATGCTCTTCACTTGCTTATGAATCTTCTTAAAAGCGGCAGCTCGCGACCGAGCACGAACCAAAATCTTAATGTGATTTTCAGGTAAGCTCGTTCGAAATCCAACATCCACTCCGACGGGCCAGCGCATCTTTCGCAGCATTTGATCTAAAACGCTCTCGGGCCAACCCAACACCTTCAGAATAAAAAGATGATCGCCCTCCTTTGGAGCCAGCGACTTGAGAAAAGGTAGAACATGCTGCTCGTAGCAAAACACAAATTCTCGAGGCACTCCCGGCAAAAAAAAGAAAGTACGATCACCCACATCCCATCGAACCGCTGGCGCCGTGCCCTCTTTATTCCAGAGCGCTTTGGATCCCTTCGGAATAAGCATCATTTTTTTATGACCCTCATTCGCCTGACGACGATGGCGTTTCAGAAGATTTTCGACATTTTTTTTTGCTGCAGAGTCCACCACCAAAACCGATCCAAAAGTCTTAGCAGCCACCTCTAAAGTCAGATCATCGACCGTCGGACCCAACCCCCCCGTAACGACCACCACTCTTGATCGACTTCCCGCAGCCACGAGTTGCGACTGCAGATCCCTGGCATCATCTCCAATGACCGTGGCTCGCGCTAAGCGAAGGCCCAAAGAACGCAAACTCGCCCCTACCGTTTTGGTATGCGTATCAGAGATGCTTCCGTCGAGAAGTTCATTGCCTGTGGCGAGCATCTCAATGCGCGTACCAAGATCCAAATAACTCATGAAGTACTCCTGAATAAGTGATGCCGCCCAAAACGAGGGCCGAATAAACTCCCGCAAGCACATCATCGAGCATCACTCCCCAGGCGCTCTTGAGTTGACGATCGAGCCAGCGAATTCCCAGAGGTTTAGCGATGTCAAAGAATCTAAAAAGAACAAAGCCAATAATCAATTCAGGCCACCAAAAAGTACAAGTCGACAAAGCAATGCCCATGCCCACCCACTCATCGATCACAATACTGGACTTATCTCCCTCGCCCTGCAGGTGAATTGCCCAAACTCCCACGGCAAAACTCAGACTCAGAAGGATCAAGTAAGGCCACCACGTCGCCGTGTTTTGCGAAAGAACTGCCCAAAACAAAAGCGCCCCTAACGAGCCCCAAGTCCCCGGGGCGCGCGGAAGAAAGCCTAAACCGCAACAACTTGTGATCCACTGGGTCACCAGCAATCGAATCGAGCCATCTGCGCGCGGAGAATCCGATGAGGGTTTGTTGGTTTGTTTTGAGTCTGAATTCATTTTAAATCGAGCTTTCGAAAGCAAATGTAATTCCTTAAGATCAAAAGAGTCCAATTTATGTTTTCAGAAGTTCGCAGCCTAAAACCCCTCGAGATGAGACTTGTCTTTTTGTTTTATTTTCTCATTTGCATCTTGGCGGCTGTCTGGGACTGGAGCTCTCGAGGAGATCCCTTTTATGTTTGGAAGCGCTCCGAGCTGCCGGATCTGCGGTTTTTGCTGATTTCGGCTTTGTTTGTTTTGGGCTACTTTGTCTTCGTTAGGCTGTTAAGTCGCCTTCTAGAGGCCATTCGAGCGCTCGATAGCTTATTTATCCAACTTCTGACCCCCATCTCCTATTTACATATTTTTACTTTGGCACTCATCAGTTCGGTAGCAGAGGAGTGGCTGTTTCGAGGCATTTTTGTAGATCATTTTGGACTTTTTTTGAGTTCGCTCGTATTTGCGCTTTGCCATTTTATTCCCGCTGCCAAACTTTGGCTTTGGAGTCTCTGGTCTTTAGCCGCTGGACTCATTTTAGGTTTGATTTACGAGCAAACACAAAGCCTTTGGGCCCCTCTCTGGATTCATTTTTTAATTAATTTCATTGGCCTGTGGATGATCAATTTTACGGCCTACAATGCCCCTCGGTTCAGATCCTCTTCGGGATGACGACCAAAGAGAGCTAATGCTTTTTTTGAAAAAGTCCTTTGAGTCGACCTAGAAAAGTATCTTCAGCGGGGGAACTTGCTTCTTTGAGGGACTGTAACTCTTCTTCTCGCTGCTTTCGCCTCGAATCGACAATCGCGTCGCGACTCGCGCTCGCCTTTGAGGTCTGACGGCGGAGCGCCGCTTGCAAATCTGAAAGTCGAATAGCCTGCGAGAACAAAAGCATCTCTCCTAACTTAAACTTTTTGGCTGAGCTTAGATTGAGCTGTCTTTGAGCAATCAAAGCCTCTTCGAGCTGCTCTCTTGTGATGAGCTCCATTTCGATCAGAATCTGACCTAATTTATCATCCACAATTTAATGATAGCACGAGGCTTAGGCTAAACAGGTCCGCCGTTAACCATTTCACGCAACTCTTTACCCACCTTGAAAAAGGGTAAGCGCTTAGGAGACACGTGAATGGGCTCACCCGTCCTTGGGTTACGCCCTTGATACTCTTCGTAAAATTTACTGACAAAACTACCAAAGCCACGAATCTCGATTCTTCCACCACTCACCAAGGTTTCACTCATCGTATCGAAGATCACATTCACAACGGACTCCGCACGCTTACGAGGAAGATTGGTTTTTTGAGAGATGAAATCAACGAGGTCTGACTTGTTCATGTCTCTATTGTACTGGTTCTCTTGCTTTCTTCTCAACATGACAAAGCATTTGATTTTCAGAATTTTTTATTCGCGCGCTTGTGTTACTGCACTTCGTCATCATTTTTGCGCTGCATCTGCAACAGATGTTTCCACTGATGCAGCGCTTTCATCACGGTTCGACGCGCTTTTGAATGGAGAAGGCTACAAGGAGAATTGCGTAAAGCTCATTTATACAAACTTTGTTGATAGTCTTGCACAGATGCTCATGACCCCAGCGCGACTCGAACGCACAATTGCGGATTAGGAATCCACCGTTTTATCCAGTTAAACTATGGGGTCCTAAGTTCCAGGGTATATTCTTCGCCGCGAATATTGGTAAGAACTAATTTACGGCCATCGAGGCTTGCATTTACACCCGCACTGATTTGTTGCTGCAAACTCAGCTGGGCACTTTGATTGATCGGCAAACTTACAAAACAGCGCTCAGAAGAACTCGAAACCAGTGACCCTTCGACCAAAGCCAATTCACTATTCTCTGG
Organism: Bdellovibrionota bacterium; assembly: GCA_044351695.1. Classification (GTDB taxonomy): domain Bacteria; phylum Bdellovibrionota; class UBA2394; order UBA2394; family UBA2394; genus JBILFF01. Next base: position 3,779 of record JBILFF010000159.1, read on the forward strand.
CAAAAACACGGCAACCGAGGCGCCCGAACAGCCCAAATCAGAGACACCCGATCCTTCAGAGACATCCGATCCTAAAGAGGGCG
>JBILFF010000015.1:0-25519 GCA_044351695.1 Bdellovibrionota bacterium
CATCCGTAGTTACCGCCTTTTTTGATCAGATTGATTTCTTCAAGTTTGTTTTGACCCACATCGGCGGCCCACAGATCTCCGTTCACTCGATCAAAAGAAAAGCGCCACGGATTTCGTAGGCCGAAGGCATAGATTTCTCCTCGTGCCTGTGGATCTTCGACGAAAGGGTTGTCGTCTGGAATTCGATAAGTTCTAGAAGACCTCACATCGAGACGTAAGATCTTTCCGAGAAGAGTATTTTTTCGCTGGGAGTGGTTTTGTGGGTCCCCTCCGGATCCTCCATCGCCGAGTGCCACATAGAGCATTCGATCGGGTCCAAAAGCAATCATGCCACCGTTGTGATTCGAGTAGGGCTGAGGGATCTCAAGAATAATTTGTGCAGACGAAGGATCGGCCGCTTGAGGATTCTCTCTTTGGGTTCTAAAACGAGCAATAACAGATCGTCTGGGATGAGCTGCAGAATAGTAAACGTAGAACTCTTGAGTATTTTGAAACTCGGGATCAAAGGCGAGTCCCAGCAGTCCTTCTTCTCCACCGGGGTTTACTAGCGATCGAAGATCAAGAAAGACTTGAGCCTCTCTTACCTCCGCACGATTTTCAAAACTCATCACGCGACCGCCTTGCTCGACTACAAAAAGTCGATTCGATCCGTCCCCTGCATGAGTAATGAACACGGGATTTGAGAAGCGAATTTCGGGAAAGGCGAGTGTGAGCTGAACCTGAGGAGCTTGCGACCAAAGTTCATTTGGGTTTAAAACTGCCATCACAGCTCCGAGCGCGATCGTTTGCCACTGAATTCGATTGAATTTAATCATCAGTCCCCCAAACTTCATTCTCTCGGAGGAGGCATTTTAAGGTCAAAAAGAATCCTTCAGGGCCGAGCCTATGGTTCCTTTAATCGGTATGCTTTTATCGAGTTTTCGGGCAAGAGATGGCCAGAGGCTGCCCTCAGGCCCTGGATGACGAAGCCTAAAGCCATTTGCCCTGGATGACGAAGCCTTTGGATTGCCTTAAAAAGCCTTTGAGTTTTCGACCACTTATTGAGTATTTCTGAGGCTTATGGATGGATCACGAAGAGAGCCCATTACGCCAGAAGGTCATGCGCGGCTAACCAAAGAAATCGAGCATATCAAGTTTGTCGAGCGCCCGGCGAATATCAAAGCGATTGAAGAAGCTCGCTCTCACGGAGATCTTTCTGAGAATGCCGAGTACTCCGCTGCTCGTGAGGAACAAGGTCTTATCGCTGCTCGCTTGGCAAAATATGAGGATCTTTTGGCACGAGCTGAGGTGATTGATCCGAAAGCCTATAAGGGCCAAGACATTGTTTTCGGTGCAACCGTCGATTTAGTGGATATTGAGACCGATGATGAACATCGCTATCAGATCGTGGGCACCTACGAGGCCGATCCATCGAAGGGCCGAATCAGTGTGGATTCGCCGATTGCGAAGAGCCTGATTGGTAAATCTGAGGGCGAAGAGGTGCGTGTTCGAACGCCTCGAGGGGAGAGAAATCTTGCCATCACCAAGGTCCGCTACCTCTAAATCTTCAGGGCCGAAGTTTCTTGGACGAAGAAAGGCTTCGAGGGGTGACTCCGAGCTTGAAAGTTCCGTAAAATTCTTAAAAGGAGTGGGAGAAAAGCTTGCGACTCTTTTTGCGAAAAAGGAGGTTCTGACGATTCGTCAGGCTCTTTATTTTTTGCCACGCACTTATGAAGACCGTCGTCAGATTTCTTCGGTGAGAGATGCTCCTCTGGGCGTGGCGGCATCGGTCATGGGAAGGATCGTAAGATCGTATCCGGTTCGATACTCTCGATCACGACGCTCCGCTTACGAGTTACTCTTAGAGGATCTCGATCGCCCTGAGGCAAAAATGGTGGCCAAATGGTTTCATAAGCCGCACCTTCTTCAAAAGCTCGAGCCCGGCCATCGTGTTTTGATTACCGGAAAAACGCGACTTTACGGAGCGCGCAAGGAGATGGTTCATCCGGAGTTGGAGCTTCTCGGCAAAGAAGACGAATCTCTAGGGGAGCCCAAAATTGTTCCCGTCTACTCGCAGACCGAAGGTCTCTACCCCAAAAGTCTTCGAAAGATTTTATCGAATGCCGTTCATCAGTACGCTTCTTTGCTCGAAGATGTGTTGCCCACAGAAATTCGTGAGCGTTATGGCTTTCCCACACTGTCCGATGCCATTCGCTTTTTGCATTCACCTGAGCAAGACGTAAACTTTGAAAAGCTCCTTCAGTTTCAAACTCCCGCGCAGCAGAGAATGATTTATGAGGAGTTTTTTTTATTCTCGTTGGCGCTGGCGCAGATTCGGCGAGATTTTACCGACCGAGCGGGAATCGCTTTTCGAAAGCCTGAAAAGTCTTGGGAGCTTTTTGGTCAACGCTTAGGTTTTAGATTCACATCAGCGCAGCGTCACGCCCTGAAAGAGATTCTCGAGGACATGCAGAGCGATCGAGTCATGTATCGCTTGCTACAAGGAGATGTAGGAAGCGGCAAAACAGCAGTGAGTGCCGCGGCCAGCTTGATCGCTTTGGAGTCCGGTTATCAAGTGGCGTTTATGGCTCCCACGGAGGTTTTAGTAGAGCAGCACTTCAAGAAGTTTAAGCACTGGTTTCAAGACCTCGAGTTTCCGGTTCTGAAACTCACGGGCTCCAGCACAGGTTTGGAACGTCGAGAGATCTCAGAGATCTTAAAATCCTCTCAGCCGAGTTTGGTGGTCGGCACGCACGCGCTTTTTGAGGACCCGGTGAGTTTTTCAAAACTCGGATTGGTGATTGTGGATGAACAACATCGGTTTGGAGTAAAGCAGCGAGCGCGTTTGGTCGCTAAGGGGGCAAGCCCCGATTTGCTGATTATGACAGCGACGCCGATTCCGCGAACACTGGCACTTACGATTTATGGGGATCTCGATGTTTCAACGATTTCGGAGTTGCCCCCGGGCCGAAAGCCCATCGAGACCAAGCTGTTCTCGGAGTCTCAAAGAGATGGGCTGGTGAGCTTGGTGCGAGAGCAGTTGAGTCAGGGCCGTCAAGCCTACGTGATCTTTCCGCTCATCGAGAACTCCGAAGCACTGGCGGTAAAAAGTATTGAGTCGATGCTTCCGGAAATCGAGAAAGACTATCACGGCTTTTGCGTGGGGGTTCTTCATGGGCGTTTAGATCCCCAGGTCAAAAATCAAATTCTTGAAGATTTCGCTCAGGGTCGTATTCAAGTCTTAGTCTCTACCACCGTTATCGAAGTGGGTGTCGATGTGCCCAATGCGAGCGTCATGGTGATAGAAGCGGCAGAGCGCTTTGGGCTCTCACAACTTCATCAGCTTCGAGGTCGTGTGGGTCGTGGGGCTCATCAAAGTTTTTGTTATTTGGTCAACTCGCACTGGCTTTCGTCCGAGAGTCTTCAGCGACTGCGTGCTCTCGAGCGGATTCAAGACGGATTTAAACTTTCAGAGCTTGATTTAGAATGGCGCGGGGCTGGAGAGCTTGCGGGAACTCGGCAAACCGGTTTACCAGAGTTTAGCTTGGGACAATTGCCACGAGATCTTCAAGTTTTTCAGAAGGCTCGGGAGGATGCTTTTGCCTGGGTAGCTCAAGATCCGCTGTTGGTGAAATCCTCTGCACTTCAAAAAGCTTTTTCTGAGAAGCTTGAACGGCTTCGTCGTACTTAGGTCCTCAGAATCTTAGCGTGTTGCGTCAGTTGTTTTGTTGAAGAGCGTAAAAACAGTAAGCTCAACACTTGAGTGGGTTCTCGGCATTCAGTATCCTTGAGAGCTAAGGAGAGGTTTTTCATGAAGAATTTGATGTATTTAAGTGTGGCGGGCTTTCTAGCGGCTGGTCTGGGTGTGACGGGCTGCAAGAATAAAGAGGAGGCTAGTTCAGGTGGAGGCAAAGAGCTTTCATCTCGAGCCAAGGCTCAAAAAGATGTCACTTACGAGATTATCGAGAAATACTTTGAAGAAAAAGGAGTGGAGCAGGTCGAGAAAACACTCGAGAAGATCATTGAAAAGCGTCGCCGCGGCCCATCGATGGAAGAGAGAATGAAGACTCGAGTCAATGTCGAGGTCGGTGCGGCTCCCACAAAAGGACCGGCAGATGCAGTTGTAACGATTGTTGAGTTTTCAGATTTTTCGTGTCCCTTTTGCTCACGCGTAAACCCCACCTTGGAAGAAGTCTTTAAAAACTACGATGGTAAAGTGAAGTTGGCATTCCGTCATAAGCCCCTTCCCATTCATCCCCAAGCTCCCGCAATTCATGTCGCGTCTATGGCGGCTCAAGAGCAGGGCAAGTTTTGGGAGTTTCATGATTTAGCCTTTAAGCGCCAAGGAGATGTTCAAGCGGCTGCTGAAAAGAAATTCAAGGGCAAGAAGCCAGGAAGTCGTGAAGAAATGGAAAAAGCCATGGAACAGTTGGGTCGCGAGCACGCGCGAAAGTGGGCTCAAGAGCTTAAGCTCGATATGGCCAAGTTTGATGCCGATATGAAGCGTCAAGATTTTAAAGATCGCTTGGAGGCCGATATTAAATTTGCCGATGAGAGCGGACAGGGTGGAACCCCAAGCTTTTTCGTCAATGGGGTGTCGGTGGTTGGGGCAGTTCCCTTTGAGGAATTCAAGAAAGTCATCGATGCTGTCATGACAGAGCAGACCAAGAAATAGTTCAATCTTTAGAGTTCATCTCTGAGACTAAAAGGCCTCTCGGATTCCGAGGGGCCTTTTTCTTTTTGGAGAGCTTTAAGAAAATCTTTTTCAGCGTCACTGCGCCATGGAGGAAGATCCCGAAGAAAAGATGCGGGTTGCTTCATCTCAAGCACGCGCTCGCTCTCCAGATCGAGATAGCCCATTTGATCTTCGAGCGCAAAGGGCTCAGGCTCCGCATTCTGGCAGGGATCGGCCGGATCATAGGTATTTGAATCGCAGATACTCCATCGACTGGAACCCTCTAGGGATTGCCCCATTTTTTGGGCCCATTCTTCAATCAGAAGCGGACGAGCATCCTCGATCGCAGGGTCAAAGACAAAGAGCTCTTTTCCGGAGCGAAAAACAGGAACCACATGATACCACCAAGAAACAGACCTTCGAGGATGATTTCGTGTTCGGACTTTCAGATTGCCAAAAATAAAGAGCTTCGCTGCTTCGATATTCATCTGCGATTTTATTTGTCGGGCCATATACTCTGCACGAGCAAAGCAACCATCGTCTGGATAAAGCCAGGAGGGTCTCCGCGCAAATTCATTTTCTCTCTCAATCTGCCGAGCATCTCGAATCCACGAAAAAACTTCGATGGGAGAAAGATGACTTTGCCACTCGGGCACTGCCAGAGGATCGAGCTCTCTAAAGGGTTTCGCTTGCGCTTGGGCAGAGGCTCGAGGCGGAAGCCGATCTTGTTCTCCAAAACGAAACAAAAAGTTTCGAAAATCTTCGGTCTCCGATCGCACGGCAGAAGGAGCGCGCGAAGGGATTTCGGGATGATGGACGAGAGACAAGAGACCAAGCACGAGGAGCATCGACATTTCTAGATTCTATCGAGTTCCCCTCTAGACGCTGGACGGCGAAGATTTGACTCAAAGATTTAGCTTAGAGCATCTCAGCACGGCTTTTAAGCAAATCCCTGTCAATGCCTTAAGAGCTTAGCTCTCACAATCATCTCGTCGCGCTCTGGACCTGTGGAGACAATCGCAATCGGTCGCTCCACAAAGTCTTCGACTCGCTTCAAAAATCTTTGAGCGGCAGCAGGGAGTTCGCTTTCGTTTTTTGCTCCGCGAAGTTCGGCCCATCCTTCAAGATCTTCGTAAATCGGCTTTACTCTCTCGAGGCCAAAGTTTGGATATCGAGAATTTTGTTGACCATCGAGTTCGTACCCGACGACCACCTTGATGCGTTCAAGTCCAGAGAGCACATCCATTTTGGAGAGCGCTAAGCAATCCAGACCATTGAGCTGAGAGGCTCGCTTGAGAGCCACCAAGTCAAGCCAGCCACATCGCCGAGCGCGACCCGTGGTCGATCCAAACTCGTTGCCTCTTTTGGCCATCCACTCGCCCGCTGCTTTGTCGGAACCCTCTAGGCACTCCGACGGAAACGGCCCGTCGCCTACGCGTGTCGTGTAAGCTTTGGTGAGGCCCAAAATGGTGTGAAGGGCCTTGGGTCCAAGACCTGTTCCGCAGGCCGCTTGAGCAGCGAGTGTGTTAGAAGAAGTCACAAAGGGATAAGTGCCGTAATCAATATCTAAGAGACTTCCCTGAGCGCCCTCAAAAATGATTTTCTTTCCGTACTTCATTTGCTCGGTGAGGTAATCCGAAGAGTCAATCAAGTGCGGTTCAATTTGTTTGAACTGCTTGAGGGCTGTTGAAAACATTTCTTCAAAAGAAGGATACTCTAATTCGCCCCATTCTTTCAGAAGTCGAATTTTTTCTTCGTAGTTGAGGCGCATGCGAGATTCGCAAAGCGCTGAATTTCGAAAGTCTCCTAAGCGAAGACCAAGTCGCATGGCTTTATCGCCGTAGCAAGGACCAATCCCTCGACCTGTTGTCCCAATTTTGGTTTTGCTTTTTTCGCGAGCCCGATCGACCAGTCGATGAATCGGTAGAATCACATGCACGAGCTCCGAGATCTTCAGACGATGAGGCGATACATCTATACCGCGAGAGTGGAGTTTGTTTCGTTCTTCTAAAAAAACCCCCATATCAAAGACCACGCCATTGCCAATCACATTTACGCTTTGGCTGTGAAGAATTCCTGAGGGAATCAAATGCAAGACTGTTTTTTCGCCTCCGACAACGATGGTGTGCCCAGCGTTATTACCGCCTTGAAAGCGAACGATCACATCGACTTGCTTCGAAAGGTAGTCGATGATTTTTGCTTTACCCTCATCGCCCCATTGAATGCCTACGAGAACAAGACTTTGAAGGGGCGTATTTAGATGATTCATCACGATGAAGATCCTTTCTCCATAAAAAAACGAATGAGATGTTCAGCACAGGTTTTTTGAATGGCCTTTCGTGCTTCTTGCGACTGACCGGCCATATGGGGCGAGCAAAGAATTCGAGGATGGCGCCGATAGGGATGATGGATGGGCAAAGGCTCATCCCTAAAAACATCTAGGCCTGCGTGCTTGATGAATCCTGAATCAAGAGCCTCAAGAAGCGCACTTTCATTCAGGATTTCTCCGCGCGCAGTGTTGATCAAGGTGATGGGCTGTCGACAAAGCTTAAATTCTTGGTGTCCCACCGAACCTTTGGTTTCAGGGGTGAGCGGAAGATGCAGACTCACCACCGAGCAGTCTGAAAAAATTTCGTCTCTCGCAACACTTAAAACCCCCTGTTCTTTAAAAACGCGAGCATCGACATAGGGGTCAAAAGCCATCACCTTCATGCCAAAAGCTTGAGCGCGCTTAGCCATTTGTTTTCCGACTCGACCAAAACCTAATATTCCCAGCGTTTGAGACTGAAGCTCTTGGCCGAGAGCCGACTCGCGTCGCCAGGGGTGAGCGTTCAAAAGTTCGCGTGCCTCTAAAAATCTTCGCTCCAAATTTAAAAGCAAAAGCATGGCCCATTCGGCAGCGGCAACCGCATTGAGACCGGGAGTGGACTCCACGCGGATCCCTCGTTTTTCACAAGTCGCAAGATCAATATGATCCAGCCCGGTTCCCTGCATCACGATCAGCCGGAGCTGAGCGGCGCGCGACAGAAGAGACTCATCGACACGATGATGAGCTCGGATCACCAAAGCCTCCATAAGAGCAGGCTCCTCCGGAGGCCACTCCGATCGAATTTCAAAAGATTCAGATCGAAGTTGAGCTAAAATCTCAGGGTTAAAATCTCCAGGGATGTGAATCCGATGCATTCCGAGCGAGCCTATCAAAGCGACCCTCGACTCCCAAGATCGATTTCCGTATGTCTAAAGAATGCAGACCGAAGTTCTTCCCTCAAAGCCTCGAGAAGCGGCTCTGGCGTATTTATCTTGGCTTGAGAGCCTCTCCCATGTCGGATTCGAACCCACGCGGTTGGGTCTAAGGCTAGAAGTGATTCTTCCGGATTCGTGCTCAGAGGATGAGAAGTCCTTGGTGATTAAAATTTTAGAGAGTGTCCCATTTGAGATTTCAGAACTAGCTCGAGTCTCGCAACCGGGATCTGACTCTCTGGAGACCACCTGTCTTGATCTGACGGGTCGATTTCAACACCCACCCGTTTTTTTTAGTGCAGCTCTGGCAGATCTTATCAAATCTCCCGAACTCAAAAAACAGCTCTGGACGGATTTGCGCAGGTTTTCAGAGTCTCGAAAAGGCCTTTAGGGAAGGGCTTTCCAGTCTTTAAGAGCTGGTAGAACACTGTAGGGATTTTTAAAGGTATCAATGATTGTGTGCACTCGAGCTTTTTTGTTTCCGTCTACGCTCATCGCTTCTCGAGTCACCAAGTAGCTTCCCATGCGGCTGTGATCTTCGCCCGCGAGAGGCAGAAGCTCAGAGCTTTGCTTCAAATCATAAATCCAGCATTGCGAACTCAAATCCATTTGAGGCTTTCTTACTGGCTCTCCCAAGTCTCTAAACTCTACACAGGTGCTAAAAACGAAGGCTCGGCGTGGAGCATTTTGCGGATCATTCGAGCCGGCAATGAAGCCTTCTTTTTCTTCTCTGAAAAGAACTTCTGAAAAATAGGCACCAGGCTTTTCAAAATAAGCAGATGGAACATGATCGGCTTTCGCTATCAGGGATTGCTGAAACTTAAAAAAACGGTAGCGAACGCTGCTCTCCCTCTCGGGGGTGAAAAACTCAACAAGAGGTACGAGCACCGTGACCCGATGGCCTTGGCGAGGAAGCGAGAATCGTCTCATCTGGGTGTCCTTAAGCCCCGAAAAGACGCGTTGACCACCAAGCTCCAGGTAGAACTCTCGGTCTCGAAGTAAATGGGCTTTCAGACGCATTCCATCTTCAAAAATATTCAGAGCACGGGTTTCAAGCTGTCGAGTCAAGCGCGCGAGTCTGTGAGCCTCTGACTCCGATACGGGAACATGGTAGAGAGCTTGGTAATCCTCTCGAGACTCGCTTTGTCCTTCTACGACTGAAACCATGGGAGTGAAGTTAGAATACTGCTGAGCCAAGCCGAAGCCCGTGTGAATCATCACTTCAAAAGGAGCTTCAGCGAGAATTCGAACAGGTGTTGGAAGAAAAGTAATTTTTGCGGAGCTCGGAGCGCCTGCTTTGGTGGCTGCTTTCAACTCAATTTCGAAGGTCTCGGCGCTCAGTGAGCTTGTAAGTCCCAGAAAGAATGCGGCGCTTATCAGCGCCGCCATTTTTGTAAAGCCAGTAGTGGCTAATCCTGTATTGGAAACTTTTCTCATGGCCGCCACGAATTAGCAGTACTTGAGAAAAAATGCGACAAACTTGTCGCCTTCTGCGTAAGCCTTGTCGCAGGCACAGAGTTGAAAAGGCTAAGTCATTGAATTCTCTGTAAAAAGATTAATTATAAGCCTCCTGTGAAGGGCATCATCCTTGCACTTTTAAGGCCCGTGCTGTGGCATTTGCGCCGCCTTTGGTTGGCGGCACTGTTGGTTTTTTTCTTCAATCTTGGGAGTCTTCACGCCCAAAGCTCGGACGTGCCGAGCTCGTCCCGCTCGTCGACGGCTTTGCCTCCCGTGACGGTGGCCTTTGATAAAGATGCTTGGAATGAGTTGCTCAGCACCCAACTTGGACGCTTGCTCTACTATGAGCTTCGAACTCAAGTGGGAGATGCGATTCAGCATCAGATTCGAAAAGCAGAGAACGATACCGACGGCAGCCCCCGCATCATTAAAGATCAGGTCAAGCTCAGACCTCTCGAAGGCTGGCTGAAGACTCCAGTGGATCCTCGTACCGGCAAATCTTTTTCGAGGGGCGGGGAGTCGGAGGGAATCACCCGACAAGATTATTATCTTCAGCAAATTGAAAGCGCTCTCCTGGAAGCGGTGGGACCGCAGCGTCGACGGCCAGAGTGGATTTCGGAATCCCTCGCGAACTGGCGTCTCGTGCTCGATGAGTTGCGGACCCTGAGTGTGAGTGTGAGTTACGATGTCGCTGTTGAGCCGAATTTCAAGTCTGTAGATCTTCTCTTGGGTGATCCTCGAGAGATGACCACTCGAGTTGATCGCTCCGATGATCTTGCGCGTGCGCATCTGCTCACGCGCCTCAATCCTCGAGCGCACGTCAAATCCATTGAGGCGTTCGTGGAGACGGGTCGATTTCTTTATCAGCTTCCCATGTTTCCGAATTACAACCAAACCTGGGAGTTTGATGAAGTCAGAGCGAAGGTGGACCTCTCTGCCTCTGTCGACTTGACTCGAGACCAACCCTTTCGTGCCATTTTCGGTCCCCTCGAAACAAATCTGGGTGAGATACGAGATGCTCAAGGCCATGTCCTTCAGCCGGGCGTGCCCCTTGCTGAGGCTGACGTTGATCACTTTTTGAAGGAGCTTCTGCAAACAAGCCGATACCAAGAGCTTCTAAATCTTTTTTATAATCATGAAGACTATGATCCAGAGATGGCCAAGCGACAGCCATTTCGTGAACTTCCGCTCGCACGAAAAATTGAGGCTCAGTTTGTGCAAGACGCTCGTCAGGTGTTGGCCACTCGCAAGCTCCCTCTGACGGTTTGGCTAAGAAAGCTTTGGAATGACCAGATCGAAGTCGAGTTTGGGGTAAGCGGAATAGAAAAAACAAACAAAAGACTGGATGAACTTCGGAAGAATGGGGATTTAGTTGCGGTGCTCAGTAGCGAGCTTCCGCTGACGGCTGATCCTGATATGCGGCTCGACATCGACCAGCAGACCCTCGCGTTCAGTTTCAACTTACCCCAAGAAATGGAGCTGCAGTGGAAGATCGATAAGCTTTATTTTCCTCAGTTTCTCTTTCATGAAACAAGTAATCCCCTTGTTCAAAAAATTCTTAAGGCTATGCCGACGAAAAACATGCTGGATTCTGATGCTTACGTGAAAATTAAGTTGAAAGACTCGGATCTCTTACCCTTTGTCATGGGGCCCCCCGCAGAGGACGGTGTGGATATTCAAGTCAAGATTCCTTATCGGTACGTGCGGCCAAGTGAATTTCGGTTGCCACGGCTCGAAAGTGCGCTTGCAGAGGCAGAGAAAAGGCCTGGGCCCTTGAGAGTCGATCTAGACGGTAGAACTGAAGTGGAGATTCTAAGATCAGAGATTGAAAAACTTAAAGCGGAGTTGCCCCAGCTTCTTCAGGGGGAATATCCCGTTTTTCTTGTGGACGAGGATAATCTTGAAGTCGACCTCGCCGGATTGTCGACCATGCACATCACTGAGATCGAGGCGCGTTTTGCGGCGAGTGCCGCGCCTTTAAAAATCAATCCCTTCCAGCCGGGGCGCACGATTACTCAGCAAAGTTTTGATCAGATTCCACAACTGGTGGATACAGCAACAAGCATTCTGCCTCAAAAAGTTCTGAAGGCGATTGATCAAGGCGTTCAAGATCGCTTGCAGGATATCCTCAAATCACTGAAAGGCAGAGTTTCGACGATTGATCTAAAGCTCGACTATTTGGTTAAAAAATTTGAACTCCCAAAAGATGCCGTGAAGATTTATTGGGAAGCCGAAGCTCCTCCAGCAACAGGATTGCGACCTGTGGATCCCATGCTACTCTCGACCTCGTACCCAGCGCTCTATGCCCTGCCCGCTAAACATCGAGTCGCCACCACTCTCAAGCTTCCGCAGACTATTTCTATCGACTTGAACAATGTCGACACCCTGGATGCCGACATCAAGAATATTTCATTTGATGTTGGCACCGACGAGCCAAGAACCGTCACCATCCATTGGAAAGTTGTTGAAGATGCTGCTGGCGAGCTTCATGTTTTGCCGACGGAATGGAATATGGAGCAAGTTTTTAAAGCCTTTGAGATCGATGAGGAGTCGGTGAAGTTCGGGGATGTTGTTGTGAATACTCGCAGAGCTTTAGAAAAAGGTTGGTGGGGTCGGCGAGCGTTGGATGTTCACTCTATTATCGATGATCTCACTGGTGTGAGAGTTCTTTCGCCGAATCTGGACTTCCCAGCTCCAGAGAGTGGTGAGGAGCTCGACTCGACTCGGATGTCTGAGATTCAGCCCCAAATTCTCACTGCGTTACGGGAGGGGCTGGACCAGGCTCGTCCCGATATCATCGATGCGATTTTAGAGAATGCGGTTGAATCGATAAACGGAGAAATTAAGCCGGATCTCCCTTTAGATCGGCAGCTCAAACGCGAGCAGGAAAGTTCGATCGATGTTGTTGGGTTGCTCTCGGTTTTCGATCCCGAGCGTGCAGAGGCGATAAATTTTCTGAAGAACATGGTTCTGCCCTCCGTTGATGATTCAGACAATCTCAAAGCTCGAGATCGTGAAGCGGTTTTGCCTCAGCTCGTTGATACTTTAGATTCATTGGTGAGTTCGGCAGAGAAAACGGTTCCCCTATCCAAGCCTTTTGGGGAGTGGGGTTTTGGCAAAGACGGCAGACCTGTGCTTTCACAAATGGAGGAGGTGGTGGAAAGCGAGATTCGCGAAGGTGTGCAGGGCAATCGCCCAAAACTCTGGCCGAGGGAGCTGACGAATGGAGGCTTTCTAGAGGCGAGTGAATCGGCTGTTGAATCGATTCGACGTTTGGTTCGAAACATTCTCAACGACAATCGAGAAACGGTCGAAGGAGCCATTAAACCCAGTGAGATTTTAGAAACGCAAGTGAATCGAGGGGTAAATGAAATGATTACCAAGGCGCGTTTGGGCGAGCGAAAGCCAGCAAGCACTCCTTTAGAGCCAGCGCCCATTCCAGAGAAGCCGGTGCCTTTCGGACTCGATCAGTTGAATGTGGTCTGTCCTGTGCTTCCTTCAGGCCTGGATGGCCTCACTCAAGATGATCTTGTTCTGGTGGGAATTTACACGCAAGGAAGCAGCGTTCCGCCGGGTGTGATCCAAACTTTGTTGGCCGATACAGAAAAACGTATCGTGGGAGCGCTCTACCCGCATCACGTTTTAGATGAACAGGAGCCGAAAGATTTGTCGGCCGAGGGTCAAAAGCGTTTCAATGAGCGTTATGGATACGACGCCGAGTTTAGACACTTTCCCGGTTTAGCTGTGATGGATTTAAATTTTTTACTCGATCGTGTGGTTCGGCCTGCCATGGCGGAAGCGGCAAAGAGTGCTGAGGCTTCAGTGCGATCGACGCAAGAAATGGCAAACGATAGTTTTAAGCTCGATATCTCTAATCCAAACATCCGGGTCGTGGATCGAGCCGATGGGCGAAGATCTTTTGTGGCTGACTTTGATATTGAGATTACTCAGACCCATATTGGGAGAGAGGGCTTTGTGAATTTTATCAGTAAACTATTGGGCTGGGATATCGACACCACGGGGCAAGCGCCTCGTCGAGGCGATTTGAAGCCCGGACCATTGCGAGTGAGCCTTCCATTAAATGTGAGTCTGTCCAATCGGAGTAGCGAGAGACCCGAAACCTCTCAGAGCCCTGATCGTGAGGGCTATCTTCTCACGATTCAAAGTGCAGTCTCTAAAGAATTGCCGGGCAGAATTGAAGGTCCCGAGGCGTCTCGTTCTTTTCCCACTCGAGAGTTGATCAAGGGGCCTCTCGTTGAGCAGCTCGAGAAATTTAATCTGAGTTTACCGATTGAACAAAGTTTTGGGATCCCAGGGCTTGAAGACTTCACGGAGCTTCAGGTGGGCCATCCTAACTTTTTAACCCGGGGAGAAAGAGGGCTCGTTGCTCTGCCTTTCGATATCAAGATGCGCGATAAAGCAGCCGAGGTTCCTTTAGTGATCGATCAAGAGTTTATTGTTCAGCCCGATCAAAAGTTTATTCCCTATATGCTTGGGCAGTCCGATGCAGACCTCTATGGACGTGCGGCTAAAGCCATCCAAGCGCAGCTGCCCGAACGGCACCAAGGTGCACAAATTCAGTTCTTCGCGCCAAGCGATGGAGGACCCACTCTGCGCTGGGTAGAGAGAGCGGGAGATCAGCCGAATCAAAAAATTCGAGCTCTCGAGTACCATGTTTCGGCTGTGGTGCGATCTGAAAAGGGAGCACAAAGTGCCTCCCGAGTGGAACTCATCTACGACGTTCAAAGCCATCTTGAACACCAATCCCAAGAGTCCGAAGTCATTACCCGACTCACTCATCCGAGATTTGCTCGTGCGCCTCATCAAAACAAGAGCGACACAGGTGATCAGAGTTTAGCCAATATCATTTATCACTTGGGCCAAAAATCCACGCGCAACTTTATCTGGAATAAAATCGAGAAATCAGATCTCTCCAAGGTGAGTTATCGTTAATAGCGTCGACTTGCTTTTTTGTATTGAGCTGACGTAAAGCCTGCCCATGGATCTACGCCCCTTTCAGTATGCGTACTCAGAGACTCAAGTAGCACTTAAGCCCCTCGACAAGCGGTCGGACTCTAAACTTTTGGTCTACGAGAGACGTTCTCAGCAGCAGCATCACTCTCAGGTTCGCTCATTGGTAGATTTTATTCCGACAGGTTCAGTGCTTGTTTTTAATCAGAGTCCGGTTTTTCCGGCGCGTTTTCGAGCGAGAAAAGAAACGGGGGGTGAGCTCGAGGGACTTTTTTTAGAGGCTTCAAAAGACTCCTCGCGCGTGTGGTTGCAGGGGCGTGTTTCTTCGGGTGAGTGGATACTCCTTGCAGACGATTTGAAAGTGCAAGTGATCGAGCGGCTAGATCGAGAAGCTTTGCTCAAAATCTCAGCCCAAGACTTTCGCTCTTTTCTCGAGCAGAAAGGCTTGCCCGGCTTGCCGCCTTACATTCGAAAGCTTAGAAAGAAGCAGTGGGGAAGCGAGGAGTGGGGTGAGGATCGCGAACGCTACCAGAGTCTTTTAGCGCAGGCGGATGCTCAAGGCTTCTCGGTGGCAGCTCCCACCGCTTCGCTGCATTTTGACCGTGAACTTTTAAGTGCTCTTGAGAATCAAGGTGTGTCTTGGGAGTCTTTAGAGCTCGATGTGGGAGAAGGGACCTTTGCGCCCCTCACTGAATCTCATTTTGCTGAAGATCGACTGCATGTCGAAAAAGTGCGCTTGAGCTCAAGCTGCTTTGAGCGACTAAGCGCTGCTAAAAAATCGGGCGCTAAAATTATTGCGGTGGGGACGACTTCGCTTCGAGCGATGGAGTCCGCGGCTCTCCGTGTCAAAGCGGGCCTTCCCTTGGGCTCTTTTGAGACGGATTTGTTTATTCATCCGCAGAAAAGTTTTGAGTTCTTAATGGCCGATGCTTTGTTTACCAACTTTCATCAGCCCGAGTCTTCTTTGATCATGCTGATTGCCCGTTTTCTGGAGCCCGAAGCCGAGACGATCCAGCATCGGTGGCGAGCTCTTTACGAAGAAGCAGTGCGCGAGAACTATCGCTTGTTTTCTTATGGCGATGCGATGCTGATTCTCTAGTTTTCGTCCTCTTTGGCGTTTAAAGACGCGAGCCTCGATTGGTTTAGCGCAAAAGCTCAGCTGCTTGGCTTGCCAGTCGAGATCTTTCTCCTTTGGTGAGAACAATATGAGCCGCATTGGATTGGTTTTGGAATCTCGCTCCCACAATCACAAGCCCATTATTTGTAAAATTGAGCTCTCGATTGTCGATTTGCTCAATATCTCCAAGGATCACAAATTTGGTCCCTTCACCGGCTCGGCTCACCAGCGTCTTGATTTGATGCTTTGTGAGATTTTGGCCTTCATCCACAATGACGAAGGTCTGATGCCAAGTGCTTCCTCGAGAGGTTGCGATCGGCTTGATCGGAAAAAACGGTGAGCCGACCAACTGCTCTACAATCTCACTCGGAGTTTTTTTGGGATTCCGTAGGTCTTCTGCACTTGTGATGGATTTTTCGCCCGAATCTCTTTTGATTCCGTTCTCCAAGTTTCGAGGAATATGCCGTTCGTGTTGTTCTTTAAAAATTTCAACAAGCAAAGTCAGGTTATCAATCGCTGGCTGAATCCAGGGACGAGACTTTTCTTCAGCTGAGCCTGGCAGAAATCCGATATCTTTGCCCACGGGCTCCGGTGATCGAACAAACATAATTTTTTTGAATGCCTGCGGTGATTCACTAAAAAGTATGCTTTGCTGAAGTGCCGCAGCGAGTGTGATGAGGGTTTTTCCGGTTCCCGCAATTCCTGCCATCGTGATCAACTCAATGTCAGGATCCAAGAGCAAATCGAGCGCCATCACTTGCTCATCATTCATCGGCTTAATAATGAGCTTTTTGATCGCCGAGGCGTTGACCGGATGTGCATAAATCTGATGATTCCGGCCGCTTTTAAATCTCCAAATTCTTTTGAAGGCCACGTCTAACGAAAAGCCTTCGTCCTCATCGCTGCGTTTAAAAATAATAAAGTGATTGTTCGTCGGTTTGATGTTTTTAGGGAGGCCCAAGTCGTAGAGATGCTCGAGACTTAAGCTGCGTTGAGCCGCTATCGACAGTAATTGATCATAATCGAGAGACAGTTCGATGGGGGCGCTTAGGACTTCGTTCACTACCGGTTGCGAAATTTCAATCTTTCCATCAACGGTTGGAATGCCAAGTTTCGATGACTTAATGCTGAGATTCATGTCTCCTGTCATCACGGTAACTTTAAAATCGGGATTGGCCAGAGCGAGCTGATGCGCCACCATCGCGATCCGATCATCGTTAACTTTTGGATCGAATCCTGAAGGGTAATCAAAGTCCTCTGTCGCTTCGAAAAAACTAAAACTTCCGCCGCTTGAGAAGTTCAATGTCGAAGCGCCTCGGGGCATCTGGTCCGCCAAAGCCTTGATGCGCTTGCTCACATGCCGAGCGGTTTGTGATCGCTCATTGTTTTCATTTTTATGTTTATCAAGCTCTTCGATTACCGCCATCGGCAAAACGACATGATAGCTCTGAAGGCGGCCCAAAAGTTCTGGATCTGAGTAGAGAGCGTTGGTGTCGACCACAAAGACGGTTTTATCGTCGGCAGAAAAAGCAGGATCAGCCTTTGGTGAGATTTGATTTGAGGCCTGAGCCAAGCCATCGGAGCAAGCTGATTTCCGTCGATCATCATCGGCTCTTGCGGCCTGACTAAAAAATAGAGAAGCTAGGATGAGTGTGCCCAAGGCGGGTCTTAAAAAGCATCCGCTCTCCCAAACCTTCGTGAGCTTGATGATGTTGCTGTGCTGAAAAAAATCATTGAGTGAATAAAAGTTTCGCATCCCCAAAATCTGCCTCCGATTCCGAAAACGCTAACACAGCTCGATCGAGCCCACCAAGAAATAATGACGCGCTGCGAAGTTAATTTTTAATAAAGATATCGAGGCTTTGCTCAAGACAAGAGGAGCTTAGCGCTGTTTCTTCGCATTTTGGTTTGCAAACTCACGACTCGCCCCGGGGGCTTCGTCATTTGAAACGCCTTCAACCACTCGTTTTTGAAGCGCGTCCACCATCGGAAAATTTTGTCCCGGGTTGTTAGGGTCCGGTAAGCTGCCGAAGTTCTCAAAAACCAGCTTCAAATTTGCAATACTCGACTCGTCTCCGTAAAACTCTCCACGGTCTGCGATTCGACGAGCGATTTCTTGCAGATCGCTCAAGGCAAATCGATTGTGATCCAGATAAGAAGCATTCAAAATTTCATTCGTTGCGTCTTGTAAAGAAATCTTGGCCGAACGATCGCCTTGCTGAAAAAGCGTGGGGCTCTCCGCGAGGCTATCGACACCAAAGTAGTAAGGGTCCCAGGACTTCCGAATCTCGTCTTCCTCGACTGAGCTTATTTTCAAGTCCTCGAGTCGAGAGACAAAAGTCGATGAGTCCTTCAAAATGAAAGTTTTTGAGTTGGCAGGAACCGAAGTCGCTACCTGCCCCTTTCGATCAGAGGAAACGAGTTGGAGAGCGGCTTCTGTCTTTGAGTAATCGAGATCGACATCTCGACGAATCAATAAATTCCCTCGAAGCTTTTTATTTTCTTTTTGCTTTCGTTCGAGCTGATAGGCTGTCAGCTTTCCGTTTTCGATTCGAAGTTTGAGAGATTTGAACTCATCCTCTCGACCAGCATCTTGGGGAACTTTGAACTCATAAATGAACCCCTTCCCGTCTGGGGTAGTGGTCTTTAAGACCTCATTTTCAAATCGAATCGTCGCGGCACGCGAGCTTGAATTTGCTTTTTCGCGGGCGTTGTTTTGAGCCATTAAAAATTCAGTAATGCCCATAAAAAGGCCGACGAAACCCACCGACAAAAGGACGAGCTTCGCAAGAGCGGCTTTCATACGACGGCTCTGCTTAGAGCCTTTTCGGCTCGACTTAAAAGAAGGCAGTGGCATCAGCAAAAAGAGCAGCAAGTTCCATGCCTTAGAAGCTGCTAGTGCTTTCAATCACTTAGCCCACGTCTTTTGCCTCTTTGCTGGAAAAGAGCTCCCAAATCGGGTAACCGGCTCTGCATTCATGTTTGAGCTTCTTCAAAAAGATAGTCGTTCCAAAGCGCGACGGGGTCGGCTTCATTTAAAGCGCGGTGTTCTTGAAACACCGGCCTTTATGCCTGTCGGTACCTACGGGGCGGTTAGAGGACTTTCGGCCTGGGAGCTGGAGTCTACTCAAGCCGACATTATGCTTTGCAATACTTACCATCTCGCCTCACGACCGGGCCTACCGCTGATTCAAAAATTGGGCGGTCTTCATTCTTTTAACTCCTGGAAAAAGCCCATTCTCACCGATAGTGGAGGCTTTCAGGTTTTTAGTTTGGGTTCGTTTCGAAAGATCACTGATGAGAGCGTGATTTTTAAAGATCCGCTCGATGGGCGTCTGATTGAGTTGACCCCCGAAATCGTCGTTGGGCTTCAAGAAGGCTGGGGCTCGGATGTGGCGATGGTGCTCGATGAGTGTCCACCGGCCGAAGCGGAGCGAGAAAAAATCAAAGAAGCCGTTCGCCGAACGCAACTTTGGGCTGAGAGATCGTTTCGGGCTTGGTCGAAAGACGATGTGAAGTTGTTTCCCATTGTTCAGGGGGGCACACATCTCGATTTGCGCCTCGAGAGTATGGACGGATTACTTTCGATCGAAACCCCTGAGCGCGAGTGGTCAGGCCTGGCGATCGGGGGCCTGAGTGTGGGCGAGAAGAAAGAAAAATTTGTATCGACTCTCTATCATCTTCGAGAATTTTTACCCGAGAACAAAGCGCATTATTTGATGGGAGTAGGGACTCCCCGGGATTTGGTTTTGGGAGTAGCTTGCGGAATCGATATGTTTGATTGTGTGATTCCATCTCGCAACGCACGCCATGGGATCGTGATGACCATGCAGGGGCGAATGAGTTTGCAGCGCGCCGAGTACAAAGACGACTCCCGCCCGATTGAAGAGGGTTGTGACTGCTTGACCTGTCAAAGATACAGCCGGGCTTTTGTGCGACATTTGTTTCAAATGGAAGATGCGCTCGGCCAGCGGCTCGCCACTCTCCATAACGTTCGCTATTTTTTACGACTGATGGAGCAAGTTCGCGCGGCGATCGAAGCGGGTGAGTTTTCAGAATTTGTTTCGAGATTCTTGCGTGATGAAAAGACGCTTTACTTGGGGGGCGAAAAAGAATTCTCAGCCTTTCCAGAGAGTTTTGCTTAGGAAGAGCGGTAAAAATCGATCGCTGATGGGTTTTAAGTGAGGCCTCGGCAAGTTGGACCCTTGTGGTACAATATTACAGCAGAAGAAGTGATCGAATTTCTGAACAAGGTTTCTCGCGCACTCCAGAAATTGCGACGTCAATCATCTAGAAATCCTCCTCCTTGTGGATAATAAAGAGCCCGTCTATAGCTTGGCGGATGCGATCTTCGACCAAGTGGGCTGCCTTTTGCTGTCTTTTTTGGACGGCCTCGATCGGTTTGGATGCGTCCTGTGCCAAAGCGCTTCATTTTGCGAGATCGGCGAATTTGAATGGGCCGATGGCCTCAGGAGAAAAAATCCTCGATTTGGCTCGAGCTTTGTCGCTTCCGTATATCGCTCATGTGGAGTCGGCCATCGAGTCTCTCAAAAAGCAGGATATGGTTTTGCCACGTGCGTATCCGAAGAGTTTTTATCATTTCGGTGATTTTTCTTTAGATCTCAATCAAGAAGCCAGCTCTGACACAAGTGAAGAGGACAATATTTTTGATCTCGTTTTAGCAGAGCAAAGACTCCATCGGAAAAAGTTCTTGGAGGAGAGTGCGCCTTTAGTGAGCTGGGGTTTGCGGGCTAGTTTTTTGAGTTTTGTTTTGGCCCATCAGCACGGGATTCGTGTGCTGACTGATGGGAATGCTCAAAAGGTCTACCGCCAAGAGGTCAGCCCTCGGTCTGATGAAACTGGCGCTTTGCGAAAAACTTTGGCGGCGTCTCGATTGAATGAGGCATTAGGAATTCAGAGTGTGCCACAGGCTCGACAGGTAAGGCTGGCTCGCTTGACTTCGCTTTTGAGTCCTGTCCAATTAGCGATTGAATCCGATTGGTCGCCTGGGGAGTCTTTGTTTTATCTTCCTGGGTTGGTTCTTACGCAAGCGCAGAGGAGTGAGTCCGAGGCTTTTGAATTTTTGGTGGGTAACGCCGATGTGGTCGAAAGAAATATGACTTACGATAGCAATGCCGGGGTCTTTGTTTTCGATCATAATTTTGCGTTTATTCCGGGTTTCGTTCCTTCGCACTCCAACTTGCTCTGGGGATACTCTCTTCCGCATTGTTACACGCCGACTTTTGTTGCTGGCCTTCGATCGCTCACCCCCCAAAAAATCGTGGAGTTGCTGGCACCACTTTTGTCCTATCAAGAACTTCTTTGGGTTATGTTTCGGCGAGAGATTTTAGTGAAGCATTTAGAATCTTTGGCGGATCAAGTCTTCTGTGCACTCTAGCGAGTTACCACCACTTAAAGAGATCAAAGTTCATTTGATAAGGCTCTGTTTTTAAAGTTAGATAGCAGTGGGGTTGAAGTCCTCGGCAGCAAAGACGGCCAAATGAAGGTGATTCTCGATTTTGAGCCTGCCCTAGGGATGTTTTCGCCCAACGCACAACGTGGGGGTGGGTGACTCGATTGCAGATCTTTGGGGGCTTGGGCCTTTTCAGCTTTCTGGCTTTACTTCCCCGGTTCTTCTTCCTAAATTTAGCGGCTATGTTAGAACAGCTTCTAAGTCCTTTGGTTCATTCGTTTTTTATAGCAGGTCTTCAGGCTCAAGAATCGGCTCCAGCTCCGGCAGCGCCAGCAGGTGGAGGAGGTGTTTTTGGTCAGGGGATTGGTCTTCTCCTTATTTTTGCCATTTTCTTTTTGCTCATTATCTGGCCTCAGCATCGAAAGGCGAAAAAGCACGCAGCGCTTTTAGCGGGCCTTGAAAAGGGAGATGAGGTGGTCACGAACAGTGGAATTTTTGGCAAAGTGGTGGGTTTGGCCGATCGGGTCGTCACCTTGGAGATTGCTCCTAACGTGAAGATTCGTGTGGATCGACAAAGCATTGCTTCGAAAGACTCAGGCACTACAGCTGAGCCTAAGGCTGCTTCGTCTTAAGTTTTTTGATCGGCTTTGATTGGGGTCTTGGTTTGAGTAAGGAGGAGTTATGAAGTTTTGGGCCGTCGTTGCAGTTACTCTGCTGTCGTTGTTTCTGCTGCTTCCAAGTATTGTGCCAGAGGATTCGGGGCTTCGAAAATATTTACCGTCGCGCCAACTGAATTTGGGCCTCGATCTGCGTGGAGGCGTGCACGTGGTTTTGGGAGTGGATTTGCAAAAAGCTCTCGAAGCCGAGATGAACCGCCTCATCGTCGAACTCGACATGAAGTTGCCTGAAGAAGACATCCGTGTGCGTTCGGTTGAGCCAGTGGTCGGAGAGCGTGCGGCGCGAGTGGCACTTTCGGATCCGCAGCAGCGAGTGGCGATACAAGATTTTCTGAGAAAGAATTTTTTTCAAGTCTTAGTGGTCGAGGGTTTTGAGTCCGATGGAGCCATGCTCCTAAAAATGGATCCTGTGCACGAGCAGCAAATTTCGGTGCGCAGCTTAGAGCAGGCTCGTGAGGTGATTCGAAGCCGGATCGACCAGTTTGGTGTGGCCGAACCGATCATCCAACTTGAAGGCGAAGATCGCATTTTAGTGCAGCTGCCTGGCACGAAGGATCCCGAAGCCGCCATTCGACTGATTGGATCAACAGCTCTTTTGGAGTTTCGAATCGTCGAAGAAGGGCTCTCCACTGAGCAGCTCATGACTCTCGTCGACAAGCATCGTGAAGCGGCGGGCTTTCAAAATAATTTCAGCCGAGCTCAGCTTGAGAAGCTTCAAAAACTTGTTCAGCCCGAACTTCCGAAGGGCACGATGCTGAGCTTTCAAAAAGAAAGAGATCCAAAAGAGAAAGATGCGAATCGAGTGAATCTGATTCCCTATTTGGTGCAAGACAAAGCGCCTTTGACTGGCCAGTCGCTCGATAATGCCATGAAGCAATTTGACCCAACCACGGGAGCCCCCGAAGTGGGTCTTAGACTGAGTGTGTCGGGAGCTGAAGCGCTCGAAAAGATCTCGACCGATTATTTAGGCCGACAAATGGCGATTCTCCTCGATGGAGCCGTGATCTCCGCACCCGTTTTGCGCAGTCGGATTCCGGCAATATCTCGCGCCGCAGTGATCCAGCTGGGAGCGGGTAATATTCAAGAAAAACAAAAAGAGGCGGACTTTTTGGCTCTCGTGCTTCGGTCGGGGGCCTTGCCGGCACCGGTAGAGGTTTTAGAGAACCGAACGGTAGGCGCAAGTTTGGGAGAGGACTCGATTCAAAAAGGGGAGTTTTCGGGCCTCGTGGCGATGATTCTGATTATCGTCTTTATGATTCTTTATTATCGAGCCGGCGGAATTGTGGCCTCGATTGCGGTTTTGATTAACGTGTGTTTGTTGCTGGCGATTATGTCGCTTTTTCAGGCGACACTCACTTTACCCGGAATTGCTGGGATCGTGTTGACGGTGGGGATGGCGGTTGATGCCAACGTCATTATCTTAGAGCGTATTCGCGAAGAGATTCGTAGCAAAACAAAAAAAGCCAGAGCCGCTTTGGAAAGTGGTTATGACAACGCCAACAGCGCTATCGTCGATGCCAACTTAACAACAGTTATTGCAGGCGTCGTTTTATACAATTTCGGCTCGGGTCCGATCAAAGGATTTGCGGTCACTTTGTTGATTGGAATTTTTACAAGCTATATCACGGGTGTGGTTTTCACTCGGTGGATTTATGAATACATATTCTCGAAGCGAGAAATTCGAGAGCTTTCAATTTAAGGGGGACCGAGATGATTAAGTTTATTCCAGAGAGCACGAACATTCCGTTCATGTCGTTTCGGTGGCCGTTTATTATTTTATCGAGCCTGGCAGTCATTGCCTCGCTGGTGTCGATTACAGTGAAGGGTTTTAATTTTGGCGTCGACTTTGCGGGTGGGGTCCAAATGGTTTTGCGCTTTGAGCCCTCGGTGCAGATGGAGGCCGATCGACTCCGATCAAGTCTCGATCGAATTGGGCTGAGTGGCTCAGTGCAGAATTTTGGAACGACTTTCGATGAGGTCACGGGCGCAGCGGGCGAGGGAAAGCCTCGAGAATTTATGGTTCACTTTCCGTCGGATTTTGTGGATCCCGACTACAACGCTCAGCTTTTGAAAAACGCATTTGCACCCCTAGCGACGGCAGGTAGCCCCCTGGTGGCCGGTTTTCGCTTTTCAGGTTTTGAAAAGGCTTACTTTACGCTGACGCAAGAGGTGCCAGTCGCTGAAGTCGAGCGCATCGTTAAAGCCATCGCTTTTAAGCTCTTGCAGTTTGAGTCGGTCACTCCCTTTGGTCCGGCAAAAAATCGTGAATTTGAAATTCGCTTTCGTGAGGTTTCAAGCAAACTCCTCGATCGCATTGCCACCGATTTACAGCTTCAGGCCGGCAGAGACGTCAGCTTGTTAAAGGTGGATTTTGTAGGCTCAAAAGTGGGATCAGACCTTAAGTGGTCGGCGATTCTTTCGACGATCATCACTTTATTTTTGATCTTTCTTTACATCTTTATTCGATTCGATATTCGCTACGCGCCTGGAGGCGTCATCTCTCTGGCGCACGATGTGATTGTGACGGCGGGGATGTTTTCGTTTTTTCAGATCGAATTTGATCTCACAGTGGTCGCTGCATTGCTCACACTAGCGGGATACTCAATTAACGATACCATCGTTATTTTTGATCGTATTCGCGAAATCGTGCCGGAACTAAAAGGCAAGAAAATGCTGGAGATCATTGATATTGCTCTCAACCAAACTTTGGGCCGAACAATCATTACGAGTCTGACGGTCTTGATGGCCACAGCTGTTTTGTGGGTTTTTGGAGGTCCAGTGATCCATGGGTTTGCTTTTGCGCTCACCTTTGGCGTTTTGATCGGGAGCTATTCGACGGTTTTTGTGGCGTCGGCGATTTTGCTTTGGTTTTACGAGTGGGCCGAGAGCCGTCATCAATCGGGCAAAGCGAAGGTACAGGCCGCGTGAAGGAATCCGCGAGTGGAGCGGGGGATGTGAAAGAGCTTTCTCCGCTATTGCTCCGGATTTTGAAGGCGAGAGGCTTTGAAAGTGAAGAGTCCATTCAAGAGTTTTTGAATCCTTCACTCTCAAAAGTGCCCCCACCCTTGGGGCTTCTCAAAGATTTGCCCGAAGCTTTGCAGATTCTCACCGAAGCTCATCGAAATAAAAAAGAAGTGACGATTTTTGGAGACTACGATGTCGATGGAACCACTTCGGCGGTCTTACTGGTGCGAGCTCTGCGAGATTGGGGATTTCGCGTTCAAATGTATATTCCGCATCGAATCGAAGAGGGCTACGGGCTCACCAAGCGAGGGGTAGAGTCTTGTCTGGCTCGATATCCCGAGACTTCGGTAGTGATCACTTGCGACTGTGGAATTTCTTCGTTTGAGGGCGTTGAAATTTTAAAGGCTCGAGGCCTTCGAGTGATTGTCACCGATCACCATGAGCCGGCTCCACAAAGAGTGGCGGCAGATGCGGTTTTGAATCCCAAGCAAAAAGATTGTTTGTATCCGGCTAAAGATTTGGCGGGGGTGGGAGTCGCGTTTTTATTGGTGCTGGCTCTGCGAAAAGCTTTGGGCAAAACGGATTATCCTTTAAAGCCTCTTCTCGATTTGGTGGCGTTGGGTACGATTTGTGATCTGGCGGAGCTTAAGGGGGTTAATCGGATTCTCACGCGACATGGTCTTCAGGTGCTCGAGTCTCAGGCGCGCCCTGGAGTGCAAGCGCTTTGCGAGGTGGCCAGCTTTAGCTCGTCTCGAATGAGAGCGCGTGACGTGGGGTTTTTGTTAGGGCCTCGAATCAATGCCAGTGGGCGCGTGGGTTTGCCCGATAAAGGAGCTCATTGTCTTTTATCGCCCGATCTTTTGAGCGCGCGTCAGTTGGCTCGTGAACTCGATATGTCCAATCGAATTCGCCGCCAAATGCAAGAAGAGCAGACTCAAGAAGCCTTGCTCATGGCTGAGGAGATTTTAAAGCGAAACCCCACTCAAGCGAGTCTGGTGATTTCGGGCAAAAATTTTCATTTAGGG
>JBILFF010000094.1:0-8688 GCA_044351695.1 Bdellovibrionota bacterium
TTGCCCAGTCCGTCTCTTTGAATCTCAAGTCGGTTTCAGTACTTGAAGGAATTGATTTTGAAGTCCCCGAAGCCAGCTTTTTTTGTGTCACGGGTCCTAATGGAGCAGGCAAAACTCTTTTTACTCGGCTTCTTCTGGGCGATCTTCGTTGCAGTCAAGGACAGATCAAGTTGTGGGAGTTACCGCCCCAAGATATCCCATCGGATTGGATTGGATTTGTACCGCAAGTGAAGGGTTTTGATCGGCGATTTCCAGCGCTGGCTGAAGAATTCGTCGCCACCGGAATTTATGGATTTTGGCCCTGGCGGATGAAGCCCTCTGATCGAAAGCTCATCTTACAGCAAATGGAGCAACTCCACGCGGGTCACCTTTGGAATCGAAGCCTCTCTACCCTTTCCGGCGGTGAGCTTCAAAGACTCTACTTAGCTCGCGCCTTTATGCGCCCACGAAAGCTACTGATTTTGGATGAGCCCACTACAGGCATTGACTCTTTTGGAGAAGCAGACCTTTACGCACTACTGGAAAATTATCGACAGCGAACTCATTGCTGCATTCTCATGATCACTCATGATCTCGATGTGGCGAGACATCATGCGACGCATGTGATGGTGATCAATCGAAAGCAACTCGCGTTTGGATCGGCACGAGACGCCCTGAGTCCCAAAATCTTAGAGCGCGCTTTTGGTCACTCTCAGCATCATCACCATCACGAGGAGCATCCTCATGATTGAGCTCCTTCAATACCCTTTCATGCAAAGAGCCTTTGTGGCTGCCCTTCTCGTAGGCAGCGTCGCTAGTTTTTTCTCTGTCTTCATCGTGCAGCGAAGAATGAGTTTTTTTGGAAGCGGAATCGCCCATGCGAGCTTTGGCGGCGTTTCGCTGGGACTTCTCTTGGGGTGGGATGCTTTTTGGCTAGCCGCCCCCTTTACTCTTTTGATTTCGATTTTGTTCGTCTGGCTCAGTAAGAATTCAAGACTGGAGTCCGACAGCATCATCGGAGTTTTATCTTCGCTCGCGATGGCATTAGGCATTGTGTTTCTATCCATGCGAACAACCTACAGCCAAGATGCGATGACTCTGCTCTTCGGATCCCTTTTGGCAGTACAGGCGAGCGATCTTTGGTGGAGCTCACTTCTTTTTTCGGCTTGTCTTTCTTTTGGATGGTATTGGCGGCGCTGGGCATTCGCCACTTTTGATCGCGAGCTAGCTCGACTCGAAAAGCGGGCGACGGACTTTGATGATTATCTTCTGGCAGCGCTGATTAGTTTAACGGTTGTGACGGCCATCAAGGTTTTTGGAATCGTTCTGTTATCTGCTTTCTTAGTGATACCTGCCGCTAGTTCACGCTTGATCGCGCAAAGTTTTCGTCAAATGACGATTGGAAGCATTTCGATTGGCGTCAGCTCGTCCATCACCGGCATTCTATTCTCTTACTCTTTTGATATTCCCACAGGGGCCGCTGTCATTTTAGTTCTCAGCTTCGTATTTGCGCTAAGTTTTTTATACAATCGCTTTTACTCGCCTCGATAGATGGCGACGTTATTCTCTGTCTCGTGCAGCCTGATCTCATACAAGACTCCGGTGGGAAGCTCGGGTTCGATCCATTCCCAAAAAACTTTGGCCATCACCTCAGCGGTCGGATTTTGATCTTTGAATTCTTGAACATCTAAATTGAGGTGCCGATGATCCACTTTTTGAATCACTTTCTCATCCATAATCGCTTTGAGATCCGTCAGGTTGAAAATGAGACCCGTTCGAGAGTTGATTTCTCCTCTGAGCACAACCTCCAAAACATAATTGTGGCCGTGCCCACTGGGGTGATTGCATTTTCCAAAAATCTTTCGATTCTCTTCATCCGATAAATGTTTGGAATGAAGTCGATGAGATGCTGAAAACGTGGCGCGACGACTCAAATAAGCAATTGGTTCTTTAGACATTTGTCAGTACCTCCACATGTCCACTGAGGTCTTCCGTAAAAGACTTCTCTAGAACATCCAAAATCACTCGTGCCACCTCTCTCGGGCTCGCTGCCTGAGTAAATTCTGGCAAGGCTTCACGCAGCATTTGTGTATCGGTGGCCCCGGGACAGACCGCATTCACCCCGATCTTTCGCTCTCGCCCCTCCACGGCAAGTGCTTCTGTTAACCCGAGCACACCCGCTTTCGCTGATGAATAAGCCGAAAAGCCTTTAAATTTTTCAAGGCCAGACACTCCCGCTAAAGAGCTCACATTCAAAATACTCGCATCCCTCTTTACTCGTCTAAAAAGTTCTCTCGACATCAAAAAAGTACCGAGCAAATTGACTTCTTGAGTCTTGGACCAGTCTGCAAGAGTGATTGCTTCAATCTCTTGCACCCGAATAAACCCGGCGTTGTTGACTAGAATCTGAGGCAGAGCTGAGCTGGCTTCTAATTTGTTCCATAACTCTAAAACGGAGGCTTCACTGCTTACATCTAAGACGTGCCAGTCGACTTTGGCTTGAGAGAAATGCTGTTGAATTTGCATCTGAGTGGCACGCAACTCACTCTCCGTTCGTGAGCACAAAAGAACTTCACACGAGCGCTCGGCAAGGAGGGTTGCGAGAGCTGCGCCAATTCCACGGCCAGCCCCCGTGACGAGGGCCCGCTTGGCCCTAAATACTTGGTTCGGCGTCGGCATGCTCTAACGTATCGGGCTCCGACTTCGGGCGCAAAACTTATATTTAGAGAGCATTCGAACTGGACGAAAACTGTGATAGTCTGATCAAAGATTAGGACTAAAAAGGACAAGCGCTCGATGACCCCTCAGCAAGCCAGTGATATTCGTCTGTTCGAAGAAACCTGCCAACTTGCGGCTCGGACGCTCGATCATGTTCAAAAGCATCTAAAGGCTGGGATGAGTACCAATGAAATCAACCAACTCGTTCATGATTTTATTTTGAGTCATGGGGCAATACCGGCTCCACTCAACTACCACGGCTTCCCAAAGTCTGTTTGCACCTCCCCTAATAGTATCATTTGTCATGGAGTTCCTGATGAAACCAAAATCAAGGATGGGGATATTCTGAACGTTGACGTCACCGTCCAAAAACATGGTTTTTTTGGAGATACGTCTCGAACTTTTTTTATTGGGCCAGTGAGTGAGGGGGCTCAAAAGCTAACGGAAGTGGCGAGAGAAGCCATGATGAAGGGCATTGAAGAAGTAAAGCCGGGAACCACTGTGGGAGACATCGGTTTTGCGATCGAGAAGTTTGTGACCAGAAAAGGTTATCATGTCGTGCGGGAGTTGGGTGGGCACGGTATTGGTCGTGCATTTCATGAAGAGCCTTTTGTACCCTCTTTTGGAAAGCGCGGCAAAGGAGCCAAACTACAAGCGTGGAAAGCGATCACTGTGGAGCCGATGATCAACGAAACCGCAAGCCCGATTGTTGAGATCAGCATTCCGGGATCGACGATCATGGTCTACGAAACTGGAGACCAATCTCTTTCCGCTCAATTCGAACATACTGTTTTGATCACCGATACAGGGCATCAGATTTTGACTCTGTCTTAATGAACAACTCCCGTCTCTTCTTCGATTCGGATTCACGACATTTTAGTTCAGTTTCAGCCGAAAATGATGCCCCACCACCTGATTTTGTATGATTGAAAGCCAATCAAGAAGAGAATAACATTCAAAGATATGAGATCTATTTATTCTGTAGTGATTGGTTTCGTTTTATTGGCCGTCGGCACCTCTGAAGTTCGGGGAGAAAGCACCACTCTCAGTCCTCAAGGAAAATCGGTCATGAATCAGTTTTTGATTCAGTTTTTAGAGCTTCAGGGATTTATGGCCTCGGTCGACACCATGAAGAACAAAGCAGAGCGTGATAAAGTCAGCCGAGAGCTGCAGCGGCTCGCTAAACTCTCTCTACAGCTTCGAAAGATTCATAATCTTTCTACACCGAGCTTTCAGATCTCAGCGGAACTATTAACCCAGGAATTGCAGGGGGCGGCGCGCGCCTTCTCTAACGGCAACCTCAGTTATGCACGTCGATCCCTTCGATCTACTTTAGATGTTTGCAGCTCGTGCCATTCTCAAGTCCCTGGCTCTGCTCACCAAGCTTGGATTTTCGATGAGAAAAATCTTAAGGGCTCTGATTTGCAACGGGCAGAGTTTCTCTTTGCAACTCGGCAATATGGACCGGCTCTGCAGTTGTATCGCTCCATCGTGGAATCCAGAAACACTGCTCTCAGTACCTTTGATATAGATTCTGCACTTGCTCGAATTTTAGCGATTCAAGTTCGACTTCATCGCAATCCAAGAGCAGCTCGGGCGGAATTCGACCAGCTCTTAAAAGATAAAAAGTTGCCCGAGAATCTGCGAGCGCGAATGGAGTCGTGGAATCAAGAACTCAGAAAGTTAGAACGCTTGAACACACCTGATCTTGAAAAAGTCTCGGCTGCCAAGCTCGTTGACTTCGTATCCAGTCGCTTAGGTGCTTACGATCAGGCGAATTTTGCAGATGACTCGCAACTGGTTCCAGCGCTCTATTTTTCAGGCTTACTTTATCAGTTTATCAACACGCGTCCCGTCAAAGACCTCAATGCCGACAGTCTTTTTTGGCTTGCTCATTATGAGTCTCGACTCGGCGAGTACTATCCTATCGAACTTTCACGTCTCTACCTTAAAGAATGTGTTTTACAGTTTAGCTCAGATCTAGGTGCTCAGCGCTGCTTCAACGAATACGAAAGCCTAACGAACATCGACTATACGGGTTCTATGGGAACTCGCCTGCCGCCCGATGTGAAAAAGGAGATTGAGGCCTTGCGCCTAAAAGTTGAGACCGCCAAGATCAAAAAGCAGTGACCAGTTACTTGGCGAATCAAAAAGAAGCGCGCGATCGACACTACCAGTGCTCGATCGTGCTTCATGCGCCTCTAGGAGAGGTGTTTCATTTTTTCTCGGACGCACGTAACCTCGAGAAAATCACCCCCCCCTGGCTGAATTTCAGGATTTTGGGACAGTCGACTCCCAACATTGCAGAGGGCACAGAGTTCAATTATCGACTTAAAGTTCATGGCTTTCCGATTCATTGGAGGAGCCGAATCTTGCAATGGAGGCCCAATGAACGCTTTGTCGACACTCAAGTCTCTGGGCCTTATCAGAAATGGCACCATCTGCATTTGTTTTGGGCCGAAGGAAACAAAACTCGAATGCAAGATGAGGTTCTCTACCGTCTCCCCCTAGGATGCTTAGGCGATCGCTTGGCCGGTTGGTGGGTCGATCGCGACGTCAAACGCATTTTTGAGTACCGTGCAAAGACGATCTCCTCTATTTTTGGAAGCTCATGAGCACTCCTGTTGTCGTTTGGTTTCGTTTTGATTTACGTATCGATGACCATTGGGCATTAATTCACGCTAGCAAAAAAGATCGGCCCATTATCCCGATTTTCATTTGGGATGAAGAAGCCGAAGAATCCTGGCCGCTAGGAGGCGCCTCGAAGTGGTGGCTCCATCAAGCACTCCTGGGACTTGAGTCTGAGTTGCTCGAACGCGGCCTTCAATTGATTTTCAAAAAAGGTAGGGCTGAAAAGATTTTGAGCGATGTATGCAAAAAAACTTTAGCGAGTGAGGTTTTTTTTAATCGTCGATACGAAGCGCATGCTATCCGACAAGAACAGCGAGTGAGAGAGGCCCTCAAAAAAAATTCTATCCGCTCAGAAAGTTTTAATGGGAATCTTTTAGTTGAGCCTCAGGAGCTCCAAACAAAGCAAGGTCGTCCCTATCAAGTCTATACACCTTACTGGAGATCTTTTTTAGAGAAGGGCGATCCGGCAAAACCCCTGTCTGCCCCCAAAGATTTTCAAGCCTTCAGGAGCAAAATCGACAGCGATTCGATCAAGAGCTGGCAGCTCACGCCTAAGATTTCTTGGGATCAACAAATGGCCGAGTATTGGAAGCCGCAAGTTTCAGGAGCACGAGAATTATTTAAAATGCTTTTAGATGATAAGCTCTCTGAATATCAGGATCGTCGCGACTTTCCGGCTATGGATGGCACTTCGCGACTTTCTCCGTATCTTCGCTTCGGGCAATTGAGTCCCCGGCGATTATGGCATGGTCTAGCCGATCGAAAGGTCAAAAAACCTGTCGGCAAGACGACCTATCTCAAAGAAATTGTTTGGAGAGAATTCGCCTATCATTTGATTTTTCACTTTCCTCACACAGATCACGAACCCTTACGATCAGATTTTAAAAAGTTTCCTTGGGATAAAAATAAAAAAAATCTATCGGCCTGGAAGAAAGGACGAACAGGCTATCCGATTGTCGATGCAGGAATGCGGCAGCTGTGGGCACATGGTTGGATGCATAATCGTGTTAGAATGATTGTGGCGTCTTTCTTGGTCAAACATCTCTTGCTCCCCTGGAATGAAGGAGCAAAGTGGTTTTGGGACACGCTTGTTGATGCCGATCTTGCTAGCAATACGATGGGCTGGCAGTGGGCTGGCGGCTGTGGGGCCGACGCCGCTCCTTACTTTCGAATTTTTAATCCCATCACGCAGTCAGAAAAGTTTGATGCCGCAGGAGAATACATTCGTCGCTGGGTCCCTGAACTTAAAAACTTACCTGAAGCCTGGATTCATCATCCGTGGGAGGCCCCACCCCTTCTCTTGAAGTCTTCTGGCATCGAGCTAGGAAAGACCTACCCATTTCCGATCGTCGATCATAAACAGGCTCGTGCTCGAGCGCTTTCGGCCTTCTCGGAACTAAAAAAAGAGCGGGTCTAGTTTGGATATTCTTTGGTTTCAGCTTCAACTTTTTTCAAGCCTGCCGCTCGTAGGCCTCATTTGGACCGTGCAACTGCTTGTGTATCCGAATTTTTTTAAGATTCCAGAATCGGAGTTCGTTCGATTTCATGAGCGCCATAGTTTTAAGATCAGCCTGATTGTACTGCCGCTGATGCTGACGGAGTTATTGGCGGCCCTCGTCCTCTTCATCCGCTTGCATCACTCAGAGATTTCTCTTCTTGTTTGGTTGAACGTCATCAGTGTGCTTTTAGTGTGGATGAGCACCTTTTTGATTCAAGTGCCTCTTCATCAACGGCTAAGCAAGGGCAAAAAGGATTCAAACATTCGCGCTCTCGTCCTCAGTAATTGGATTCGCAGTGTTTTATGGACGGCCAGAGCAGTGCTGCTCTTTTTTATTCTTCAAGCCCTAAATAATCCCTCTTTTCGAGGAGCCCTGTGAGCGCCCACGAAAAATATTTGATCCTAGGCCGTGGCTACACAGGTCGCGTTTTAGAGAAGAGGCTTCGAGAAAAAATCCCATCGGCCACACTGCAAAGTACGAACCGAAGAGGAACCGAGCACGCCATCGCCTTTGACCTCCTTGAGCCCGCGACCTGGAATCAAGTTCCTCAGTCTCCTACTGTCTTTTGGACTTTTGCATGTGACAATCTTGAGGCTGCTAAAAATTTTTTTGATTCGCGCTTACAAAATACAGAGCGTTTAGTCGTGATCAGCAGCACGGGATTTTTTGTTCACCAAGACGACTTCACCGTGAATGAATCCACTGCTGTCGATTTAGAAAATCCACGAGTCCAGGTGGAGGAGTGGCTCCGTCTTCAAGGAGCGTGCATCATTCATGCGGCAGGTATATACGGACCCCAAAGAAATCCCCTCGATTGGTACAGACGTGGAATGATTCGAAACCTAAACAAGTGGCTCAATCTCATTCATGTACAGGATCTCTCAAGAATTCTGATCGCTGCAGCAGAGCACAAAGAACTTCAATCGATGCGCTTGATTGCTGCCGATAGTCATCCCCTCCTATGGACAGACATCGCTCGCCAATGGATAGACGCTTCTCTGCC
The DNA here is from genome assembly GCA_044351695.1 of Bdellovibrionota bacterium. Classification (GTDB taxonomy): domain Bacteria; phylum Bdellovibrionota; class UBA2394; order UBA2394; family UBA2394; genus JBILFF01. The sequence goes on from JBILFF010000094.1 coordinate 7,831, forward strand.
CCTCTCAAGCGGGCCACGAGCGGGAAAAAGAGTAGATGCGTCGCGAACACTCGACCTCCTGAAGCTGCAGCTGCAATACCCGAGTCTCGAAGCAGGGCTTTTAGAGCTTGGCGAGAGACCCAAGATTTAAAATCTAAACCTTACAGAGACGGGCATGTGCCACCCACCATTGTTGGCCATTTTGAAAACCGAAACACTCCTCGCAAGCAATAAAAAAGAGACGCCACCGTTGATACCAGAGCTGAGCCTGCCCTGATCCATAGGTCTTTTCAAAAAGATCAAGAACGGCTCGCTTGTTTGATTCCAAATTTTTGAGCCAATCTCGAGACGTTTTTGAGTAGTGAGTTCCATCCACGACCCAGTTTTTTTCGAGTCGCAAGTGTTTCTGAAAATATAAGAAAATTTCATCGAAAGGCATCATTCCTGCTGTAAAAAAGTAGCGTCCCATCCAGTTTTTGGCACCCTCGGTCTCAAAAAGATATGGGTACTCGCGATGACAGAACACATGAATAAAGAGCTTGGCCTCCGGCCTCATCCAAGAAGCTACTTTCTTTAAAAGAGCATCCCAATTGCGCATATGCTCAAACATCTCAATGCTCGCTACCCGATCAAAGCTAAGATTTGTCTCAAAATTGTTCATGTCTTGAGTAAGGATCTGGATGTTCTTTAAGTTGCGCTCCCCCGCTCGTCTCATGATGAAGTCTCGCTGCGAGTGGCTGTTTGAAACGCCCGTCACTTGAGCTCGAGGAAATCGCTCGGCGACATACAAACTCAGGCTTCCCCAGCCGCATCCCAACTCTAGAAAATTCATGCCATCAAAAAGCTCGGCTCGCTCACAAACCAATTCGAGCATTTCTT
>JBILFF010000193.1:0-3421 GCA_044351695.1 Bdellovibrionota bacterium
GGAACGCCCTCTGCGATGCGCAAGGTGCCAGTCCAGAGGTCATAGGCGCCCCCCGCGAGCGTCAACGCCGCCAGCGTGGTCATGCCGCCGGCCTGCTTGACCGTGCCCGCGCTGACAATCAGCGCGCCGAGCGTATTCAACCCGCCGAGCGCCAGTGTGCCGTCGCCGGTCTTGGTCACGGTCTGCGCACCAGTCACATGCCCCGCGAGCGTCAGGATGGAGGTGTTGTCCACAGCGAAGGTGGTCGCATTCGAGAGCGCCAGCGGAACGCTGATGGTGTGGCTCCCCGCCAAGACGGTCATCTGCGGCGCGGTCAGCGCATCGCCCTGGAGGGTCAGCGAACCGCTGCCGGACAGGGTGTACGCTGCGGAGCTGTTGTTAAAGGACAGTCCGCGGACTATGCGTGCCGTGTCCAACGTCACGGCTCCTGAGGCTCCGGCTCCGAAATAGGCGGCCATCGTGTTGCCGTTGGGTTCCGCCTGCGTCCAGTTGGCTGCGGTTGTCCAGGCGTTGCCAGAGGTTGGGCTCCAGACGTTGCCCGCGTAGTTGGTCAGGATGACCTTGTTTGCAGGTGCGTTAAAGAGCACATCGAACCGGGAGTAGCCGTCCGCGCACCAGACCTTGCCGCCCGACACGTTCGCGAACGAGCCGGAGAGCGCTGCGCCAGTGCCCGTGGTTTCCAAGACGATGAAGCCCTTGTTCGCGGGCGGCGTATACCCGTTGATCAGCCGAACCTCCAGCCGCCCTGCAACGGTTGCCGCGCCGTTGTTCACGTTAAGATAATCGTAGAAGGCCGGGCCGTTGGTGAAGGCGTTGGCCTGGGTCGGGCCGCCAACATCAATGGCCAGTGCAGCGTTAACAGAGGATTCCGAATAAGCTCCGGTAATGGTCGTCTTCCCGGGGAGGCCGAGGTTGCCTGGGGCCAGCGTGCCGCCGCCATTGAGCAGCGTGCCGCTGGCATAGGTGGTGGTGCCGTCGCTGCTGCCCAGTTTCGTCATGTCGGCGCCCAGAGCTGCCAAAACGCCTCCTGTCCAGTTCAGGAATTGCTGAATACTGGCGGTGGGCGTGATTCGGCCTGAAAGGGAGAAGCGCGAAAGCAAGGTGCCGCCAGTGATTGACACTGTGTTGGTGCCCAACTTTCCGGTATCCGCGCCGATGACAAAATTAGCGGTGCCTGCCGAGTTTCCGAGACTGAACCCATACTGCAGAAGGCCCCCTGTCAGGTTGATGGCGTGGTTACCGCCGATGGCCCCCAACGAAAAACCGTATTGTGATTGCGCGACATCCAGCACGCCTCCGCTGATATCGATCAGGATCGATCCTGTATAGTCACCGCCCGGGTTGAAACGGTCCCCCAGAAACTGCAACTGTCCAGCTTTTACGACGAGCGCTCCTCCAGCGGAACTGACATAGCGTCCGCCCGCGAAGCTCACGAAAGCACCATCAACCATCAGGGTGCCGATCCTGCTGGAGCCACTGTTCCCGGGATTGCCGAAATACCAGCTCCCTGATGTAAAGATGTTTGTGGATGTGGCATTGTTGCCTTGGAATGTGCCGGCGATGTTGTTCACCGACCCGGCGCCGCTGAAGGTCATCGTGCCGCCGGCGCCGCTGCTGGTGAGCGTTGTGATGGCATTTGTGCCGGACGTCATCAGGTTCAGCGTGCCAAAACTTGGGTTGGCAATGGTACCGCCAAACGTAGTCCCGCTAGAAAGACTCAGGTTCAGCGTGCCGCCCCCCCCCATTCTGGACGGTACCGGCGCCGCTTATGGCGCCCGCCCAGTTGAAGGTGTCCGAACGGTTGAAGTTGACCGTGGATCCAGAGTACACATCAAGATGGGTGCTATTACCCAAATCGCCGCTGGTGCCGCCATTTCCAACCCTTAACTGGTTACCCAGAACGGTGGTCGGGCCGCTGTAGAGATTGTTCGCTGTCAGCGTCATCGCACCGGTGCCGCCGCCGCCCGCGTTGAAGGTAACACCTGCGCTGCCGTCGATCGGCGTCGCGATGCTAGCGGCTTGGCCGCTGTAGACGATGCCCTCGCTGGCCCCGAAATTAATTTTGCTGCCAGTGGAGTTGACCGCGCTTTGAATGGGGCCGATGTGTATGATCAGACCCGCGGGATTCACCCCGTCTCCGATGGACAACACGGCGTTATTACTCAACGTCACGGAGCTGGTCTGATGCAGGGTTAACGCATAGACAGCCGTGTTATTGGTCAGAATCGGATACTGGGAGTTGATCACTCGGTACTTCTTGGTGTTGTCATTGATGCCGCCCGATGTTCCCGTGAAAGCGCCGTCATACGTCAGGTTGGCCAGGCCATTGACGGCATCATATTGGAGAAAATCAAAATTCCACTGGGAACCCATCGTCTCCGTCGTGATGTAGGCATCCACCATGCCGTTGTGGATCGGCACGCCGGTCGCCCCATTGGCGATAAGGATACGTCCATTGTCGTCACCGATCCTGCCTCCAGGATTTGCCGATGTCGAGTTGCCTACCGCCAACGTGCCTTTGCCGATGCGTGTGAAGACACTGCCGGTGTCCGTGGTGCTGCCGAAGGTGTAGGTGACACTCGACTGTGTGCCTTTGTTGATGTAGATGCGTGCCTCACCTTCGAAGGAAAGAGTTTCATTTCCGTTCGTACCACCCAGTAGCGCCACCGCACTGCCGCTGCCAGCAGGTGTGATGCTCAGCATGCGGTCGTTGCCGATTGTCAGTGAGCCGGAACCCAGAGGTAACCCCGAGGCGGAATAGATTGTGATTGGACCTGCGCCTTGTACGAAATCACCGCTGAAGTAGTTGATGCCGTAGAGGGATAGGGTGCTGGCACCTGTTTTGGTGATACCGAAACCGTTGCCGTTCTCGGTGACGTTGCCGTAGACAGGCAGCGCAACCGCCCGAATGTCCCACGTCTGGTTTGTAGCCAGAACAATGTCAGAGTATATCGCCGCGGTCTTGTTTCCGTCCACGATGATGCCGCCTGCGCCAACGGTGATCGAGCTGTTCGTCAGCGTCACCCAGTTATTATCAGTCTTAGCCGAACCATTCCAGCCCAGGCCCAATTGATTCACGCCGACCGGACTGCTGATCGTCACGACGTTCGTCCCCGTGCTCGTGCAAATGTAAGCGTTGTTGGTGCTCTCTCCCGGCCAGGTCGTCAGCGTCGTCCCGTTCAAGGTCCAGAAGGCGCTGGTTTCCCAGGTGCCGTTCCCGGGCTGATACCCTGCTGCGCTTCCGATATCCCAGTAATAGTTCGCTGCCGAGAGCGTGCCGCACCCTGTAGCAGCCATTATACCGATCATCAGGCCCCACATAGAGACTCTGTTTTTCATTGTTTTCTTATTCATTTGTTCCACCTTTCTGTAAATCACGTTATAACCTCTTCTGAATATGCTTCCATCTTGGCACACCCTG
>JBILFF010000096.1:0-8463 GCA_044351695.1 Bdellovibrionota bacterium
AATCTATACCAACAGTGATTGGGAGCATCGTTATTCCGGCTCACTGATGGATCAGCCTCTACCCTTTATCTTTGGCTTCTCGGGTGAGTTGACGACCATTTTGGGACATGTCGTGGGTAGTGATGGCAAGACTTATGATCCTTATGTGGGAGATATCGTCGAGTTGAGCAAGGATATGGATACCATGTGTACAGCGCCCGTCGGAAGTTTTGCCGCTCGGGGGCAGGCGATGCTTGCACTCAGTCGTGGTCAAGAGATCAACGCTCAGGATCTGTCGAGCTCGTTTTCGCCAACACTGGATTTTCAAAACTTCATACGGAAAGAGTGGGAGATACATAAAGACAACCGTAGTTGGCCAGAAAGAATTCACCCCTTTTACCAGGCTATGGGGGATTATATGTTTAGTAAACAGTTCAAAGCCGCCTCTGTTTTGAATAAATGGACCGGGGGCGACTTTGTGGCCACGGAGGCTATGGGAGTTACTTTTGATTTCCTCTCTAACAATGCTTCAGACAAATATATTCAAGGCGACATGTTAGGAGCGGCACTCGGATTTGCATCAGTGGTTACCTTGCCTATTGCGTTTGCTGGGCCAGCGGTGGGAGCCTCGCTTGCGAGAGCGGGAATGGCCTCATGGTCGCTAACAGCCGTTGATCTTAGTGTCAGCGCGGGTGGATTGGCTTGGGACTTGGTTCAGGGCAATACGGAAAATGTTCCTTACTATGCAGATGATGCTTTCCGAGCCGCTTACAGTTTGTATTAGTAGGGTCGAGCCGGAGCAGAGGAGGTATCTATGAGGGTGCTCAATCGATTCGTTCTCGTGGTGGTGGGTTCACTGGCTCTAGTATTCATTTTCCCGCACCCAAGCTCTGCTAATCCCACGACGCAACAGCTTTTAGATGGCCAGTTTGCCGGTCTTCAGCAGTGGATTGAGAATCGCTATCGTCTGATCCAAACTCATCCTGGCTGGCCACGGACCCTTTTCTTTGACAATGAGTTTCAGATGCATCTGAGATCCGGGGGGCAGGATTTCAAGATCGAAATAACAAGTATTCCAGACAAGCCGCTCGGAGGAGCTAAGGGATCGCTCCTTCGACTCAACTTGATGTCGCAGGTTACTTACGACAGCGCGCGTGCGGGGCGGCAGTTGAGTTACACGCCGGATGTTGATCTTTATAAAAACACTTTGTTTCATGAGGAAGGCCACTTTCTCTATGGCAGGCTTAAAGCCTTTCAAAACTTAGGAATGATGGATGTGTCTCCCGTGAGAACTCTTCTTGAAGAAACTCTAGCGCACGGACGGGAAAGATTTCCCTCGGTAGCGCATGCTCTCAACAAGCAAGTTTGGACTCAGTATGTTGATTCCAATTGGATGGATTTTCCTGACATTTCGAAGAAAATGTTTCAGGCTCGAAACCTCTATAGGAGAGGTCCCAATGCCATGACTCTGACCGGCTATCGCAACGCCTATCGACAGCTGAGTCCCCTAATGCGGCAAGCACAACTTCAACTTGGGGGCCGCGGATACAATGTTGGGGGTGCGAAGGCTCGTCGACAGGCGATTCGAGGATTTTTAGGAGTGGTGAGATAGCCCCCTTTATTCGGTAAGCCTGAACTATCGCGCCAGTGCTCGTTTTAGAAACTCTACCCAGACTCGTTTACAGCTCGAGCAAGCAAGCTGGCAGCTGATCGGCGCTAGCTCACCAATCTTTTCTTAGTAGATCCGCTCAAAAAGGGCTCTGGCCAGCGCACTGCTCAAAGAGGATTTTTTGCTACTTTGTTTGCGGGGGGAGCTATTCACCCGAAAGCTCTGAAGAATTTTTGATGGGGGTGAGGTGTTAACTTTTTTTCTGAAGCTATCGGCATAGGGCTTGCGATGTGAAGTCGCCATGCCCGATGAGTTTTTAGGGCATTTAAAAATAGGGCTGGATTTTAAAAAAAGGGAGATTGGGCATGTTAAGTTTTAAATCAGTGCAAATGTTAGGTCTTGGCTTGATAACGGCGACTCTGCTTCAGGGCTGCGGGGGCGCGAGTCTGGGAGATAACTTTAAGTTAAATCTGGATCCAGCGACCGGAACAGCCCGAGTAGAGGTGACCATGTCAGATGGTCTTGAGATTGCCTTGGCAGGAAACTTTCCGGTCGATGAGTACGGTCGAATCTCTTTTGTTCCAGGCAGCCGCACAGAGCGAGCGAAAATTGTTTTTGAGTATGACCTCGAAAGACTCTTGGCAGGTCAACTGGGCGGATACGGTACCGTGACTAAATTGCCTAACGAGGCACCTCTTTCAACCCCGATGATGCCTCCACTGGTCAAGATTCCGGTGATTCAACAGGGGTCAATTACGGTCGATGCGGTTTTGGGTCTTATTCCTGAGCTTCAAGTGGGAGCGATCATTGGCATCTCTCAGTTTAGAACACAGTACTTTCCTCCGGGCGTGGCGATTTCTCAAGTGTTTCGAAACAAAGACGGAGTGGCCTTCGCGGTCGTGACGCTTTACGGACCCGGACTCAACAACGTCCCTGGCGGCGTCTTTGTGGGTGCAAACTTTGGAGAGATTCTAGATCTCGATAATTTGAACCCCAATTCGATTCAGTCTTTGATGGCTGCCAGCAGCAATCGCGCCATGATGTCGAGCGTATCAACGCAGAATCTTTTGGCTGCAGCGAACTACGATGAGTATCAAGAAGAAAGTTCGGATTGGAATGAGAGCCGATTTGATCCTCAAGGTCGATTGAGTGATCCAAGAAAAGCGCATCGAGCTCTTCAGAATGCGAAAGCGATTCTTCGTAAAAAATAATCTGGACCACACACACGAGAAAACGCTCGGTTTCGGCCGAGCGTTTTCTTTTTTACGAGATATAACTCATGCTTTCCAATGCTCCCAAATCTCTCTTTGGGGCTTCCAAACTTCAGAGCCATTAAGCCATTGATGATCCATCGACTCCGTAAACTTTCCAAAAAAATTTAAAGCTTTTTGAAACTTATCGAAAAATCGGCGAGAAAGTTCTGGAGCAAAGGTCTCAGCACAAGAACCCAACAAAACGTAATCTTCTCCACCCAGACAGGCATATTCAAGAGCCTCTTGAGAAAAAGTCTGTCGGAGTTCAGCGCTGATCGGGAGTTGGTCCACTTGAGCTTTGAATCCAAGCTTTGAGGCATGAGCAAGCTTGGGCAGGTCTAAAAAAAGACCATCCGACACGTCCATCAATGAATGAACCTCGCTAAAGTGAGCTAAAAAGCGGCCCTCAGAAATCTGGGGTCGAGGACGTTGATGGCGCCGCTTTAATAGGAGTTGAGGCTCAGGCAGAGGCTGAGAGATCTTACAAAGTTCAAGCCCCGCTGCAGAGTCTCCGACGGGGGCGGTCACGAAAATCAAATCTCGCGCGCAAGCCCCCGAGCGCTTGCGCACTTGGCTCTTTAAACATCGACCGATCACTGAGATCGAAATCATCGCATCCCTAAGACTATTGGTGCAATCTCCGCCGATCAGAGGAATCGAGTACTCGACGGCACATTCATGAAGGCCCTCCAAAAACATTTCCAACCATCGATCAATTTTTTTTTGAGGTAGGCTGAGATTGAGTAAGAAAGCATAGGGCTGAGCACCCATGGCCGCCACATCACTCAAGTTCACGGCGAGGGACTTCCAGCCCACATCGGCCGGCGAGAGATGCTCATCTTTGAAGTGCACGCCTTCCACCAGGCTGTCAGAGGAGATGCAAAGATATTCATCCTTGGGTAATTGTTCCAAATCCAAAAGAGCGGAGTCATCTCCCCAGCCCAGATGTCGCTGAAAAGATCGATCCTCAATCCGAAGATCTTGAAAGCGCATGAAAATCTTTTGAAGCACTTGGTCTTCGTTTTTAGCGCCGTTCATGCAGGGTCTCTCCTCGTTTATCGGCCTGGAGGCATGAGCTCAAGAGTGCGTCGCAGATCCTCTTCGGGAACGGTGAGCGCCATTCGAAACCAGCCCTCTCCATTTCGACCAAATCCAATGCCGGGTGTGGTCACTACTCCTCTCTCTAAGAGGTCTAAGCAAAAACTCATGGAGTCTCCGGACTTTGGAACCCGTATCCAGAGATAGAAAGTCGCTTCTCCATCAAACACATGATAGCCAAGGCGTTTGAGTCCATCGATCATGAGTTGACGGCGATATCCAAAAACCTCTTTAGAAGGGTTAATCATTTCTTGGTCTGGACCGAGGAGTGCAGTGATTGCTGCGTGTTGAATTGGTTTAAAAACTCCCGTATCCACCGACGACTTCATTTGTAAAATACTACCGATGATCTCGGCGTTACCCGCCATAAATCCAATGCGCCATCCGGTCATATTGTAAGTCTTCGAACAGCTAAAGGTTTCAACAGCGACCTCTTTAGCCTCAGGAATCTGAAGAATTGATGGAGCGGGACTTCGATAAGCACTTTCAGAGTAAGCATTGTCCGACAAAATGAGGAATCCGTAATGACGAGCGCGCTCGACCAACTCTCGGTAGCAATCGAGCTCGACGGTGGCCGAGGTGGGGTTGTTGGGGTAGTTGATATAAATGACTTTGCAAGTCCGCCAGCTTTGATCGGGAATGTCGTTCCACTTCGGTCTAAAGCGATTATCCTCATTGAGCGGATAAGAAACCGGCGTTCCTCCGGCCAGGGTGATGACGTTGATGTAGGCAGGATAGCCCGGATCAGGAATCAAGCAAAAATCGCCTGGATTCACAAAGGCCCAAGTGAAGTTGGCGATTCCTTCTTTGGTCCCGATGAGATTCATGATCTCTCGCTGAGGATCAAGGCTCACCCCAAAACGTCTTTCCATCCATTCGGCGGCAGCCATCCGAAAGGCATCTATTCCGTTGTAAGGAGCATACTGATGATTTTCAGTGATTCCCGCCGTTTCGCGCAAGCTATCAATGATGTGCGAGGGAGTTGGAAGATCTGGCGTACCCATGCCTAAATCGATCAACTTGATTCCCTTTGCTTTAAGGGCGAGTTTTTTTTTGCCGATTTCTGCAAAAATATACGGAGGTAATTTTTCTAAGCGAAGCGCTTTTCTAATTTTCACAAGAGCATATCCTTCATTTGATAAATTCCCGGTTCTTGTTTTTGAGCCCACAGCAAAGCTTTAAGTGCTCCGCGAGCAAAAATTTTTCGATTGAAGGCTTGGTGACTAAACGACAGTACTTCTTCACCCAGATCAATATCGACACGATGCTCGCCTGGATTTTCTCCTATTCGGTAATCTCGAAACTCTATCTTGGCCTCGGGAGCGACGGTATGGAGCCGATCGGCAATTTTTTTAGCGGTACCCGAGGGGGAGTCTTTTTTGTGCCGATGATGAATGTCGGTGATATAAACTTTATGAGACGATAGCTCGCTCAACGACTCCAAAGCACGAGCCAAAAATTCGATTCCAATGCTAAAATTGGATTCGTAAAAAACAGGAATCTTTTTGCTGGCGTGTTCAAAAATCTCGGAGGGCTTTTCAGGGGCTTCCCAACCCGTCGTGCCACAGATAAAAGGAATCCCAGCCTCAGTGGCTAATCGACAGACTTTTTTGCTGAGCTCTGGAGAAGAAAAATCAATGACACCTGAGCATGAAGAAAAAGAGCTTGTGCGCTCACTCGCTGGAGCTGATTCACTATAAAAAATAAAAGCTTTTCGTTCCTCTGAGAGTAGCTCGCTGAGGGCTTTGGCCATTCGGCCACGATATCCAACGATCACGACGGGTTTCATGAGAGCACTCCAAGTCGGCTCATTTCGTTGCGAATCCATTTTTGATGGGCCTCAGACAAGGGCGTGAGAGGAAGTCTGAGCGCTAGCGGCTGCTCCAAGAGAAGGCTCACTGCATACTTAACGGGAATCGGATTCGATTCCGAGAATAGGGCTTTCGTGAGTCCGAGGCTTGAATAGAAAATCTCCATCGCTTCGCCCATTCGAGAAAAGCTGGCGGCTTCAACTAAATCAACCACGGCTTTGGGAATCACATTCGACAAAACGCTCACCGTGCCCGAGGCTCCGTGGGTAATCATGGCCACGTTAAAAGGATCATCTCCGCAAAGAATATATTTCTCAGGAGGTAGTTGTGCGACGAGATCTAAAAACTGAGACCAGTTGCCAGAGCTTTCTTTGAGGGCAACGACTTCAGGAATCTTCCAGAGCATGGCCATGGTCTCCGGTGAAATATTCGTCCCCGAACGGCCGGGAATATTGTAGACCACGATTGGAAAGTTCTTTTGAACCGATGAAATCTCTTGAAAGTGTGCAACGATGCCCTGAGGCATGGGTTTATTGTAGGGAGGCGTAGCGACCAGAGCGCTTTGAGCTCCTAAGTCGATTGCGCGCCTGAGCATTTCTTTGCTTTGAGAAGTAGAAGACGAACTGCAGGCTGCGCAAACATGAATCTGATCCCGATAGAGAGAGGCCCCTTTTAGTAACTGAGACCACTCCTCTAACGTTAAGGTTTGTCCCTCGCCGGTACTGCCTGCCACCACAATAGCCGACACATGCGCTTCAATCTGTCTTTCAATGAGCCGTCTCCAGAGAGACTCATCGATGCCGGAGCCCGAAGAGTGAAATGGGCTGACTAAGGCGGTCCACACGCCACTAAAGTCCGTTCGAATATTTTCTATCATAAACTTGCAGAGCCTCGAGTGGCCAAAGACTTCTTCAGACCAACGGGAATCCTTTCGAGATGAACTAAATCTTCGTAGCTCTCTCGATCCCGGACGACAAAATATTTACTGTCTTGAACCAAAATCTCGGGAGGTCTGACTCTCGAATTGTATTGGCTGCCCATGGAGGCTGCATAAGCCCCACAGCTCATGATTGCCAATAAATCTGCGGGCTGAAAATTCTGAATCCGGCGATCCTTGGCAAGGGTATCGGAGCTTTCACAGAGCGGGCCTACAACCGAAGCTTTTATCTTTTTATAGCGCTTGTAACGAACAGGAAGAATCGTGTGATGGGCATCGTACAAAACAGGACGCATTAAATCATTCATGCCCGCATCACAGATCACAAAATTGTCAGCTTCTCCTCGCTTCACATAAATAACTTTGGTCACCAAAATTCCGGCATTGCCTACCAAGCAACGCCCCGGCTCCACCACGATAGTTACTCGCCGATCGCCCACTTCTTTCATGAGAGTCTGGACCCATTGATGAATACTCGGAGGCCGCTCATTTTTATAGGTGATCGCCAGACCGCCCCCAAAATTCAAATGTGTAATATTCGGCGTCCAAGCCTGCGCAAGATCATATAATTCCACTAAGCGTCGTACGGCCTCTTGGTAAGGAGCCAGATGGTTAATCTGGCTGCCGATGTGAAAGCCTAAACCCATGACCTGAACATTTTTGAGGCGCAAAGCGAGACGAATCAGATCGGGAGCTTTTCGGATAGGGATTCCAAATTTGTTTCGCTTTAAACCAGTAGAAATATGAGGATGCGTTTTCGGATTCACATCGGGGTTGATACGAAACGAAACATTCGCCACTTTTTTATGTTCTTTGGCGACCAGATCAATGGTCAAAAGTTCTTGCTCACTCTCGACATTGAAAAAAAGAATCTTCTTTCTCAGGGCGTAATCGATCTCTTCTCGAGTTTTGCCCACACCATCATAAATAGTTCGTTCAGACGGCACTCCGGCCTCGAGGCTACGATAAAGCTCTCCACCCGAAACAATCTCTGTACCCGATCCAAGCTCTGAGAGAAGTCTGAGAATCGCTAAATTAGGGTTGGCTTTCACCGCATAGCAAATCAAATGCTCGCGACCTTCAAAGGCCGACTGCATCTCTAAAAAATTGTTGATCACTTGATCGGCAGAGTAAGCATAAAAGGGAGTTCCTACTTTTTCAGCAAGGCTTTCAAGATCGACTCCTTCGATAGTGAGTCGATGATTGAAGTACTGAACTCCTGGAAACTTTACTCCCACGAATGCTCCTAAAACTTGAGGTTTAATCCTGATCTAACGAGCATGGCCGAATGCTCTTTGCTGACCGCTTTAAAAAGTCCTCCTGGGATAAATTGCGCAAACAAGAGTTCGGCCGAGACGTAGTCATCAAACGGCCAAGTGGTGATCAGGTTATACTCGATGCCATAAAATTTACTGCCCGATCCGGGGACTTTCTTCATGGCGTAAGGAACAAGCACCTGTACGGCTGGGTGAAACCAATCAACCCATTTGAATTCGCTATAGAGTCTTCCATAAACGGCGTTGGACAAAGCTCCCGAGTGAGGTGAGTAGGCTGTTCCGCCTCGATTGATACCTCCGGGAATAGCCTCTTCAAACAAAAGGTAGCTCAAATTATAGTCTCGATTGAATGCGATTGTTTTTAAATCGCGACCAGCCACATCGGCGGCTGATGTTCCAGAGCTGTAGCCGACTTCAGCGAGGAGGTTGAGTTTATCTGTCGCCTGCCAATCGCTGCGCAGAGCTGCATTCACAGCAATCAAATCGCGACCGACATATT
>JBILFF010000016.1:0-24271 GCA_044351695.1 Bdellovibrionota bacterium
CGTCTGGGCAGAGTTCACTTAAATATTGTAGGCTTGGTGTAAGCGGTTTGTTTGCCGGCTCCTTATCTCAGTTTCAGTATCGTATTCGGGGATACTTCTAGGTTTTCGAAATCCCAAAAGCCCGCTTTCTTACCCGTTATTTCGAAATCAACCGGGGCAATTATTCCATTGTTTGCATAAGTATTTCGCGGCTCTTCAAAATAAAGCGGATCGGTGAATGCTTCGGCCGCACTTATAATTTTCCAACCGCGCCAAGGATGTGATCGAGAAAAATGGAGCGAGATCGATGATGCCGACCTAAGCAATTGCTCCTTCAGGTGACGAGGTATTTTTATATTTTTAACTTGATTGTAATATTCAACAGCCAATTCGAGTGTTCGAAAGTTCTTCATTCAGAAAACTGAATTCAATTTTTGAGCCTAAGTTCATTCTACAAAATTCTGATATTCTGAGTTTTCTGAATTCCGGAAACTGAAAGTTTCGCTCGGTATTCGGTATACTGTATACCGAATACAGTATTCTGAATTAATTGGAGGCGGGGGGAGTCGAACCCCCGTCCGAATGACTTCAAGCCAGCTTTCTACGTGTGTAGCCCCCTTATAAATTTAAAAAATACCAAAGCCAGGAGACAGGCTAAGTACTTTCGAGTCCCAGATCGATAATGCCAGACAAAGGACTGAGACGCTCGAGTGCTGACATACCTACTTCTTTGACACCGCCACAACTTAATAGGCATCAGATGTGATCAGCGTTGCAGTCAATTAAGCTGCAAGGGCAAAGTTTTCTTCGCCAGTTAAGTTTTGCCAACGAAATTTACGTGCTCCTTGGCGACACGACACGCCAGACAGACCATCCGACACCCGTCGAAACCGTGGCGCCCCCGGGCTCTGCTGACCTCCTCAAAGTCCTTTAAACCGAGCTAAAAAGCAAGTTAGAAGCCATGGTCCAGAAGTCGCAAAAGCCTAAGCTGCAAGAGGGTGTTTCAGGGCCCTAAAGAAAATAATCCCAAATCCGGGGAATGGCCTCTTCGCCGAATCGGATCAGAAGGTAAAAAACAAAGCCATGAAAAACGAGAGCGGCCAGGGCAAAAACAAAGGCGATGGCACTCATCAGGCCATCCTCTTCAACGAGGGCGAGAGCCCAGAGGGCAATGGGGATTGCACAAAGCGAATTCGAGAGTGGAAGTGGGATGGGTAGCATCAGCAGCGCTGCCATCCCTGCAATCAGAATTCCAATCAGAAGTTCGCTTTTGCAAAAAAGCGAGAGTCGGGGATGAATAAATTTTTCGATGAATGCAAAAAATTTTTCTGCCGCGCGAATTAGAAACCGTGCCGTCTTTTCGTCTATGATTTTTCTTTCAATCCAGCCGGGCAGCCAGACGGATCGACGCCTCAAAGAGAGTTGTACTCCCATCAGTAAAATGAGCGCTCCCAGAGCTGTAGATAAGCCCGCCGTGGGTACGGGCTGAATAAAGGGAACAGCAAAAATGAACATCAAAAGCCCAAAGCCTCGATGCTCCATTTTGCGCACCAGACTTCCAAGGTCTGTTTGGCTATGAATGTTTTCTTGGATCCACTTTAAGTGCGCCGAGGCCTTTTTCATTTAGAATCCTGGCTCAGCGCTTCGTGCTTGAATCTCTTTCAACAAAACCGACTTCACTTCGTTCAAATCACGAGCTCCAAAGTCGCCATGCTTTGGAGATTTGAGCGCGACCTTATTTTGCGCCATTTCTTGATCTCCAATGACTCCAATGTAGGGCACTCGTAACACATTGGCTTTGCGCACTTTTCCACCCATATTTCCGTCATCCAAATCGGCATGAACTCGCAGGCCGATTTTCTTCCACTCATTCGCAAGTTCTTTCACAAACTGGTGGTGAGACTCGCGCACAGGAACCAGATAAATTTGAGTGGGAGCTAGCCAGGTCGGAAAGTAACCTTCGGAGTTCTCAAGATAGACGCCAAAGAATCGTTCGAGCGATCCCAAAATCGCTCGATGGAGCATTACCGGGCGATGGCGCTTACCGTCTTCACCCACATACTCGAGTTCAAATCGCATGGGCAAAAAGAAGTCGAGTTGTAGCGTGGCAAGTTGCCACGAGCGTCCGATGGCATCTCGAATATGAAACTCATACTTGGGTCCGTAAAAAGCCCCCTCGCCTGGGGCGAGCTCATACGGGATTTTACGTTCATCGAGCATTTTTTGCATCATGGACTCGGCCTGATCCCACAATCGGTCCTCACCCATTTTATTTTCTGGGCGAAGGGCGAGTTTGACTTCGTATCGATCGAAGCCAAAAGTTCGGTAGACTCGATCTACGAAATCAAAAAACTTCGCGGTCTCACTTTCGATTTGATCTTCTCTACAAAAAATATGGGCATCATCTTGCGACATCGCTCGGACTCGAGTGATCCCGTGAAGGGCGCCGCTTTTTTCGTTTCGATGCAACTTGCTGAACTCCGCAATCCGTAGCGGCAGGTCGCGGTAACTATAAAGCTGAGTGCCATAGAGCAGGCAGTGACCTGGGCAGTTCATGGGCTTGAGGCAAGACGTATGATCATCTGCATCGGGCATTTGAAACATAAAATTACTGAAGCTCTGCATATGTCCGCTCTTTTGAAACAGGGCCTCATCATAAATCTGCGGAGTGATCACTTCTTTGTAGTCAAACTCCTTATAGAGATCTCGAATAAATTCGATCATCTGATTGTAAACAAAAGCGCCGCGAGGGTGGAGAAAGGGAATGCCGGGCGACCAGTGATGAAAAGAAAAAAGATCGAGTTTTTTCGCAAGCTCACGGTGATCACGTTTTTTGGCTTCCTCGATCATCTTAAGGTGTTGATCTAGAGATTCTTTGGTCTCAAAGGCCGTACCATAAACGCGCTGAAGTTGCGGGTTGTTTTGATCACCTTTCCAGTATGCTCCGGACACGTAGAGAAGTTTAAAATGCTTGAGCTCTCCGGTGCGTCGAACGTGAGGGCCCTCACAAAGATCAATAAACTCTCCTTGCGAGTAAAACGAAATCGCTTCGCCCGCAGGAATCATGTCAATCAACTCCACTTTATAAGTTTGACTCTGACGTCGCACGAACTCTTTGGCTTCGTCGCGATTCATCTCGGAATATCGAAGCTCATGGTTTTCTTTGACGATCTGCTTCATCATTTTTTCGATTTCAGCAATGTCTTCAGGTTGTAAGGTCTTGCCCGCAAAATCCATATCGTAAAAAAAGCCATCATCCGTCACGGGTCCCACGGTGAGTTTTACTTGAGGATGCAAACGCAAAACGGCTTGAGCCATTAAGTGCGCGGCCGAATGCCGAAGCGCGAAGCGATAGTCACGATCTTCTGGAGTTTTAAAATGGGCTGCCATGACGCTACTCTTGCGCGAGTTGCTCGAGAATTCAACGCAAAAACGGCGCGGTTTAGCCCGAAAGTATCCTAGATTTTGGTGGTTTAAGATTTTCTTATCGAGCCCAGGCAATATCCATGATCTTCTCAATCAGCTCGGTGTAGGTGAGGCCCGCTTTTTTGGACGAAAGCACAAAGTCATCGTCGTCTGAAATAGAGGGATTGGGATTGGCCTCCAGCATCACCAAGTCTTGCTTGTCAGTCAGCCGAAAGTCAAAGCGTGCAAATCCCGACAGATTGAGCGCGTCAAAAGCCTTACGTGAAATTTCACAAGCTTTAGCAACCACCTCCTCTGAGAGTTCGGTGGCAAAGGTATTCTTGATCCCCCAGCGCTTACGGTAGGCTTCATCCCACTTCGTTTTGTAGGTCGCAAAATTTGATCCGTCTTGATCTTTGCCAGTAAATTGAAGCTGTCGAAAAGGTAGGATTTGAATTCGTTTGTTTCCGATGGCACTCACGTAGAGATCTGTTCCAAAAATAAACTCCTCAATGAGAACATCTTCTTTAAATTTTTTATGAAGAAACTCAATGCGCTCAAGAGCGGCCTCTTCGTTTTCGACAAAAGAATCGAGAGAAATCCCCTCGCTCGCTTCACTTTTTAAAAGCTTCACAAAGGCCGGGAAAGGAAATTTTTTCAAACTCCTGTGGGGTCGAGACACGCGAGAGACCTCCGCTTGGGGCACATTGATGCGATGATGGGCGAGTATTTTTTTAGATAGAGCTTTATCTTTACAAAGACCGAGGCCCAGAGAGCCCGTACCCGTAAAGGGAATCTCGAGCAGTTCAAGAAGGGCCACCAACTGCGGTTCAAAGTGTCGAGAGTTTTTAAAGCTTTCAGCCAGATTAAAAACGAGATCTGGTTTGAGATCTTGAAGCTCTTGAACAAAGCGTGGAATGTCATCGTACAGGCCGAGCCAAATCGCCTCATGTCCTAGGCTCTCAACCGCTCTCCGAACGGCCAGTTCGCACTTCCAATTTTTGTCTTTCAAGTAGTCTGTGTAATCCTGACCACTCGGTGGGCTGGCGGCTAGGTCAAAAAGAATAACGACTCGCACTCTGCTAGGATAGTCGCCTCGACCATTTGCCGCCAAGTCGATAATTGATGAGCACCGAAGTGAGCCAAGCGGTCAGCTCGATCGGAATCGAACGAGAGTCTTGAGGGGCGCGCAGTTCGAGCTCTCGCAAGCGCCGCTGAATTCTTTGATAAAGCTGCTCTACGACGTACTTCTTTTCTCGAGACCAAAATGCAAGTTGAGCGGTCATTTCTTTTTTGTTTTTTTGCATCATACGAAAAGCAGTTTCGGTTTTGCCCGACTCGGAATCTGGCTTAAAAAAAATTCTTTTAAGATCTTCATCAAAAAAACTTGGGCTCTCGAAGGCCAATCTCTTTTTTCTTCGCGCGTAATATCGGCCTAAAGTGCTGGTAAGACGAGTTGCATCATAGGGGTAATTCTTTGTTTTTGTCGCAGCTTCTTGGTTTGCAAATTCTTGGGCGAGCTCATCGACATACTCAAGTTTTCGGATCGCACCCCAGTTTTTATAGCGCTGCCGCCAGTTCGACTTGGGATTCAACCAAACGGCAAAAGTTTCGGCAAAATCCTCATCGGGGTGCGCTTGGGCATAGTCGTTAGCAATATTGTGAACAAAGTTCTTGCTGTAAGCTCGGGGGCGATAATTTTCGGGATCATAGGGCTTCTTATTGGATCCAAAAATTCTCTTCCACTTCGTGCGGCGCGATACTTTAAAGGCATGATCAAAAACATGTCCCATTTCGTGTCGAAGCAATTTTAAAAACTCTTCCTCGGTATCCCCCTCACAATCGAGCATCTGGGATTGTTCAAGAGCTTGCAGACGTGGGTGAGAAAGAAAAAAGGGAATGGCGATAGCCAATTCTCCCTCGGGCGAAAACCACTCATCGCCCAGATAGTAGTGGGGCCGGATCTTTAGGCCGACCAGAGCAAGCTCGTCTTCAAACTTTTTGAGCCAGCCCCTCACTGGAGTCGTGTTTAGGTTAAGTTTAAGATCCTTAAAGCGAAGCTTAAGAAGCTCAAAGTCTTCAAGGCGCGACCATTCGTACGGGAGTTGGGGGTTTGTCGACTGGGAGAGACTCTGCTTTTCCATAATTCTTTTTGCGACCAACTCTTGTCACTCGAGCGGCCCTCATCTAAGCATGATTTATGACCTCAGATAAGCCCCTCGACGACAGAAGAAAAGCTCAAGAAGAAGATTATTTTCGAAAGCTCAATGCCGAGGCAGCGGCAAAGCTCAAGGCTAAAAGCGATCTCGCTCAAGCAGGTATTCAAGACTCGAGTCTTATTGAGCATTTAACGAAGGCCGGCTTCGATTCAGACTCGGCCCGCGCTTTGTACCTTTTACCCTTGGTCGATGTGGCTTGGGCAGATGGTCGAGTGCAGAAAGAGGAGCAATCAGAGATTCTGGGCTTGATGGAAAAGGCCGGAATTAGCAAAGACTCTAAAGCCTATGCCCAAATGATTCGCTGGATGGAGAAGGGGCCTTCAGATCAAAGCTTTCTCCAGGCGCGCAGTCTTTTAGAGCCCATCGTGGCCGAGCTGAAAAAGTCTGGTAAAGACGTCTCGAGTTGGGTTCTCGAGGCCGCTGAGAAAGTTGCGGGAGTGACGAATAGTTTGTTTGGACTGGGGAGTCGCATGATCTCCAAAGAAGAAAAGGCTTATCTCGATTCACTCGTAGGCAAAATTAAGAAGTAATTCTAAAAATCTCAAAGGATTAACCCTCTTTTTGGGGGGGCTTCTCGGCTTTGGAGAGTCGTGGTAAAAAGCTGCCGAGTTCAGGGGGTTTGAGATGTTTCGAGTTTTTTATTTAGCCAGTTTTTTTGCCATGAGTTTTTTGGCTTCGTCCCTTTCGGCCGAAGAGTACTCGCGGATCGCGGAGTTGGTCTTAAATATCCGATCAACGGAGATCCGCCTTTTCAAGGAATGGGGAATTCGCATGGACGGTCAGGCGGGTGAGCCGAGTCGGGCTCAAGATGAGGCCTACCAAGCTTTAATGCGTAAAATCGAGCTCGAGGCGAGATCTAGACGTTATGATCCGCGAGATGCGAGCGAGAGTTACTCTGTCGTTCTTGCAAAGCAGGGGGCGAATCACTTTCACCTCAGCGAAGCCAGCAAGACGATTTCGTTGTCGAACTCAGAGGACGCGGTGGGAGAACTTTTTGCTTACCTGGAAAGACTTCCTCTGAGTCGAACTCTCTCCAGACCGGCCTTGCTCGAGCGAATCTCGGCGTTCATTCAAGGAGGCGAGAGCTTGCGTTTAGAGGTGCAGCCTGCAGAAGGACGGCCAACGGTTGATCTTCGAATTGAGGCGCGCGGAGCAGAGCGTTGGACGATCGTGCCTTAATCAAACAACGAGATTTTCGTCTCTTACATATTTTTTAAAATTTTCGAGCAGCCATTCAAAAGACGGCACAACAAACAGATCGTCTTGCATATGATAGATTTCGTAAAATTGGCTTTCGACTTTTCTGAAATCAAAACTGTGGCGACGAACTTGATCACTCAAAGAATACGGAACTTCACCCACTGACGAGAGAATTCCTGATCCGTAAATACGAATACCTTCTGGATTTTGAATGAGCCCAAATTCAACAGTAAACCAATAAATTCTTTGTAAATGAATCAACTGTTGCGGGTTGGCATTTAAAGCTGCTCGGCCAAAATATTCATAGAAATGAGCAAAATACGGATTTGTGATTAACGGGCAATGTCCAAAAATATCATGAAACATATCTGGCGATGGGGTGTATTCGAGCTCGTCGCGAGATCGGATAAAATCAGTGCATGGAAAAAGCTTTTGAGCCAGACAGTCAAAAAATTCTTTCTCTGGGACGAGTCCTGCGACTCGAGTCACTCGCCAACCTGTTTTTGATTCGATCGCTGCAGAAACGTTTTTCAAGCTGGGGATCTGAGTCTCAGGGAGTTGGAGGGCTTTCAAGGCCTCCAGATATTCCCGTGACGCCATTCCCGGGAGTGCTTTTTTTTGTCGAGCAAACATCAGGGCCCAAGTTTCATGTTGCTCATCGGTGTAATGAGGAATGGCAACAAGATCTAAATTGGGCTGATGGCCCGTGGTGATTACGATGTTTCGTTCGCGGTATTGCTCCGTTGGAGACAGCATCTGCCCTCTAATTAATTCTATCAGAAGAAAGGGGTCAAAGAGAAATCACTGGCCACGAGGTCCCAGCTCCCCCATAAACAAGCCATGAGTTTTTCGACCAAGCTTTTTAATTATCGCTTTTTGCCGGGAACTCAAGAGGGGCATCAGATGCTGCTTTTGGTGCATGGTCGCGGCGGACGTCTTCCGCTCATGGAATTTTTGGCTAAGCGAGGAGCGCTCAAAGAGTTTGACATTCTTCTCATCGAAGCCCCTCATGCCGATTTCGTTCCTGAGATGAAAATTCCCGGCTTTTCTTGGTACATCGGCCCCTCACAAGAGGGATTAGACGAGAGTCGTCGGCGATTAAACAAGCTCATCGATGAGATATGTTCAGCAGGCTACGACTCTAAAAAAATTTTCTGGTGCGGCTTTTCGCAAGGCTGTGTGATGGGTTTAGACATCGCTCTTCGATCTGATCGCGTATTGGGCGGGGTGGTTGGAGTCAGCGGATTTATTCTTCGGCTTGAGGAATATCCCACTTCGTTTGGCGGGGGAGCAAAAGAAACTCCGATTCTGGTGACGGCTGGTCAGCGAGATGAGATTGTGCCTGCAGGAGCAGCTACGGAGCAGTTTAAGAAGCTGCAGTCCCTCGGCGTTCAAGTCGAGATTCGATCTTACGATAAGCCCCACTCATTTGATTTAAAGAGAGAGATTCCAGAGATTGAGTTGTGGCTGAGGGAGAAGATCCGTGCCTGAGAGCTTGTTCTACGTTTTTTGTAGTGTGACCATGTTTGGTGCGGCGAGTGTGGTGTTTTCAGATTTTTCGCGCCGGACGAATGCCCTTTGGATGAATGCCTTTAAGGGCTTCATCGCTTTTTTTTGTTTTGCATGCGTTGCTATTTTGCCTTCGAGTTGGGAGGTGCTTCCATCGTGGACAGTGGTGGGCACCCTCTTGTTGAGCGGTTTTATTGGATTAAATCTCGGGGACAATTTTTTAGTCGAAGCTTTTCGACGAATAGGTGCCGCTCGGACCTTGATGATCTTTAGTTTTCAGCCGCTTTTGATTTCTCTTGGGGCCCACTGGTTTCTCGGCGAAGGCCTCGAGATTCAAAAAATGTACGCGATCGTGATGCTTATTCTCTGTGCTTTAGTGGTGAGCTTTGAGCGATACCGCGTGGAGGGGCGTTGGGAGTTATTGGGCCCCTTAATTGCACTCGCAGGGATGATGCTCGATGCGTGCGGCATCCTGCTGACGCGATACTCTTTTGAGGCGACGCCTGGACTAAGCTCTCCCGCGGCCAACTTTATTCGCTGTTTGGGCGCGGTCATTGGATTCGTCATTATTTTTTCTTTCAGGCCGCAAAATCTTTGGGCGGGTTTCAAAAAATTTGATCGCAAAAGCAGGGGTCTCCTTCTTGCCGCCTCGGTAGCTGGGACCTTTTTTTCGCTTTGGCTCTATCTAAAGGCGATCGATCTAGGACCCTTAGCGCCGGTGACGGCTATTGCGGGTTGCGTTCCTATTTTTAGTGCTGTCTTTGAATGTATTTATCACCGCCGCAAGCCGAGCGCGTATTTAATCATAGGCTTGGCATTCTTTTCGGTGGGCTTGTGGATGCTAACGGGCCTCTAAAGTGCCTGGGACGGCTAGCGCGCCGCATGATAGCCCTGAGATAAGATTGCGTTAATTCTAGCGCGCTGCGCAACTAATGATTGATTGCTCAAGCTGCATCGCGGCATTCTGACAAAGCCAGGAGGGGATGGGCTTGCGGGGAGTTTCTTTCGGTTCACGAATTTGGTTTTTTTTCATCGGCTTTTTGTGTGTTTCGCTTCTGGCACTCCTGGATCCCTGCCAGGCGCAGGAGTTTCGACTTCGAAATCCAAATGAGAGCAAAACACCCTGCGGCGTTTATTTGTCGAAGTCTTCATTCGATACCACTACCGGAGAAAAGATTGCTGAATTAACACGCGAAAGTTTGGATGAGTTTTTTGCAAAGAATCCCGATCTCGGTCCAAGGCTTGTGGCGATCGATAAGCGTTCGGGGCGGCTTCTGTCTACTGATCAAGAAATCGATCAGGCCCTTCGAGAGGGGCATCTTCAATTTCGCGTGGATGAGCCGGTGATCTTTGGGGTGGGTCTGCCCATCTCAACAGTGGAGCAAAAAAAATTCGAACAAATGATTCGTGAAGCCGCAAAGAATAAGCTTAAAAACCCGGTCAAGGTTCGAATCATTAGTAAGCCTAAGTGGCGTAATCTGGGCGGGCCTAAGTGGGCTCGCCCCGTGATGGCAGCCGTAGAATTTGGCGACTATTTGAAGCAGGAGCTTATCTACGTTTTTCCGATGAAGAACAACGATCATCAGCCGCCCGTCAAAGCGGAGTTCGATTCAACAAAGGCTAAACTCTGGACCGCCAATACTTTTCAACAAATTATCATCACCGCTCAGGCGCTTTTTGGCGATAAGGTGAGCCTTGCTTCGGCTGTGGCGGGTGGAGTGGTGAATTACGGAAACAGCTATGTGACGGGCGTGTATCGCAAGTTCATCTCGAATTGGATGCTGAGAGGAAAGCGGGCCGATTCAAAAAGTATTTTCGGAAAGGCACGCAACTTCAGTGAAACTTTTGTTCGAAATTTACTTTTGAGTAGCTTTTTCACGATTGAGATTTACTGGCTTTCAAAGCTTTTTGAGTGGGACAAGTTGGCGGCGGTTGGGACGGTGGAGGGTTGGTACCATATGCTGGTCACCAAATGGAGCTCGGCCCTGATTAATGTGCTTTGGCGATACTTTTTTTACGATGCCATTACGAAGTTTGAGAGCCGCATGGAGTCGATGGGAAGAAAAGAGGACGCCCGCCGAACGGCCGCTCATTTTGAATTGCTCGGAAGTTTAATGGCTACACCGGCCTTTTTGATTTCGAGTATGGCAGATCCCAAAAGCGGGTGGATTTTTCCGATTGTGGGTGACTTCAGTCTTCAGCTGACCGCAGCGCACGGAGTCATGCTTGGGGTGGGCGCACTTTTCTTGGCCTTTTCGCTCAATATTTTTAAGATGGATCCGTGGGTAGAGCGTTTTGACTGGACCCACTCCAAAATTCTATTACTCGCCTCGAAATTAGGGCTCAGCAAGAAGGTGGATGAGATCGAGCGTGAATCTCGAAAGTCTTACGAGAGTCGCGTGGGCCTGGATCAGGGATTTTTACGCTCGGAGCCCCAGCCCGAGGCCCCCGATCCTTATGAGGATTTGAGAGAAAAAATGGGATTACGTTTACTTGAGGTACTAAAACTCGACCCGGCGCTGAGGGCGGCCATCGAGAAAAGGGATGATCTAAGATTGAGGCTTGCGCGCGATCGAAGCTTGCTTGAGCTTCTAGCAAAAAAAGAAGCTTTGCCGGTCCTCGATCATTAAGAGAAAAATGACATGTCGTGTGAAAGAGGACTAGCGAGCAAAAGAAACCACTCATTGAAGCTTGCCCCTAAAGCTTCTTAGTCTTTAAAACTATAAGAGCGTTTATTTCGTTTTAATAAGGAAGATAATGGTCCATGAGTGAAGCCGAAGGGCGCAGTGTTAAGCCTATAATCTTGGGTTTGGTTGTCCTAACCATCATAACTTTGATCGGTCTCTATTTGGGATTTGGGCCAAGGTGGTATCGTGGGTATCAACCTCCGCAGCCGATTCCATTTAGTCATGCTCTGCATTCGGGTACTTATAAGATCCCGTGTCTTTATTGCCACGGCTCAGCCGAATATGCCGAATTTTCGGAGGTTCCCGGGCTTGAGACGTGTATGACTTGCCATTCGCAAGTAGCCAAAGAGAGTCCGTGGATACAAAAGATGACGGCTCATTACGAATCTGGTCAGCCCGTGCCTTGGGTCAAGGTTCATGTGCTGCCAGACTTCGTGCATTTCAATCATCGGGCCCATGTGGCTGCGGGAGTCGCTTGTGAGACCTGCCACGGCCCCGTCGAGACCATGGAAGTCGTTTATCAGTGGGCCGATCTGAGTATGGGGTGGTGTATGGATTGCCACCGCAACGACACCAATCTGACCCCTCACCGCGAGTGGTTTTTAAATACAAAGCTTGAAATGCAAGGAGGCAAGAAGCCTTGGTGGTATGAGGTGATCGGCCAAAAGCAGATCCACAACGCAGACGTGAGTTGTTCAACTTGCCATTATTAAGAGAGAAGGTGCTTATGGAGTCATTAGATACGAAAGGCGCAAAGGACTTGAGCTCTATTCAGAAAGACTCTTCAGCTGGTCAGCGATCTTTTTGGTTGCCACTCATTGGTGCTGGGTTGGCGGTGGGGGCCCTTTTTAATGCTTCAAAGTTTAGAATGTTTTCAAGAAACCGAGTGGGTGCTGTTCAATTGCGAGCGATCAAAGATGCTGTGGCTCGATCGCGAGGCCAATCGACCAGCAAGGGTTGAACCGGTTTCATCTGAAGGAATAAATAAATGAGTGCTGCGGAAGAAGAGATCAAAAAGCTGAGAAAAACCCAAGAGGATTTGTTAGTGCAGGGCGAGCGCCATTTATGGAAGAGTGTCGCTGAAAAGGCTGCGCCAGCGCCCATCAATCATCAAAAGCGAGGCCAAGAGTTTGTTGTTCTACCGCAAGATCAAGCCTCGACCGATCCTGTTTCGCGGAGAGATTTCCTTAAGTATTTCACTGCAGCGGGCGCATTGATCGGGGGTACGGCCTGTACTCGTCGACCCAAAGACTACCTGGTCCCCTACGTGAACAAGCCTGAGGGCTTTGTTTATGGAGTGCCGGTTTGGTATGCGTCGAGCTCCCCGGATGGAGTTGGTCTATTGATCAAGACCAGAGAGGGCCGACCCATCAAGCTCGAGGGAAATCCGGACCATCCTTTTACGAAGGGAGGCTTGGATACCCAAACTCAGGCGGAACTGCTGAATCTTTTTAATCCCGATCGTGTTCGAGGAGTTTTTGTTTCAGAGACAGGTCGAAGTCTGAGTTGGCAGGCTCTCGATGAGCAGATGAAGGCTGTGCTGTCATCGGCTCGCCCAGGGTCGATTCGGCTGTTGGTGGACGAGGTTCCGAGTCCGTCGCGAGACCGTGCCGTTCGCTTGTTTGAGGAAAAGACTGGGGCTCGATCCGTAGTTTTTAGAGATCACTCTTACGAGGCCCTTTCAAAAGCTTATGAAATTTTGGGCCGAAAAGGAGTCCCTTATCCGCGTTTTGACAAAGCCGATACGATTGTTTCGGTAGATGCGGACTTTTTGGGTCGTTGGTTGCGTCCCACAGAGTTTACAAAGGCCTTTTCGTCTCGCCGCAGTATTCATGCTGGCGATGATCAGGTGAATCAGCTGTTTGTTTTTGAAAGCGCGTACTCCGTCACGGGAGTCGCTGCAGATTATCGTGTGGCCATCAAACCCTCACAGCAGCTGAGTGTGCTCTTAAGCCTGGCGGCTGAATTATCGAAACAAATTTCGATCGATGCTTCGTTAGTAGCGATGGCTGGCGAGGTTGAGGGAGTGCCGCCGGGTGAGATTCAAAAAGCAGCAAGAGCTCTAGCTGCAAGTCGTGGACGAGCACTTGTAGTGTCTTCTTATAGTGGGCCTCAAGCATTGGCTTGTCAGTTAGTGGCGGCCCTGATTAACGAGGCACTGGGGAGCTACGGAAGTACTCTCGATTGGTCAGCAGAAGTTCGGGTGGGCCGAGGCAGTGAATCCGAATTTGATCGTTTGGTCGAAGAGATGAAGGCGGGTCAGGTTGACGTTTTGATTATTCAAGGAGTCAATCCTGTTTACTCACGGCCACATTCTGATTTCGCTGCAGCGCTAAGCAAGGTTGGGCAGAGTTTTACTTTAACTCGCGAGCTCAATGAGACCGCCAAGGCCTCTAAGCATACTCTCTCTGAAAGTCATTTTGTGGAGGCTTGGGGAGATTCTGAGGCTCTTGCGGGGAGCTACTCTATTCAGCAGCCCGTCATTGAGCCTCTTTTCGATAGTCGTTCTTTGACTCAGTGTTTGTTGGCTTGGGCGGGAGACTCTCGATCAGATCAAGACTTTGTGAAGTCGGTCTGGAAAGAAAGTGTTTTTGCGAACGCAAAAGCGTCTTCGGGCTTCGATGCTTGGTGGCAAGACCAGCTTCGAGTGGGACATTGTCTCGTAGGAAGTGCGAACTCAGCATTTTCAGCAAAAGGTGGGACGGCATTAAGTTTTATTGAGGCGGCGCGAAGTCAAAAGAGCTCAGGCCTAGAATTGGTGGCCATTGAAACGCTCAACATGACTGATGGCCGAAATGCAAATAATGCCTGGCTACAGGAATTGCCGGAGCCGATCAGTAAAGTAACCTGGGGTAACTTTGTGGCGCTCTCGCCCGAGGCCGCCAAGCAACTCGGAGTCCATCAGCATGATGAGATCGAGGTAAAATCGGATAAGGCCAGCGTCAAGCTTTCGGTCTTTGTTCAGCCAGGAATTCGAAATGATGTCGCTGTGGTTCCGTTGGGCTATGGCCGAACTCAAGCAGGAACTTTGGGCTCAGGGGTCGGCGCATCGATTTATGCTTTTTCGTTAAAGCAAGATGCGGGAATTTCATTTTCAGGAGCAAAGATTTCGCTTGTAAAAACGGGAGGTCGAAAAGAGCTTGCCACTACTCAGCATCATTTTGATCTCCATGGAAGAGATCACGATATTTTACAGCAGACGACTCTCGCGGAGTTTCGCAAGGATCCCAAAGCCGCGAAAGATCCCGTTCTCGATAAAATGAAGTTGTTCTCGATGTACGATGCCAGTGAGCATCCTTACCCCGGAAACCGTTGGGGCATGGCGATTGATCTCAATAAGTGCACGGGGTGTCAGGCCTGTGTCGTGGCATGTTATTCAGAAAACAACATTGGAATCGTCGGTAAAGATCAAGTCTCGATGGGACGACATCTGGCTTGGCTTCGTCTGGATCTTTATTACACGGGGGATGAGTCGAGCCCGGCAGCGACTTTTGAGCCGATGCTCTGTCAGCAATGTGAGCGTGCTCCTTGTGAAACCGTTTGTCCCGTTCTGGCAACCGTTCATTCTTCCGATGGATTGAATGATATGATTTACAACCGTTGCGTGGGAACTCGCTACTGCGCGAACAACTGCCCTTATAAAGTGAGAAGATTTAATTACTTTCACTACTCTAAAGCGATGGCGGGTCGTCAGGATATCTCAGAAGAAAGTCCGATCTCTTTGATGTTCAATCCCGATGTGACCGTGCGCTCGCGTGGGGTAATGGAGAAGTGCACCTTCTGTGTTCAAAGAATTCGAAAGGGTGTCGATGAGATCAAAGAGCAGGCTGGTAAGGATTTCCGATACCGAGTGCCTGATGGGCATATTCAAACGGCTTGCCAGCAAAGCTGCCCAGCCGATGCCATTACCTTTGGCGATCTCAATGATGAGAATTCTCGAGTAAATCAGATGGCAAAAAAAGCTCAGGCCTTCAAAGTCTTGGCGGTTTTAAATACAAACCCTTCTGTTTCGTATCTTCCTCGAATTCGAAATAAAGGGGAGGAGGCATAATGGGCGCACTTCCCTTGTTTGATAAAGAACCATTAGTTGAGGGCAACAAGACTTATAAAGACGTCAGCAATGATGTTTGTAAGCCGTTAGAGTCCTTTCCTACAAAACTTTGGTATGTGGCTTTTGTCGTTTCGCTGATGGTGATGACGATGGGATTCTCGATGATTGGCTTCATGATCTATAAGGGCGTGGGCATGTCCGGGATTCGAAGCCCTGTCAATTGGGGGATGATGATCGTGACCTTCGTCTTTTGGGTGGGAATCGGTCACGCGGGAACCCTGATTTCAGCGATTCTGTTTTTGTTCAGACAAAATTGGAGAACGGCGATCAATCGATCGGCTGAGGCGATGACTATTTTTGCGGTGATTTGCGCGGGCATCTTTCCTCTCATTCATACGGGGCGCCCCTGGTATAGTGCTTATTGGTTGTTTCCATACCCCAATCAAATGGGCCCATTATGGGTTAATTTTCGAAGTCCGTTGATTTGGGATGTGTTTGCGGTTTCGACTTATTTCACTATTTCGCTCGTGTTTTGGTACACGGGTTTAGTTCCAGATCTTGCAACCGTTCGAGATCGCGCCAAGAATTGGGTGCGTAAACTTATTTATGGAATTTTATCGCTGGGTTGGAGAGGCTCGGGTCGAGGCTGGTCTCATTACGAAATGGCCTATTTGATTTTAGCCGGCTTAGCGACACCTCTGGTTTTGTCGGTTCACTCGATCGTTTCTTTTGACTTTGCGGTGTCCTTGATTCCTGGATGGCATACGACGATTTTTCCTCCCTATTTTGTGGCGGGAGCAATCTTTAGTGGCTTCGCGATGGTCGTGACTCTGCTCGTTATTGCGCGGGTTGTATTCAATCTCAAAGAGTACATCACGATGGCCCATCTCGATAATATGAACAAAGTGATTCTCGCCACAGGAATGTTGGTGGGCTTAGCTTATGCGACCGAGTTCTTTATCGCTTGGTACAGTGGGGTTCCTTATGAGCGCTTCATTTTTATGGAGAGAGCTTTTGGAGAATACTATTCTTGGGCCTACTGGATCATGGTGGGCTGTAACGTCATTAGCCCACAATTCTTTTGGTTCAAATCTTGTCGAAGAAACATCGTTCTCATGTTTATTCTCTCGATTTTCGTAAACATTGGAATGTGGTTTGAGCGCTTTGTGATTGTGGTCACTTCTTTAGCGCAGGACTTTTTGCCCTCATCGTGGAGATATTTTGAGTTGTCCGGTTGGGATATTGGGGTGTTGATCGGTTCGTTTGGACTTTTCTTCACCTTGTTTCTGCTCTTCTGCCGATTCTTGCCAACCATTGCGATGGCAGAAGTTAAATCCGTGATGCCGAGTCCATCGAAGGAGGCTCATCATGGCTAGAAAGTCATGTGTTGTGGGCTACTACTTTTCTCCAGAATCTATTTTGGAGGCAGCAGCTAAGGTCCGAGATCGAAAATTTAAGAACTGGGATACTTTTACTCCTTTTCCTGTGCACGGTCTGGACGATGCCATGGGCCTTAAGAGAAGTTGGCTTCCTTACGTTTCGTTTGCTGCAGGGGCTGCAGGTTTTGGGGGCGGGGCCTTTTTAACGATTTGGACGCATTACTTTAGTTGGCCTATCAATATTTCCGGAAAACCTCTTTTTGCCCTTCCAGCTTATATTCCCGTGATTTTCGAGACGACCGTTCTGCTCGCGGGTGTGACCACTGCACTGTTCATGTTCACTTTTCTTTTAAAGCTGCCCAATTATTTTAAGCCGATTTTTCATCCTGATTTGACTTGCGACCGTTTTGCCGTCGCGGTTGAGGTCAGTGGTGCAGAAGAGGCTGAGGCGGTGAAGAAGTTTTTGAAAGAAATCCAAGCGGCAGAAGTACACGAGGCGGAGGGTGAGTTATGAAGTTCAAAATTTTCGCCGCTTTGTTTTTGACCGCGCTCTTTTCGTATTGGTTTGTAAAGCACAGTGGATTCATTCCGTTCTCTCACAATCCGATGCAATACATGCCCAACATGCACCGAACCCCAGTATACAAGCCGCAGCGAGCCAGCTCTTTGTCTGACACCGGAACGAGTGCTTTGGTGCCTCCGGCTGGAGCTGTGGCACGTAATGCTTTTCCATATCCCTATCCTGCAGAGATGGCAGCTTCTGATGTACCCGTTCAAGCGAATCCCTTACCGAGAACTCGCGAAGTGGTTGAGCGTGGAAGAAAAATGTACGAGACCCATTGCATGGTGTGCCATGGAGCTTCAGGTATGGGCGACGGATCGGTGATCGGGCCTTATCCCAAGCCTCCACTCTTGATGTCGGACAAGCTTTTAGCCTACGCCGACAGTCAAATATTCCATGTCATTACTCGTGGCCAAAACATCATGATGCCGTACGGACATAAGGTTCGGACGCAGGATCGTTGGGCAATTGTGCACTATGTCCGCGTTCTTCAGAGAGCTTACAATCCAAAGCCTGAGGATCTAGAGCTTTTTCAGCAGAAGATTGGCAATAAGAAGGAGAATCAGTAGCCATGGGCCTTCCGATACCTGAGCCGAAATCATTTAGAATGGCTTTTCCGATCGTTTTGATTCTGTGTGTTTTAATTGCCTTTGGAGCGATTGGTTTTTATTTGCTTGCCGCCGTCGATTCCACTCGGGCCTGGTACAACTTTTTAATCGGCAGCTGCATTTTTCTGGGTTTCGGGCTTTGTGGTTTGTTTATCCTGCTTATTCAAAACATCGTGGGCGCCCATTGGAGCGTATCGATTCGTCGGATCTTTGAAGCCATGGCCCTCACTTTGCCGGTTTCGGCAATTTTTATTGGGATTATCTACTGGGGGCATCATTCGATTTTCGAGTGGAGTCATTTAGAAGTGGTTGCGAAAGATCATCTGATTAAATGGAAGAGCCCATTTTTGAATTCAGAGTTTTTTGGAATTCGGTTGGTGATTTATTTTGCTGTTTGGCTGCTGGCCACTTTCTTCTTAGTGTCTCAGTCGTTTGCTCAAGACAAAACAGGCAGGCCCGAGCATACGAGGTTCAATCAGGCCGCTTCGG
Organism: Bdellovibrionota bacterium; assembly: GCA_044351695.1. Lineage (GTDB taxonomy): Bacteria > Bdellovibrionota > UBA2394 > UBA2394 > UBA2394 > JBILFF01. The sequence goes on from JBILFF010000016.1 coordinate 18,089, forward strand.
CCATTTTAATGGTTTTCTTTGCGCTTAGCGTATCGGGAGCTGCATTTGATTTGCTGATGTCTCTAGAACCCCACTGGTTTTCGACGATTTATGGCGTTCTGTATTTCGCGATGTTTTTTCAGGCGGGCTGGGCGGCGATTTATCTGATGACCTATGCGATTCATCGCGGAGGCTTTTTGGCCGGCTTCATTAACCAAAAGCATTTTCATGACATCGGTAAGTACGTTTTTGCGTTCTCTATTTTTTGGGCTTACATCTCGTATTCGCAATTCATGTTGTATTGGTACGGTGATCTACCCGAGGAGACTTTTTGGTACAAAATCAGAATGAATGACGGCTGGGAATGGATAGGATTAGCCGTTCTGTTAATCCGATGGCTTATTCCCTTTTTGGTTTTGATGCCTTACGGAAATAAATTGAATCCCAAAATAGCACTTCCGATCTGTGTACTGGTGATCTTTGGTTTTTGGCTCGATTTGTTTTGGAATGCGATGCCCGCCACGCGATTGTTTAATCCGGGAACTACTCTGGAAGCCTCTATTTATTGGCAAGAGGTCGCGGTGGGACTCGGTTTTGTGGCCCTATTTTTCTTAAGTGTTGGGATTATTCTTCAGAAGGTGAAGTTAGTGCCCACGCGTGATCCCCGTTTAATGGCGTCTATTCACCACCATTAAGTTTTGGGGTCTTTGAGGTTTTGTAATGAATCGATGGATTCAAATTTTGTTCGTCGTTCTTTTTGCACCCGCCTTTTTGGTGGCCTATGAAAAGCCGCCTTATGGCCCCGGCCAGGTTCGTGTGGGTACAGACCAGTTAAAACAACAGGAATTTGAGCAAATTCGAATCGAAGAAAAACTGGGAGAAAAAGTTCCTTTAGATCAGGTTCGCCTTCGAGCAGAGGACGGGTCCGAACTGCTTTTACAAGACTTGTTTAGAGGCAAGCCCGTAGTGATTTCGATGATTTATTATAACTGCCCAAGCCTGTGCGGGCTTCTGATGAATGGGATCGTAGAGTCTCTAAAGCGCATTACTTTTGATATAGGAACCGAATACGATGTGCTTTTCGTTAGCATTAACCCCAAAGAAACGCCCGAGCTTGCGAGTAAAAAGCGAGAGAATTACATTAAAGACTACATCAGTTCTGAGAAGAATCGCGATACCGTAAGGCAGGGTTGGCGATTTCTCACGGGCGAGGATGAGCAACTGAAAGCTCTGGGTCGAGCTCTAGGCTTTGGGTATCGGCTCGATGAAAAGACGGGTGAGTACAACCATAGCGCCGGATTTTTTGTGCTGACTCCTGAGGGCGTGATTAGTCGGGTTCACTTTGGTGTTCAGTTTGAGCCTCGAGACGTTCAGCTCAGCATCGTTGAGGCGGGACAAGGAAGGGTAGGATCGATTGTCGATAAGATCATGTTGTTCTGTTATCGATACGATCCCAACGCGAAGGGATACGCTTTAGCGGCGATGAACTTAATGCGTGTGGGTGGGGCCATCACCCTTTTGATTTTGGTTCTTTACATGGGATTTTTTTGGGCTCGACAACGACGTCTCGCAAAACAAGCGGGGCGATCTTAAGGCCTTAGGAGTAAGAGAGATGAATTGGAATCTATCTTCAGTATTGCCGCCGACATCGACCGATGCGGCCGCTCAGTGGGACCACTTGTATTGGTTTCTCTTTGCAGTGATTGCCGTGTTTTTTGCTGTCGTCATTGTGCCGATGACAGTTTTTTTGATTAAGTATCGTAAGCGGCCGGGCAGAAAAACCGATCCGATCGAGCACAATGCACCTTTAGAGGTGTTGTGGACAGCCATCCCAACCGTCATTTTAATGGTGATCTTCGCTTGGGGATGGATAGTGTATCGAGATTTAATGTACCGGGTTCCCAACGATGCGATGGAGGTAAACGTTGTCGCAGAGAGTTGGGGTTGGACCTTTCAGTACGATGACGGAAGGATGGAGAAGAACCGATTAGTGGTTCCTGTGGACCGAGCCGTCCGCTTAAAGATGACCTCAAAACCTGGAGATGTTCTTCACAGTTTTTTTGTTCCAAACTTTCGAATCAAAAGAGATCTAGTGCCGGGTCTTTACACACAGACGTTTTTTAAGGCGAACGATGTGGGACGACATATCTTCTTTTGCACCGAGTACTGCGGACTAGGCCACTCGGCCATGTACGGCGATGTGGTTGTTCTGTCGCAAGAAGACTTTCGGCTCTGGAGAATGGGTAAGGAGGTTCCGCTTCCCGCATGGATTGGTGTGGGGGGCTTGACCGAGAAATTAAAGGCTCAAATCGAGGCGCAAACAGCGAGCACTGAGGTGCTCTCTTCAGCCACGGCCGCTGTGGGTGAGGGGTTGGTTGAGCGTGGAGAACTACTTTATCGAAAGATGGGTTGTGTGGCCTGCCACACTTCAGATGGCAGTGAGGGCATCGGCCCGAGCTTCAAGGGTCTTTATGGATCAGAGCGCGTGATGATCGATGAGGAAATCTTTGAGGTCGATGCGAACTATTTAAGAGAATCGATTGAGAATCCTCAGGCCAAAATAGTGAGTGGCTACGAAGATCTTGTGATGCCCCCTTACCCCGGGCATGTAAGTGAATTCGATTTGAATGCGTTGGTCGCATACATCAAGAGTCTGCGATAGAAAGTATAAGGAGAGAGCATGGAACATTCGAGTCCAGCCGGTACAAGTTATTTAAATTACCCTAAAGGCATTTTGAGCTGGTTGGTCACTTTGGACCATAAGCGTATTGGGTTGATGTATTTGTGGTCGGTAATTTTTTTCTTTTTTGTGGGCGGAATGTTTGCGCTAGGAATTCGTTTGGAGTTGTTCGCGCCGGAGCTCGTGTATGGATCGGCGGGGCAAATCTTTAAAGACGCCACAGCCTATAACAAGGCGATGACTTATCACGGGGTCATTATGGTCTTTTTGGTCATCATTCCGATGATTCCGGCAGCGATGGGTAATTTTATTCTTCCCTTGCAGTTGGGCGCAAAAGATGTGGCCTTTCCGAGATTAAATTTGGCTTCGTATTATTTGTACGTGACGGGTGCGGCGCTAGCGGTGCTGACCATGTTTTTTGGGGGCGTCGATACGGGATGGACGTTTTATACGCCTTACTCAGCAGATCGTGCAGAGAATGCCACCCTGATGTTGACTGCTGCTTTTATCTTAGGATTCTCGTCTATTTTTACCGGGCTAAACTTTATCGCGACGGTTCACAAGCTAAGAGCGCCCGGGCAGTCTTGGATGAAATTGCCGCTCTTTATTTGGGCAATTTATGCCACCAGTATCATTCAAGTTCTTGCCACTCCTGTTTTGGGCCTCACGCTTGCCTTGCTGGCCTTTGAGCGCGTCGCAGGTGTCGGAATTTTTGACCCTGCCTTAGGGGGTGATCCTGTTTTGTTTCAGCACTTCTTTTGGTTCTATTCGCACCCCGCTGTGTACATCATGATTCTTCCGGCGATGGGAGTGATCAACGATGTCATTCCCGTTTTTTCACGCAAGCCGATTTTTGGATACAAGGCGATGGCGGGCGCGATCTTTGGAATCGCTCTCGTGGCATTCGTGGTTTGGGGTCACCATATGTTCACCAGTGGTCAAACAGCGATTGCGAACTTTGTATTTTCTCTGATTACCATGTTCGTGGCGATTCCTACCGGAATAAAAGTCTTCAGCTGGGTAGCAACGATGTACAAAGGCAGCATATCTTTCAATGCACCCATGCTCTACGCTCTGGGCTTCATGTTCGTATTTACGATTGGGGGTCTTACGGGTGTGGTCTTGGCGACACTGGCCGTAGATATTCACTTGCATGATACTTATTATGTCGTTGCTCATTTTCACTATGTGATGGTGGGCGGGACTCTCTTTGCTTTTATGGCTGGTCTGCACTACTGGTTTCCAAAATTTTTCGGAAGAATGTATGGCGAAGCTCCCGCTTTCTTGGCTTGGTTAATGATTTTTGTGGGCTTTAACCTGACGTTCTTTCCGCAGTTTATTGCCGGACAGTTAGGAATGCCGCGAAGATATTTCAACTACAAGCCTGAATTCGAAATTTACAATCAGATTTCAACGATTGGATCCTTGTTCATCGCTTTAGGCTTCTTTATTGCCCTCGGATATATTGTTTATGCTTTGGTGTGGGGTCCGAAAGCCTCTCAGAATCCATGGCGAGCGCTTACTCTTGAGTGGGAGTCGGAATCTCCTCCACCGCTGGAGAACTTTAGAAAAGATGTGGCGGTGACTTATGGACCGTATGATTATCGAGGAGAAAGGGTTTAAGAATGGGCTCCACGACTCAAGGCGCTGGTCAAGAAATTGAACACCATCACGCACATCATTTTAAAAACGCAGCGCACGAATTCTCGACAGCGAAGTTGGGAATGTGGGTGTTCATGGTGCAAGAAATTTTGTTTTTTGCAGCACTTTTCGTCGCCTTTTTTATTTTTAGACATAAATACTACGTCGATTTTCATGAAGCCTCTTTGAAGCTTGATTGGATCATGGGCGCGGTGAACACCGTCATTCTGATTGTGAGTAGCTTCACAGTCGCAAGAGCCATTTCAGCCGCTCAACGAGGAAACAAAGAAGGTATTCTCGAGAATCTCATCTATACGCTGCTTTGTAGTGGTGGCTTTTTGATCGTTAAATGTATCGAGTACAGTCATAAAATTCATGATGGAATTTTTCCGTTTGATATTTTTGGGCTGACTTGGAATGCCGAAGCCTTCCCAGAAAATCCTCAGGCTCGGTTATTTTTTGTATTGTATTTCTGCATGACTGGACTCCATGCGCTTCACGTGATCGTGGGTGCCGGTATTTTTGTGTGGCTCTATCGTCGAGCGAAGCGTGGTGAGTTCGGCCCTAAATATTATACGCCTTTAGAGATGACGGGGCTGTATTGGCACTTTGTGGATCTAGTTTGGATTTATTTATTCCCGCTGCTTTATTTAGTGGGTTGAGAGATGAGAACGGAGAGCTGAGATATGTCGCACCACGAGCATCACGACGATGAGCATGAAGAACATCATATTCTTGAGAATCGAACAGGTCTGAATGTCTTTTTGTTTTTGTTGCTCTTCACCTTTATCACGGTGATCACGGCTAAGTTTTTCTACTTTGGTGATTTGAATTTTGTTGTAGCCATGGTGATCGCTACGGCAAAGGCTGCGGCAGTGATGATGTACTTTATGGGCTTGAAGTACGACACGCCCATTAATCGGCTCTATTTTTTAAGTGGGTTTGCGTTTTTAGGAGCTTTCATTCTTTTGACAGCCGTCGATATGTGGACTCGACCAGCTGATATGCGAGTGAAGGGCCCTGTGCTAAAATTGGCTGCTAGCTCTGGCCCCACTTTTGAACGGCCTTGGGAGCCAACTCCGGAATTGGTTCAATATGGTAAGAAGCTGTACAAAGATAATGCCTGCCAAACCTGTCATGGCGAAAATGGCGTGAATGTTTTGCCGCAGGCCAGAAACTTTACGGTTTCGGCAGCGTGGAAGAACGGCAGACGTAGTTCAGACATTGTTTACACTCTTCAAAAGGGTATTGCCCCTCTCATGAACTCCTATCCAACGCTTTCAACAACCGATAAGTTGGCTTTGGCGCACTATATTCATACCTTCAACTCAGAGGCAGCTCCGGCGGATGATGCTGAGAGTTTGGCACGAGTGGGCGTGGACATTTCAAAGCCCGATGGTGGTCTTTCAACAGGTGAAGCTCCGAGGGAAACCGTTCCTGTTGATTTCGCACAAGAGAGATATTTGAGCGGACAATAAAGCGTCGAATTCCTTGGTAAAGCGGTGGCCGCCTGCTAAGGCCTAAGTACAGATGAAGGCGCGTATCGCATCTTATTTGCATCTTACCAAGCCGAGCATCATTGCGTTAGTTTTGGTGACCTCCCTAGCGTCTTTGGGGGCGCATGGATTTTTATTCTCAAAGCCTTTGGATAGCCTGTGGATACTTGTTGCCATTGCGATGGCCGCTGCTTCAGCCAATGCACTCAATCAATATTTTGATCGTGATATCGATCGAATCATGAAGCGCACGAAATCTCGACGCCCCTTACCTCAGGGTCTTTTGACTCCCAGGGCCGCACTTTTGTTTGCACTTGTTTTGGGTGTGCTCTCGACCGTTTATCTCTGGTTAGTTTGGTCACCTCTGTCTGCCGTGATTTCTCTGGG
>JBILFF010000097.1:0-8210 GCA_044351695.1 Bdellovibrionota bacterium
AAATCCAGGCAGCCAAAAAGCCTAAGCCAAAAGATCCAACAAAAATAAAAATAAAGAGAAGGATGTGCAGCGGCTTGAAATCTTCTCGAAAAGCTTGGTAGACGGAAGCGGCAAACTTTTCGTAGTTCGGATTCACTTGCTCGGACAGTTTACTGCATTGCTAGAGGGCTTGTAAGTGAAATCACTGACTCCACATGTCGAGTTTGCGGAAATAGATCAACCACGCACCAGCGTTCTATCTTCCAAGGAGAAAGCTTGAGAAGAGCGGTGAGATCGCGAATGCCGCTATCTAGTTGGCAGCTCACATAAATGAGTCGAGTATTTTTTAGAGGGGCGAGCTGACGGATCTCATGAAGTGCTCCTTCGCGAGAGGGGTCTAAGATAATGAGGTTTGGGGATTGCGCCATCAAGTCGGAGGCTAAACTTTTGCGAACCTCTAGACTCCTCCATTCGACTTCGGGCAAGTTTTTACGTCCAAATTTTACAGCAGAAGAGTTTGATTCTACGGCGATGACCTTTTTAAATCGACGCGCCAATACTGCTGAAAAATTTCCGATACCCGCAAAGAGATCCCAGGCTAAATCTAGTCCACTTACTTTTTCGATTTCTTCAGTGACCAAGCGAATCAAGCGATCATTTTGATAAAGATTTCCTTGCGTAAAGCAGTCCTCCCCGTACTCCAGTAAGCGGTCCTCCACACGATACTCTAGTCGCTCTGAGGGGCTCCAATTGATCAACCGATCCTCAGCAGACTCCAGTCTCACTGCGTCCTCACTGAGTTTGTTCCACAAGCCTTCCTCGAGAATGGGGCACTCTTTCAAAAAAAGTAGATCCCGACTTCTGGGCCGATAAAAAGCGGGCTGTGAATTTTTGATCTGAATTTTAGTGCGGTGTCGGTAGTGAAATTCTCTAGGGCTTGCAAAGATTTCGATTTTTTTTGGATCAAAGTGGGGAGCTAGAGGGCTTCGGCGAATCCAATGAGCGACCAACTGGCTTTTCCAGGTGACCTGCTCAGCGTAGGGGATGTGCTGTAAATCACATCCACCACATTCCAAAAAGTGCGGGCAGAGGGCTTTTGAGCGTTGAGGCGAGGCCTGAATGATGTCGATCAGTTGCGCAATCCACTGCCCTCTCATTTTAGTGGTGAGACGCGCTCGCACCAAATCCCCGGGAGCCGTTTTAGCGACAAAGATTTTTGTCTCGTTAAAAGTTCCCACCCCTTCGGCACGGCTGCCGAGGTGTTCGATTCGAAGTTCAATGAGATCACCAATCTGCACGACAGGGGATTACGAGTCACGACTCGGAATGTCAATCGTCTCTGGGGCTCAGAAAACTCTGCAGCCTGCAGCTTTGCGCAGCGTCAATGGGCTTGCCAGCGCGTCAAATCTTAAAAGAGCAACGAGTTTGTCTGAGAGCATGTTATTCTAGAAGAGATCTCATGGAAGATTGGTGTCGTCAAAAAGATCTCCTCATCGAGCGGGTGTTCGCTCTGACCGATCAACTCGAGCAAGAAGTGCTGCGAGGCGAGTGGGATGTCGTCGATGCGACTCTTGCAGCTCGAGCTCGAGTGTTTTTAAAAATTGTTCGTTTAGACAAAGAGCATGGCCAACAATCGACGGACCGAGATGCGCTGTGGCTTCGTCAAATGGAGCATATCAAGCGGCGAGGGGATGCGATCTACTCAAAGATCCGAGCTGAACTTTTGAGAATCAGCCAAGAGTTTAAGGCTGGCGAAGAAGAACGACGAGAAATTCTCAAAGACGATTTGAACAACGGCAAGGGTTCGGGCATTGAAAAAGTAGTCTAGAGCAGGGTCGCAGACCTCAGGGAGGAAGTAATGTCGGCAGAACGAGAACAAGAAATCAAAGTAGAAATGGACGATGGCGTATTAAGCTTTTCGCCGACTCTCTCTCTTCAAGAAGTTTCTGATCAAATCAAAAACCAACTGGCTCCGCAGCGGGTGGTGACTGAAGTGTTCATGGATGAAAAACACGTGGGTCTGGAAGAGGAAATGCGTTTGGCCTTTACACCGATTTCCCGGTTAGGGCGGTTGGCGTTTCGATCCAAAGAGGTCGGCGCATTGATTCGTGAGTCCCTCGAGCTAGCCCCCCAAATCTGTGCGGCGATGGAGGCTGAGTGTCACGAGATAAAGGCTCTTTTCTCAAAAGCGGATTTGACCGAGGCTCACGAGCGGGTGGGGGAGTTGAGTGCTCTCATGGACTGGTTACTACAGCTCATCACAGGTCTGCAGTCCTATGGAGAGAAAGATTTTCGCTCGATGAGCCTAAAAGAAGGAACGCCGCTGGATTCGGTGCGCCGTATGGAGTCTTATCTTTCGCGTTTACACCATCATTTGTCTTCGAAGAATTTTGAGAGCTTCTGCGAGCTTTTGGTAAATGACTTTTTAAAAGAAACCACCTCTTGGACAGAGATGTTTCAAAAAGCCTGCGCAGAGTGGACTCCTAAAAAAATTGCGCGGGTTCAGTAGTTCTCAGCGCGTTTTTGAGATCTTGATTTGAAAGCCTGAGGATTCCTCCATCTTGAGGTCTCGGCTCATGAGCGAAGTGATGGCCTCGCCGGCAGACTTAGAGTTGATGGCGACTTCAAAGACTTGCTCACAAATGGGAAGATCTAGCTTTTTCTTTTTTATGATTCGATGGACCTGTTCAACCGTGTAAACTCCCTCCACAGTTTCCCCGATGATTTTTTGGGCCTCGATCGAGCTTAAGCCTTGAGCCAAAAGCTCCCCAAATTTTCGATTTCGGCTCAGATCGCCCGTGGCCGTGAGCCATAAATCGCCCATTCCGGCGAGTCCAAAAACACTGGCCGCTTTTCCTCCCAGGGCTTGAGTCAGTTTCATCATCTCCATCAAGCCTCGAGTGATCAGTGCTGCTTTAGCATTATGCCCTAATCCCAGTCCGTCAGAAATGCCTGCTCCAATCGCCAAGACGTTCTTCATCGCGGCACAAATTTCAACGCCGCGAGGGTCTTGATGCCAGTAAATCCGAAAGTAGGGCGACGATAATTCTTGAGTGAGCTTTATGCCCCAAGCACGATGACGAGTCGCCAGAATGCAAGCAGTGGGTTTTTTGTCGGCCAGCTCACGAGCAAAAGTAGGTCCAGAGAGGGTTCCAAAAGGAACTTTCAAAAACTTTTGAGCCAAACTACTAAAAGTCATCAGGCTCTCTCGATCGATTCCCTTCGAGGCATTAATCACTCCGGCCAGATCAGTGCGTTTCTTCCAGAGCTCGAGATAGTGATGAATCACTCGAAAAGGAGTCGCCAGAACCACAAGTTCGTTCGGGTGGACCTCTAAAGAGTCGCCTAAGTCTATAAAGCGTACATGATGACCCCGAGCCTCAAAACAGCCGCCGAGCGCGCCCCCCCACTGGCCCTTGCCAAAGATGGCAATGGATAAAGGGGTGTTCAGTTTTAACTTTGTGCGCTTGGATTTGGACGGAGACCGTCGACGCGTCGCTGCATTCATGACTCATGTCATAATAGAGTCATGGAATCGCCGGCAAATAGATCTGACAAAAGGCCGTATCTTGGGATTCTATTTGAATGCTGTGGGGTTTATGATCGAATTTATCGCAAGGATGAGGCCACCTACTACAGGGGCCGATGCCCCCGTTGTTTTCGTCAGCTCAAAATCAAGGTGGACCCGCGAGAGGGTTCGAAGTCCCGCTTTTGGAAAGCACAATGAATTCGCAAGACGAAAAGCTTCGAGAGGCACGAGGGCCCGATGAGATTGCCGAAAGAGCTTTAGTGCTCGCTGAACAGCTTTGGCGAGAGTCGGGACCGGCTGAGCGTCTTCGCATCCTTAAGTACGCTAAACTCTCGTGCGAATCGTATCTCCTTCTCGGAAGAGCGTTCCAAGCGATTTGGGTGCTTTCTTGGTTGCGCGAGAGCACAAGTCTTTTGGAAGAAAGTCTCTCGCTCGAGAAGATCTTGATTCAAAGTTTAAGTCGAAGGCCATCGATCCAAAAAAAGAAAGACGATCATCTGCCACTGCCTACGGGCTTCCAAGAGTTTTCGGCAAAAGTCAGCATGGACTTTGGGAGGGGAGATGAAGTGGTTCGTGATCAACTTCGTTTGGTTCCCCAGGTTCAATCCCCATTATTTACGGGTCTCAAAATGGCAGAAGTCGCTAGGCTTCTTCGGGTGGTTCAGTCGATTAGGCTCGAAAAAAATCAAATTCTTTTTTGCGAACACGAGGCTCCGACAGGTTTTTACGTGCTTTGTGCCGGCGAGATGAAGATCGGCTCAGCGAAAACGCCTGCACGCAAGCTATCAGGCACTGAGTTCTTGGGTGAGATCGCTTTGTTTTCTGAAATTCCTCACTCCGCCACTGCTCAAGCGGTCTCCGATTGCCGACTGATTTATTTTGAAAACGAAAAACTTCAGGAGCCTTTTCTAAGCATCCCTCGATTGAAAGAGGAATTGCATGATCTTTTTCATCGTCGTTTGTTTATGAGTGTAGCTTCTCACAGTCTTATTTTCAGACACTTCGATCAAATCGACTTAGAGAAGTCCTGGGAGTTTTTTGTGCCCATTCAGGTTTCACGAGGACAAGTACTTTTAGAGCCGCGCATGGCTCCGGAGAGATTTTTTGTGATTCTCAAAGGGCGAGTCGAAGTCCTCCGTAAAGGGTCCCCACCCGTCATTTTGGGCCCGGGGCATTTTATTGGAGAGCGGGGAGTGATTCTCAATCACCCTAGAAATGCTCGCGTCACGACACTCTCTGACTGTCTTTTGCTCGAGTGTGATCGCTGGAGCTATTTAGAGCTTCGCAGCCAATTTCCTGAGGCCGCTTCACGCATTGATGCTTGCCTCAAAGACTACGATCATTATTCTTTCACTTCAAAAAATTTGGTCATCGATTGACAAGCTCGCAGGCCTCGGCGACATCCGAGAGATGAATCTAAACGGAAAAAAAGCGTTAATCATGGGTCTGGCCAACGAACGAAGTATTGCCTGGGGCATCAGCAAAGCGTTAAAAGCTGCAGGGGCTGAGCTGGGATTTACCTACATCGACTTGGTAGAGAAGCGGGTTCGGCCTTTGGCTGAAGAGATGGGCGCTTCTTTAATTGCGAAGTGCGATGTTCGGTCCGATGAGGACCTCCAGGCGCTTGGTCAGCAAGTCAATCAAAGCTGGGGGCAGTGTGATGTTTTGATTCATTCGTTGGCCTATGCTGAGCGCGAAGATTTAGACCGACCATTTGTTCAAACTAGCCGGGCAGGCTTCATGACGGCTCTTGATGTGAGCGCCTATAGCTTAGTGGCTGCTTGCCAAGCCTTGTACGAGCCTTTGAGGAAGGCAAAGGGCTCGGTCATTTGTCTGAGTTACTATGGGGCTGAAAAGGTGGTCGTGAATTACAATGTGATGGGTGTAGCCAAAGCCGCTCTAGAAGCCTCTACGCGCTACTTGGCTGCAGACTTAGGCTCCGAGGGAGTTCGTGTGAATTCGATTTCGGCAGGACCCATCCGAACGCTCGCGGCCTCAGGGGTGAAAGATTTTAAATCGATGCTCGATGTGGTCGCTCAAAAATCACCCCTGAAGAGAAACGTCAGCATTGAGGATGTCGGCCAAGTGGCTCTATTCTTGGCCTCCGATGCTGCGCGCGGCATTACCGGCGAAAACATTTACGTCGATGCCGGATATCACATCATGGGCTTATGAAGAAATTCTGATTCTCTCGATGACAGCGGCAAACAAGCCATTTGTTCCGTGGTCATCGGGAGAGACAAAAATATACGGTTCAAAAGTGGTTAAGGCTTTCAGTGTTTCTTCGCTGTACTCAAGACCGTAAAAATTTCGGACGTAGTCGACGACGTAATTCTCTAAATATTCTTTGCCCGAAACTAAGCGAAATGAGTTGTGAGAGTTTTTGAGAAAGTTCTCAATCTGATGCTCATTTTCTGAAAGATTTAAACTTGAGGAAACGTAAATTACTCTTCCACCAAGCTTCAGTTTTCGAGCGGCTTCTCGCAAGAGGCTTGCTTGAACCTTTTGAAGTTTAGGAAGATCTTCTTTTTTAAATCGCCACTTAAGCTCGGGTCTTCGAGAAAGTTGACCCGTTCCGCTGCAGGGAGCATCCACCAAGACAGCATCGAGTCCTTTCACTTCAGAGATCTGGCCTTCACCAACGATACGGTAGTTCTCAAGACCCGCTTTCTCTGCTCGCGCTTTCAAGGTTTTAACGCGCGTAGGGTCCGAATCATAAACGAACAGAGATCCCTTATTCTTCATCATCGCGGCAAGGCAGAGACTATGGTCTCCTTCTCGCGCACAGATATCTAAAATCCGCTGACCCGGCCGTGCATTGACGAGGAGGCTTGCAAACTGCGAAGCTTCATCTTCGAGTTCAAAAATACCGCGTTCAAAAACGGGTAGACTCGAGGGATTCACATCGCTTCCTACATCATAAGCAAAGGGAGAGAGTTTGCCTCGCTTTACCATGAGATCTTCGGCCGTCTTGCTTTGGCCAAAGCCTGCGATGTCGGCTTTCAAAACATTCAAGCGGATCGTCGTTCGCGGCTTCATTGACATGACTGCGCTTAATTGACGGATTCTTTGAGGCTCGAATCTTTCTCTCCACTCTAACAAAATCGCTTCGGGAATCGGTTCACGTCGAAGTCCGTCCTCGATCTTACGAACAATTTGCTCGGTATTGTCGGCCTTTTGTTTGTCGGTGTTGCCCGGAATTGAATGCTCAGTGAAAAAGGCTTTGATGGCCGTGGCAAAGCTGTCATTTTTGTAGTTCCAAAAGTCCATGAAGGCTTTAAACGGGTTCGACAGAGGAATCGGTGGTCTGCTGTCTTTTACCACCTTTGGGGCCACGCTTTTGGCGCTGGCTTTGCCTACCACCTTTACGGCTTTGGCCTTCAAAATTGGTTTTGAGGGCTTTTTAGGTTTTGCTGCCGTCTTCTTTTTGCTAGCAGGTTTGGACTTGCTAGAGACACGCTGCTTTAACTTAGAACTCGTCTTTGCCATAAACCTCTTCCAATACTGTAAGAACGGTAGGGAGTTTTTGGTTCTTTGATCAAGAAGGAAATGCTTTTAAATATATGAATTTAGCGATTAATCAGCCCTCAGAACAAAGTCCTCAATTTCTCAGCCAACGCTCTGCGAGTCTGGTGAATTGGATTCGTTGGGGCGAAGAGGCGCGATTAAAGGCCGTTCGGCAAAATCAACCGCTTTTTATTCACCTCGCTTATGAGGGCAGCTCGTGGTGCCGACGAATGTGGAGCGAGAGCTTCTGCGACCCCGCAGTAGCTGAGTTTCTGAATACTCATTTTGTGAGTATTTACCTCGATCGAGACGAGCGTCCGGATCTTGAGGCTTTTTGCTTCCAGGTGGTGCAGGAGATGCAATCGTATGCGGGCTGGCCGCTCAATGTATTTTTGAGGCCCGATCAAAAGCCGTTTTTTGGAGGGAGCTACTTTCCGACAAAATCGCAATTTGGACAGCCTGGGTTCTTAGAGCTGTTGCAAGGTATTCAAAGAGCTTGGAGTCTTCAAGAAGCTTCAATCCAGCAGAACGCTGATGCTCTGAGTAATGCTCTTGTGCAAAGTTCTTTGTTTTTTGAGGCCCAAGACAAAATAAGCAATCGATTACCTCAATTGGCCGTAAAAAATTTGCATCAAATTTTTGATCAAGAGCACGGAGGCTTTGGAAAAGCCCCTAAGTTTTTTCATTGCGAAGCTCTCCACCTTTTATTGGAATCCGGTGAGCCTTCCTCATTGGACTTTGTAGAGAAAACTCTTCGGCAAATGAGTGATTCACCCATCCGAGATCAAGTGCGCGGAGGCTTTTATCGATTCGCTGCAGAGGCCGACTGGTCTAAGCCAAGTTCCGAAAAAACTTTAGCAGATAACGCTTTTTTGATGCGCTTGTTTGCTCACATCAACCGCCTGCGCCCAGATGAAAGCTATGCTCGTCGCGCTGAGGAGATTCATGCTTGGTCCGAGAGTGTCCTCAAGCGAGGGCCCGCGGGTTATTCGTCGATGACGGTGGAAGAAGCGGGTGTGTTGTCGTGGGTGGATCAAAAGGTCCTCACGAGTGTTAATGCTTTGCTGATCACGGCTTGGGCGCAGGCGGGGCGTGAGTTCGACCGGCCCGAGTGGATTCAAAAGGCGCAGGCGCAACTTGAATTTTATAAAGATGTTTTTTTGAGGCGAGGCGACCTCCCCCATCTTTGTTTGGA
>JBILFF010000017.1:0-23891 GCA_044351695.1 Bdellovibrionota bacterium
CGAAGGCTTATCCGAAGGAGAAATCGTTGGATGGAAAGTGAAAGAGGGTGAAAGCGTTAAAGCCGATCAGCCTCTTGCGGAGGTCATGACCGACAAGGCGACGATTGAGATTCCATCACCACGAGCAGGTGTGATCAAAAAGCTCTATTACAAAGTGGGCCAGATGGCCAAAGTTCATGCTCCTCTCGTGGATATTGAAGAAACTGGTGCGGCCGCGGCGACTCAGGCAGAGCCCGCTAAACTTGAGGCCACTACTGGTCAAGTCGCCTCCATGAGTCGGCCTGCTGCGGCTCCATCGCCAAGCGCTGCCGTTGCCAGTGCTTCTGCTCATAGTGCAGGGACCGAGCGAGTCTTAGCTTCTCCCGCCGTACGAAAAATGGCTCGTGAGATGGGAGTTGATCTCACGGTCGTTCCAGGATCGGGCGATCGAGGCCGCGTTCTTCGAGACGATCTGCAGAAAGGCAAATCCGGTGTCCAGCCCGCTCTTCATGCGATTACTCAAGAGCAGAGAATTCCTTTTGTAGGCATTCGTCGCAAAATTGCCGAAACACTTTCGAAGTCCATGTATACGGCGGTTCACTTTACTCATCACGATGAGGCCGACTTCACAGAGGTGATGAAGCTTCGAGACGAAGCGAATGCGATTGCTGAAAAGAAAGGACTCACTCGCGTGACGTTTTTGCCCTTCTTTATCAAAGCAGCGATTGCGGGCATGCGAAAGTTTCCGATCTTGAACTCCTCTCTGGATGAAAAAACCAACGAGATCGTGATCAAGCCCTACTACCACTTCGGAATTTCAGTGCAGACCGATAATGGACTGATGGTGGCTGTCATCCGTGATTGTGATCGAAAAGATATCTTTCAGATTGCCAAAGAAATCAAAGAAGTCGCGGATCGCGCGCGATCGGGTAAGGCGAGTCTGCAAGATCTAACGGGTTCGACGATTACGATTACAAATGTCGGTAATATCGGCGGACTGCATGCCACGCCGGTGATTAACTACCCTGAGACTTGTATTCTAGGGATGTATCAAATCAAGAAGCGACCCGTTGTTCGAGAGGTGGATGGCGAAGAGCAGATCGTTATTCGACCGATGATGTATGTGAACATCACTTGCGATCATCGAATTATTGATGGAGCGATCGCCGCGGAGTTCATGCGAAATGTTTGCGATTATATAGAGAACCCCGCTCGAATGGCCTTTTTTTGATAAGGAGTGAGATGAATGAAAAAGTTTGATGCTGTAGTGATTGGTGCAGGTCCCGGTGGTTATGTTTGTGCGATTCGATTAGCGCAGCTCGGAAAGTCTGTGGCCTTGATCGATAAAGAGGCTTTGGGTGGAACTTGTTTGAATGTGGGCTGTATTCCCTCGAAGGCGCTGATTCATGCGGCGCATGTCTATGAAACCATGGCTCATAAAGCCAAAGAGATGGGAATCACCTGCTCGAATCTTAAGCTCGATATGAAGCAGCTCGTCAGCTGGAAGGACGGAGTGGTTCAAAAACTAACGGGTGGAATTGGAGGGCTCTGCAAGCGACATGGTATCGAAGTATTCATGGGCACTGCTGAATTTAAGTCGTCTAAAGATCTTGAGGTGACCTTTACGGACTCCAAGAAAAAAGAGACGATTCAGTTTGAAAAGGCCATCGTCGCTACGGGCTCTGCCGTGAGCTCACTGCCGGGAATTAATATTGATCGAAAGCAAATTGTTTCAAGCACTGAAGCCATTAGTCTTCCCGAGATTCCAAAAAAATTGGTTCTCATCGGTGGTGGCTATATTGGAATGGAATTGGGGTCGTTCTTTTCGATGATTGGTACTGAAGTCATCGTGCTCGAGTATGCGCCTCATATTTTAAGCACTGTCGATACCGATCTCTCGAAGATGGTGGAGAAGGCTTTGATTGGCCGAGGTGGATCGGTTCACACTTCTTTCAAAGTAGAAGCTGCCGAGACGAAAGGTAAAAAAGTTTTGGTGCGTGGTAAGACTCTGGGCGATCAACCCGAAGAGAAGACTTTTGAAGCCGATATTTGTTTGGTGAGCGTGGGTCGACGGCCCTTTACCGATAGTCTTTCCCCGGGCAAGGCAGGCATTAAATTGGATGCAAAGGGTTTTATTACGGTCAACCGATCGCTTCAAACTTCGGCCCCCAATATTTATGCGATTGGTGATGTGACTTCTGGACCAGCGCTGGCGCATCGGGCTTCGCATGAGGCTTTGGTAGCAGCGTCTCATGCGGCAGGCGATGTTCATGCCGTGGTTGATTATAAGGTGATTCCTGCCGCCATCTTTACCGATCCAGAAATCGGATCGGTGGGAATTACGGAGACCGAGGCCAAGCAAAAGGGACTCGATGTCAAAGTCGGCAAGTTCCCCTTTGCAGCCCTGGGTAGAAGTCTTGCCAACAACAATGCGGATGGATTCGTAAAAATTATTGGAGATGCAAAGACCAATGATCTTTTGGGTCTTCATGTCGTTGGCCCGGAGGCAGGTAACTTGATTGCTGAGGGCGCGCTCGCTATGGAAATGGGAGCGAGCGTTGAAGACTTGGCTCTGACGATTCATACACATCCGACTTATCCCGAAGCGATTATGGAGGCGGCAGATGCGTATTTTGGTCATGCGATCCATGTGTTCCAAGCGGGTCATAAAAAACCGGCAGCGGCAGCTAGTGCCTAAAGAGTTATGAGTATTTGGCAGAGAATAGATTTTTTGGGGCCTGTGCGGCCCAGCTATTCTCAGATTTGGGACTTACAAAAGAAGCGAGTCGATGAAGTCGCAGCAGGGTCGGCGCGCGAAGCGGTGTTTTTTTGTGAACATGAACCCGTGATCACCACGGGTCGGCGAACCCAGGTCGGTAATATTTTAGATCCTCAAAGTGTTCCGGTAGTTCCTATTGAGCGGGGGGGAGATGCCACTTGGCATGGACCCGGTCAGCTCGTTGTGTATCCAATTCTCAAACTGAACGGCGGTATTTTGCGCTTTGGGCTGCATGACTATCTCCGTTTTGCGGAAGAGGCGATCATTCAGAGCTTCGCAGACTTAGGCCTCGAGACGGGGCGCTATGGTCCAACCGGAGTCTGGGTAAGAAAATCCTCAGGCGACGCCAAGAAGATTGCGAGCATCGGCGTCGCTGTTCGTCGATGGATTACCTACCATGGGATGGCGATTAACCTTAAAAACGATTTCGAGGGATTTGAGAAGATTCGGCCCTGCAACTTTGATTCTCAAGTGATGACGAGCGCTCAGCAAGAAGGGCTCAAGATTGAACTCAGAGACTTTGCGGATTTGCTAGAAATAAAGATGATGAGCTTGCTGGGGATCTCGAGCCTGATGGATCAAGTCGAGAACTCGCTTGATCCATCGAGTCGTCAGCAAAAATCACTGAGCGGGCTTTAATTCGAAGGCAATACCGATTCGATCTTCGATGAGCTTGTCCCCGAGTTTCGCCAGCTCAAAAAACTTTTTAGAATTATAGGTGATTCCGAAAGTGGTTCGATCAGGGATTTCAAAGTTAGCGGTGGCTAGCTCTACTTTATTTTCGCTTCCTTTCCAGATCATTTTAAAACTTACGGGCGCTGTTTTATCTTTCACGCTCAAGTTGCCGCTGACAATAAAGTTGGGTTCGTTTGATTTGGCGCCTGAAATCGCTTCGATTTTGGTTGAAACAAACTTTGCTGTCGGAAATTTTTCGACGCTAAAAAAATCATCGCTTTTTAAGTGATTCACAAGGCGGGAGTTATTGTATGCGATGGACGTCATATCCATGGTGAAGCTTCCGCTAACGGGAGCGCCGTTTTGAACTTCCCAGAAGCCGTCTTTGATTTTCAGATCACCCGTATGACTTTTGCCAATGCCCCAGCCAGTCCACTTAAGACTGCCGGTCATATTGAGTTTAGAGGCAGTTGTCTGAGGAGCAGTTGCAGGGGTTGGAGTATTTGCCAGGACTGAGAGCGACAAGAAGGGGGTTAAAAAAATAGAGCCAAACATGTTTTTTAAGTTTAAAAATTTCATAAAGAAGAACTTAGCGCGAATTCAAAAATCGATCTCTGATTTTTTTATAAAGAGGCAAAAGCGCCGGTCCGCTTAACGATCCGGTCACATTAAGCAAATAATCCCAAAACTCGGTCTGTCGCCCTTCGGCTATCGTTTGCAGATAAAACTCATCGAGCGCTCCGTACAAAACACTCAGAAGGCTGGAGCAAACATAGATCTTCCAAAGTCTCTCGCGACCGAGACCCATGTAAAGAAAGCGCGAAATCAAAAAGGAAAGGCCAAGAAAAAGAAAAAAGTGAACGAGCTTGTCGATGTAGGGCAGATCAATCTCTGGAAGTTCACTTTGGGGGCGTAGAGTCAAAAAAACTAAAAGAGCCAGATAAAACAAAACCGGCAGCAAGTAACGCCCAAGAACTTCTACCTTGGGACGCTTCGATTTCAGGATAATCATGAAGTCATTTTAAGCGAGACCAAAAATTAAGCCACTTTCGTTTCGTTTGAAACGAGCTCTCCTTGAAGCCAAGAAAAAGAAGCATGAGTGATTTTAGCCATCGCAAGATCTCCTATCTTGAGACTCGGGCTAGTCGGCAAATGAACAACACGATTCTTTCTTGTCCTTCCGGTAAGTGTGTCGGGGTTGTGACGGCTGACGCCCTCGATCATCACTTCAACGTGCTTGCCTAAATCCTCTTGATATTTTTTGAGACTGAGAGAGCGCTGAAGTTCTTGAAGCTCTCGGATGCGATCTGATTTTTCATCGGCAGAAACATCATCGACCCAGTCGGCTGATCGAGTGTAGGGCCGCGCGCTATACTTAAAAAAATACGAGTTATCGAATTCGACCTCGCGAACCACGCGCAGCGTGGCTTCAAAGTCCTCGCGAGTTTCTCCCGGAAAACCCACAATAATGTCGGTCGATAGAGCAATGTCGGGACGATACTTCTTTACCATTTCCATTTTTCTCAAAAAAGTATCGGCCGTGTAAAAGCGCCTCATCTTTCGCAAAACAGAGTCAGATCCCGATTGAAAGGGAAGATGCAAAAATTCACACAGAATTGGAAGATCTCTAAAATCTCGTGCCAGATTTTCATCGAAATCTCGAGGATGTGAGGTCGTGTAGCGTAGACGTCTTAAGCCTTTGAGGCTCTTTTCGCTCTCTTCTTGAAACAAAACTAAAAGATCATGAAGCGATTTGGTTTGACCGTGTTTATCTTTGCCCCAGTATGAGTTTACATTTTGACCCAGGAGCATGATTTCTTTGATGCCTCGAGTGGTCAGAGAAGCGGCTTCGGCGACAATCTCTTCGGGGCTTCGGCTGTACTCTCGTCCGCGTGTAAAAGGCACAATGCAGTACGAGCAAAACTTATCACAACCATTCGTGATGGTGATAAAGGCCTGACATTTGGATTCAGGTCGTGATGCGGGTAGGAGAACTTCTTTCTCGAGCTCTTCCATCAAGGGCATACGCGATTCAAAGGGCTCAATCAGTTGGGGCAGATCACGATAATTGTTGGTTCCAAAAGCAAAGTCTAAAAAGGGATATTTTTTAACGAGCTTCGGGCCCTCGGTTTGTCCTACACAACCGCCAAACCCAATCACTTTGCTGGGATTCTTTTTCTTGAGCTGAGCGATACGTCCCAAAAAACTTAGCGCTTTCGTCTCTGATTTTTCTCGAACCGCGCAAGAGTTGATGATTAAGAGATGAGCGTCTTCGGCAGAGCTCGTACGCTCAAATCCTTTGGGCTCGAGCACTTGATACATTTGCTCGGTGTCATACTCGTTCATCTGACAGCCGTAAGTTTGAATAAACAGCTTGCGCATGCGGCCTTAGAGCTAGCGGAGGCGGCGGGCTGAGGTCAAAGGAGAATCGAGTTTAGTCGATTCTCTTCCAAAGGCCCGAAAGCACACGCCCACTGCCGATTTCTCGAAAATCGCTGCAGCCTTCTTTGCGGGCTGCTCGAACCGAGGCCTCCCAAAGGACGGGTTTTGAGACCTGGGTGACCAGCAAATCGATGATCTTTTCCGGCTGTGTTTCTGTTTGTGCGCTCACATTAAAAATGACGGGAATTTTAGGCGGCTGAATCGTGATCCGTCCCAGCTCCGATCGAAGTCGCTGGCCTGCGGGCTCCAAGAGGCTGCAATGAAAAGGTCCTGAAACCTCAAGGCGAGTGATTTTTCGCAAAGAGGGAAACTCAGGTGCGAGCTTTTCGGCGGCTTCGATGGCAGCGCTATGGCCCGAAATCACAATTTGCCCCGGCGAGTTAAACACCGAGGGCTCCAAAACCCACTCGGCACCTCGTGCCTTCTCGCAAAGTCGCTGAGCCTCTTCGGGACTTGCCCCCATGAGTGCGGCCATTCCTCCAAGACCGTGAGCGACGGCCTCGCTCATAAATTTGCCTCTCAAATGAACAATTAGAATCGCATCTTCAAAGCGAAGGGCCTCGGCGTAGACGAGAGCGGAGTATTCACCGAGGGAGTGTCCAAGACAGCGATGAGCGCTCAAGGACTTAGCCTTCCAGTAGGCTCCAAAGGCTGAGCTGATGGTGAGCAAAGCAGGCTGAGTGATTTCTGTTTTCTTGAGCTCCTCTGCAGGACCCTGCTGAATAATCGAGGAGAGGGAGAAGCCGAGCTGCGCATCAGCACGTCTCAGATAATCGGTTAAAAAAGGCATAAAGTCGGGGTTTTCCTGAGCAAAATCAAAGCCCATCCCTACGCTTTGAGAGCCCTGACCCGGGAAAAGAAATGCAAGTTTATCACTCATGCTTTTCGCTAGCACGAGACTGTGCTCTATGTCTTTCATCATGAGTCAAAAAGACCGGCGTCTTGGGCCCTTTGAATTGGAGCATCCGTTTATTTTGGCGCCCATGGCTGGAATTACAAATTCTCCCTTCCGTCGGTTGATGCGTCGTTATGATAGCGCACTGGTCGTCTCAGAGCTGATTTCAGCAAATGGTATTTTTTGGGGTAATGATCGAACGCACGAGCTTCTGAAGTTTCATCATGAAGAACGTCCTGTGGGCTTACAAATTTTTGGAGAAGTGATCGAAAACCTCACCAAAGCTTGCGAGTTGATTGAAAGTTTAGGCGCTGATTTCGTCGACCTCAATTTGGGATGTCCGGTACCTAAGATTGTGAGCAAAGGAGCGGGGGCGGCGCTGTGTCGAGATCCTCTGGCTCTCTCGAAGGTCTTAACGGCCATGGTCAAGAGCACCAGTATTCCGGTGAGCATTAAGATTCGCACGGGTTGGGATTCTGAGTGCATCAATGCCTTAGAGGTGGTGAGAGTCGCCGAAGAAGCAGGTGTGGCTTGGGTGGCGATTCATGGTCGGACTCGAGCTCAGCAGTACACGGGACTTGCGGACTGGGAGTTGATTGCTGAGGTTAAAGCCAAGAGCAAGATCCCGATTATTGGAAACGGAGATCTGCAAACGCCGAAGCTTGCTGTGAAGCGTTATTTAGAGTCGGGCGTCGATGCAGTTTTGATTGGTCGAGGGGCTTTGCGAAATCCTTTTTTATTTCGCCAGGCGAAGACTTTGCTTTTAGAAAATCGAGAGTGGATCCCCACTGCCGAAGACTACTTTGAGTTGCTTCGAACTCATCAAAAACTTTTGAGTGAAGAACCAAAGAATGTAGAGCTTCTTCATGCCAAAAAATTTTTGAGCTGGTACTCGGCGGGGTTTCACAACTCTGCACAATTTCGAAAGCTTGTTTTTGGCTTGAATGAAATCGAGCAAGTCTGGGCTCAAGGCTTCGAGTTCTTTGAAAAGAATATTCTCTCTCGAGATCTCACGTTTTTAGACGAGCCTTTTTTGATGGGTGGGCATGGGTAAATGTAGAGCTTCCGTTCTTCAGAAAGCGACCTGTCTCCAGTTTGTCTCTACTTTGCCGCCTGAGCTTTTTGGTGGCGCATTCTTGCTAGCCAATAGGTCACTTGTAGCCTCTTTGTACTCCGTTTGTTCAATAGGTTCGCGACCAGGACGCCTTTGGGGTCTCGTAGACGGGGTAGGGGTAGCTAAAGTTGAGAGATTCTTATGTGCGCTTTGAAGACGCCGAAGAAGAAGAGCTACTTCAGTACTTTGAGAAGGAAGCTGGCAAAAAAATTGATCGCACCCAATTGGGTTGGATGAGCTTGCAGCGGAACATGAAAGCCGCGGGGCGCTTTTATTATATTCAAATCGTGAAGGGCAAAGACTCTCATGTTCAATTCGTTAAGCCGTCCATGCAGCGAATCTTTCGAAGCCTCCAGCAGCTCGGCGAAAAAGAGATTCTCCAAATTTTAGAATCGAGCATGGCCGGCGATTACTGATCCTAACGAAGGAACCGTCCGACTTTAGTGTAAGATCATTCCAAAGTCGGACGGATTGAAGCTGGTGGGAAACTTCGTTTCAGAATCGTAAAATGAGCATGTTTCCTCATTAATCTTGAGAAGGAGGAGCATTTAAATCATGTCGTTGCTTCACACACGAGTTTGCACAGATTCGATAGGATTCGAGTGCGTCGCTCATACATGATTCGTAAGTGTCGCCAAAATCTTTAAAACTATCGTCTTCATAAAAATCGTCGCAATAGCCCGCAAGGTTATCGAACGCGGATCGGCAGTCAGAAAAACAATTCTGAACAACTTTGGAACCCCTTTGCGATGCCTCTAGGCTAGCGCTCGCGCTCAAAACGATTACCAGATTTAGAATAACTATTTTTGCTTGAGTAAATTTCATATCCTCTCCTCCATTTATTCCTAAAGAACAGTTTGCTTGTATGGCTTGATGTTTTGCAAAACCGTGACCAACTCATGAAGCATTTCGGCCTAAGAAAACTCGTGGGATTTATGGGGGTTGGAAAATTTTGATGCACACAAAAAAGTGTGCATGCAAAGATGTTGGTGCTTAGGGACCGTAAATTGTCGTAAATAAACATTTAGGTTCAATATCTTAGGGGAGGGGACTGCTCTTGATAGCGCACACCCGTTATACTGCATCTATAGATATTCTGTATGAGTGCTCAGAGAAAACCATCCGTTTATGACTATCTCGACTATCGAGTTTTTCTGCGCGACCTCGTCGCTTACTTGCGAGCGCGTGGGGAGTATTCTGTTCGTAAATTCGCGCAAGCGACGAAACTGAGAAGTTCTAACTATTTATATATGGTCATCTCGGGCCAGAGAAATATTACCGAGAACACGGCCAAGAAGATCGCCTTGGGATTTAATCTGGGAGTGAACGAGCTGGATTATTTTCTGAGCTTGGTGCGATTTACGCAAGGTCAAGATGGAAAGGCCCAAGCCAATGACTTGAAAGAACTTTTGCGACTGCAGAAGAAGCTTCCGCGAAAGCAAATGGCGGCAAAAGAAATTGAAGCCCTTTCGCAATGGCAAGTGGCGGTTTTGCTGATCGCGCTCACGACCAGCTTTCGAGATCTCAGTCTCGATCAACAAGCAAACGCCTTAAAGGTAAACGTTCATCAGTTGAAAACCTGGCTCGAGACTTTAAGGCAGAGTGGTTTGATTGACGCTCAGAACGTTCCAGCCGAAGTGAATTTTAACATTCCCGATCAAGCCAGAGCTTTGGTGGTGAGAGGTCTTCACCAACAGATGCTACAAAAGGCGATCGAAGCCGCCGACCAAATTCCCGTCGCCGACCGAGATCTTAGCTTTCTCACCTTATCGCTTACGCCCGACAATTATGCCAAGGCTCGACAAATAGTGGCGAAGTATCGAGAGGAACTAGCCGATCTCTTTGCAGACAACTCCCAAGCAAGTGTTATCTATCAATTGAATTTTCAGATCTTTCCAATACTTACTTGGGCGCCCAAATCCGATGATAAACTAAGGATTCAGCAGGGGGATCAGGATTGATCTTTAGTATTCTAAGTTTAGTCTTTAGTCACCTTACAGTGGCTGCCGCCGTTCAGCAGCCAGTCGTGGTGGACGCCGACGCGCCCACTAGGAGTGTTAATGCCTTGGGCCCCCATTCATCTCAACCTGAAGATTACTCATGGGGGCCGAACATTGATCTCGCGGGAGAGAAAGAAATTCTATCCGCGCGTCCCGACCCATCCCAGGATTTGGCCTTATTGGAATGCGGTGCTGCCGCCATCACCTCCGCTCGAACTTTTGAAGTCTGCGACCGGGCGGGGTCTTGGGGGCCTTGGGATGGTATTCTCGTTTTTCCGAAATCATTGTCGCCCATCAACATTGAATCCTTCTCCGATTGGCAGCCCACTTTTAAAGCAGACTTTGCGACAGAGCATTATTTACTGAGACGATTCTCGTTGGTGACCATAGGGGCAAACCGATACTTTTCGGTGAGTTTGCCAATTAGCCCGTTGCTCAATTTAAAGGATTGTAATTCGGGAAACTGCTTTATCGAATTGAGCATTCCAGATTCGAGTTCGATTCTTTGTTCTCCCCAACTATTGTTTAAGTCTCGTTGGTGCGATGGCACACTGAATGTCGGTAATGCAATCAATGGAGAAAAGACGGTGGCCGAGTCCCAAGCTCCAAATTTTTCGCAGGTTCCAGCTCAAGCCGCCTCTGCGGGTAAAGCGAGTTGTAATTTTAACGTTCGCTTGAATGACGAGGCGTCCGATCCCTACTTCATGCTTTTGTTAAGCCTTGCAGGTCTGCTTTTCTTGATCTTACAAAGACGAGCCTCCAAACTGAATGAATGATCACCACCGCGTTTGTTTTAGCCGCCGGCAAAGGCGAACGACTTCAGTCTTTCACGCCTCCCCCGGCGAGATAGCGGGCTTACGCCCGAAATGGTCTCGATTCTCACGATCGCGAAGCATTTTTTCTAAAATCCAAAAAAATAATCAGGAAAACAGCCCAGCAAAGATGATCTTATGGCGATTGCGTCTTGTTCAAAGTCAATACGCAGGAATCCAGGTCTGACCCAACACAAAAAATAGGGGTTTTGGACGCCCTATCCCTTCCCAGAATTCATAAAATTGCGAAGGAATAATCAGTAGCTCTAGATCTTTCGGGCAGATGCGTTTGACGCGTCATATCTCCAACACATTCTGAAGGAGCCTCGATTAGGTTAAAACAATTGTGTAAAAATGTTTCAAGCGAAGGTGGGGAAGTAATGTTGCGTGCGGTTTGTTTGATCGTGGTTTTAATAACTTTAGGCTGTGCCACAACGGGTAAGTACGAAGCAATTTTGAACAGGTGGGAAGGTCAGAGCGTTAACAATCTGATTACACGTTGGGGCCCTCCCAATCAGTCCTTTGAACTGCCAAACGGTCAAAAAATGTATAAATGGAGGTGGGCCAGCGGGCCCCAGACAGTTTCCAACTATAATGCTTACTCGGGCCAGGTTTTCACAAATACTTATAATTGGTGGTGTGACACGACGTTCACCGCAGAAAAAGATGTTGTTATTAGTTGGCAGTACCAAGGCAACCCACCGCCAAGGGAGCTCGAACGCGCCAATTTCCTTTCTGAAAGGCCTCCAGCTGGGAGTCAATAATGGGGCAACTTGGAATTTCTCTCATAAACTCACCACTCTGGCCTGAGACGTTTGTGGCACGAGGGTCGAAGAAAATGAAAGAAATCCAACACTTGATGCCAGTAAGCACAGGTCTGTGCGAAATTGAAGTGCCGTGTTACGAAGCGGCTTATGAAATTCACATTGTTGATGGCTTTTTTAGTTTTGGCGGTGCCGACGATGAATCTTTTTGCTCAAGAAGATTCAGTCAGGGAGCCTATCGATATTCAAATGGGCGCAGAATCTGCTGTGAAAAAAGGCAGCATCTTTTTCGATCCAAAGAAGATCGAAGAAGTTTCCTCTCAAAATGGGTACCTGTTTGAATGCTACTGTTACATGAATGGTCAACGCGAGTTTACCGCTCAACTCGAGGGGGAGTACACGTTGCCAACTGCCGATAAAGCCTGCAAAAAGTTTGAAGGCGGTCTCTATCAAGACCTCGGAATCGCAAGCCGAACAGGGACGATCAGGTATACTTTGACTCGATCTTGTGCCAGCTCCGCCTCCCGGCATAAATCGCAAGGCCGCTAAGGAACCCGTGGCGGGTGCGGGAACAGAGCGACATTTATTCTTATTGTCTCGATTTGCTGCGGCAGCGAGCTTACTCGACCTTCAAACTTAAGCGTAAGCTCAAGCAGAAAAAATATCCTGAAAATGAAATCGTTTTGGTTTCAAAAATTCTGCAATCTGAAGGTTATTTGCGTGATGATTTATACGCAGAAGCCCGAGCTCGAACTTGGATGCTGAAGGGAGACTCTGCCTTTCAGATAAAAAGAAAGCTTCAGAAAGAAGGCCTTTCTCTGGACGAATTACGAGTCGCCGCCCTTTTCGAAGAGGAGAGTCAAAACGAAGATCTGCAGATTCGAAAACTCGTGGAGGCGCAGCTTCGTAAAGTGAAGAAGCTGCCGAGTGATAAAAATGACCTTTATAAACTGAAGCAAAAGATTATGGCTGCGGTGATGCGAAAAGGGCATTCGTTTGCCGGAGTAAAGGCAGTGCTCGATGAATTCAGTCTTAAACAATAGAGACAATGCTATGGTGCACGGTTTTTGCTGATTTGCTCGGCAATCATTTTCTATTATTGCTATCTGAGGTTTGAGATTTTGAGAATCCAGGGAGTACAAATGAAAAGCAAAGGTCAGTCCTCACGGTTTCAGCAGATTTTTCCGATGGTGTTAGTGATGTTGGTGGGTATTAGTATTGGAGAGGAGATTTTTGCGCAGAGTCCTTCTGAAGAATCGGATGAGGAGGAGCTTCAAATTGCTAAGCATAAAGTGCACGAGTTCACGATTGGCTCTCGAGGAGACATGATCCTCAACGACGAGCCTGAGCTCTTTGATTATTTGAGACCGTTTGTGCAGTATCGCTTTGTGGGCGAGGGGATTCCCCACTGGAGCTTTGAAGTCATGGGGGCCTACAAACAAAACCGCCTCGTTCTCAAAAATCAGTTCAATAAAAACTGGGCTTGGTATGTGAGAGGGGATGTCGAGATTTCAAATGACGGTGAAAGCGCAGAGGTCGATGGAGAGGACTTTGAAGATCTGGGGTTTAAAGCTCATGTTTATCGTGGAACCTTGGGGCTTGAGTGGAAAGAAGATTTGGGAGAGCTACCCATCCACGCGCAGCTCATGGCTTCGACTCGCTATTTGAATATTTATGAAAAGTCCGATGCGATCGCTTCTTTTACGAATCCTGATAACTTTTGGGAGAGTGCCCTCCATTTGAGACTCGATACGGGCAAGAGTTTGCCGGGCACCGAGCTTGCCGATTTTGGTTTTCGCACGATTACAAATGGAGCTTTTTTTAACCGAATGCAGCTAAAGGCTTGGGGGCCCGTCGCTGCGCGAAAGCAGATCGATAATTTTGGTCGAGCAAGTTTTGGGGCGCGAATCGCGCATCGTTTTTGGGGGCCTTTGGTTTTCGTTTCCGGTATTCAGGGCAGCTCTTCTCTTGGGGGAGTGGATCGGCTCAATGCCATTCGCTCGGCTCAGTTTGCTCAGCGTGACGAGTCTTTGTTTGTGAGTTCAGTGCGAGCCGTGCGTGTGGCTTCGGGTGATCTGGGCTTGCGAGTCTACTTTGAAAGAGAGGGTTTATTTGCTGTTCGTCCGTTTGTTTATGGCGTGACCTATCGAGAGCTCCTTCCCTCCAATGATCAGCGTAACGATGCGGCTTTGGGAGGCGGTCTGAAGCTGATGGCGCGAGTCGGGCAATCGGTTTTCACCGATCTCACTTATGCTTTTGGTAAAGGAAATCGCCCTGACCTATCTGGCATTCATCAGCTTAAGTATGTTTTGGTGGCGCGATTTTAAGCAGCCTGCGATTTTTTTGACCGAAGGTCTAGATATTGAAATCGAATATCTTTTTGTCTTCGGACCGCGTTAAGAACTGCCTGTGGATTTTTTTCGGTCTCCACAAAAGTTTTCCAAGATTTCATATGGTAGTCGTGATGAAAATCGGTGGTGGCGAGTTTAGGTAGATCGGTTTTCATCACCTCTTCTAAAAGATAGCCGCTGTCGGTGATCTCCCAAGCGTCAAAATGTTTCTGTAGTTCGTCTCGCTGGTCCCAAAGGTAATAGTTTCCACTTCGCACTTTTGCCATCGAGATGGGATGTGCGGCGACAAAGAGCCCGCCCAGCTCGCGAACCTTATTCGAGATCGTGGCGACGTCGAGATCGGCCGAGATATACTCCTCAATGCCAATCGCAAGCATATGGGCACTGCGATGATTCTTGAGAGAGTTCTTGGTGATTTCAAATCCGGGAACGACGCTCATTTGGTAGAGGCGTTTCGCTCGCTCTGCCTGTTCCTTGATTTCTTCGATATAAGAACGAAAACTCTCACGCGTGAGAGTGTGATTCATATAGGCCGCTACTTTGCCCAAGATTGTCTTTTCTTCACACAGGTGATCCGTGATGGCGAGAAATCCATAACCAAGTTGTCCGAAGTGATCGACGAGCTCCGGGATCGAGAGCCTTCCGTCGCTGTAGGTGCTATGGCAGTGAAACTCAGCCAACATCCACTTTCATTTTAGAGTTCATGACGGTTTTGATCAGTTAGCTTTCGATTACCTTGAGTTAAGCAGATAAAAACTTAGCTAATAAATCGGGGAAGTCTGTAAAGATTCCGCAAATTTTTGCAGGATGCTGTTGGGCTCTGCGCCATGAACCTTCATCGTTGACTGTCCAAAGCCAAAGATCGCGCGAGCGATGAGAAGGCGTTGTATCCAAAGGATGAGCATTAAGAACCGAGCTGGCTCGCACATTCCACTGAGTGATCCAAGGGCAAGATTCCATGGCCTTCACTTTTCGCTCTTCAAACCGATCAAAAATGAGAGCGTACTTCAAGCCTTTCGACAGATTTCGATGCGCCTGCTGCAGGAGAGCGGGTGAAAACGAGGAAATCAAAATCTTTTCGCGATAGTGAATCGACTCGAGTCTTCGGGCGAGCTGGCTCAGTAACTCGGGACCCCTGGCCGTTAACTTGATCTCAATATTGAGGATGCCTTTTTGATGTGTCGCGAGCAGATCATCCAGGTGACAGATGGGCTCTTTTCCGAAAACACGCAGCGAACGGAGCTCTTTCCAGGAGGTATCCTCCAGACGACCTGAAACTCCGCATAATCTTTTAAGAAAACTGTCATGAAAGATGACCGGCTCCAGGTCCTTAGTGATTCCGAGGTCGCACTCAATTCCGTCAATAGGGAGTTCGTAGGCTTTGTTAAAGGCCATCAAGGTGTTCTCGGGAAATCTTCCCGAGAAACCTCGATGGGCAATATTTAAGAGGCGATTCACGACTTGCGATGGGCTGTTTCAGGCTGTGGGGCTGAAGCAGTGCTGGAGGTCGCTTCATCTCTGCCAAACTTCGCTAGCCTCACTTTTTCACTCAAATGCTTTTTGTTGTTTTCTGCGCGCGAAAGGCCCACGACATCGCAAATGTCCTCGGTTAACCAGTCGAGCTCGCCCGCCATAATGGCTTTCGAAAGTCCGAGCGTAGAAGATCGACCCGGCAGAACTCGAATGTCTCGGTAAGCTCGACGAGCTAGCTTTTGAAGACGTGAGCACACATGGCGAACCAGATGATCTTCGCGTTTGTGGACTTTGCCGTTCTTTTTGCGAGTGAGATATCTCGACAAGACAGCAGCCATCACAAACAAGTCGGTTCCGGTGTCGACAATTCGGCCAAGAGTCATTTGCTTCTTCTCAAGTCCGGGCCCGTTGAGCACCATGGCGTGAAACATCGTTCGTGCGAGCTTTCGACTCATCGAATGAATAAATCGCAAGTAGCGGCCTTCCCAGCTGCCTGCCCAATGGAATCTAAAAAAGCTTAAGTTGATCCACAGCGAAGGATACCACCAAGAGTAGAAGCCTGCAGCTTTGACGATGGCTCCGAGTTTTTGCCCGAGACTCGTTTTGGGGCTAAAGAGCGCACCAGCGATTTTAAGATGTCGATCGAGTGCCTCTCGTGAAACGAATAGCCGCTGAATACTACTCGTTCCCTCAATAATCGTATTAATCCGAGAATCGCGCATCAAACGCTCGATCGGGTAAGCGTCTTCGCCGCGCGCACGTAAACTCGAAACAGTTTCGTATCCGCGGCCCCCGCGCAGCTGAACAGTGTTATCGATGACTCTCCATGACATTGCCGTCGAGTAGAGCTTGGCGACTGCGGCTTCGATTCGAATATCGGTTCCGCCACGATCGACAAGTCCAGAAGTGAGTTTTGAAATCGCATCGATCGAGTAAGTTCCGCCTGCGGCAAGATTCAAGTGGTTGGCAGTGGCCTCGTGATCACCCAGCGAGGCACCCCATTGCTTTCGCTCACGCGCCCAAGTCTTACCCACTTCAAAACAAACACGGGTTCCGCCAGCTACTGCCGCGGGCAGAGTAAGGCGCCCGGTATTCAGTGTGATGAGAGCGAGCTTTAAACCTTTACCCTCGTCCCAAAGAATATTTTCTTTAGGAACTTTCACATTCGTAAACTCAATGAGTCCATTTTGAATTCCTTTGAGACCCATAAAGTCGCAGCGGTGCAAAATTTCAACCCCAGGCCAAGAGGCTTCGACAATAAAGGCTGAAATTTGTTTTTTCTCTCGCCCGTCCGCCGATTTCTTGGGAGGCGTGAGTGCCATCACCACCATGAGATCGGCCATGGTGCCATTGGTGGTCCAAAGTTTTCGGCCATTCAAAATGTAATGAGTGCCATCGGCTGAAGGTGTCGCAATGGTAGTCATCTGAGCAGGATCCGATCCCACCGCTTCTTCGGTGAGTGCAAAGGCGCTCACATCACCTTTAGCTAGACGAGGCAGATATTTTTTCTTTTGTTCTTCGGTTCCAAAAACTTTAAGAGGCTGTGGTACTCCAATGGACTGATGTGCCGAGAGCATCACGGCACAAGAAGCGCAGTAGCTTCCCACCGCTGAAACAATTCGATTGTAGTTTGTCTGACTCAAGCCGAGTCCGCCGTATTCTTTTGGAATCTTAATCCCGAAGAGACCCATGTCTTTAAGGCCCTGAACCACGTGAGAAGGAATCAGTTTTTTCTCATCGACTTCATTGGGGTCTAAATTTTCCGTCAGAAATTTCAGAACTTTTGCGATGACAGCGTCACCCAACTTTCGATCTTCATCGGGCTGCTCGGGAAAGGGATAGATAAGATCGAAATTAAATTTTCCTGCAAAAAGTTCCTCGCAAAAGCTGGGGTGTTGCCAATGCTCTTCGCGAGCTTCCTCAGCAGCTTGCATGGCTTGACGTTCTTGTTCACTTCGGTTGCCTGTATCGACGATAGACACGATGAATCTCCTTTAAGTTGTAATGACCTAATTCTACGCTCAAGAAGGTTTAGGGGATTCAAAAATCTGTAGACTCTGTCCCTACTTATCTAAGTTTAGCATTTCTTAAACTCTCTTCAAGGAGGTCAGCGAATTGACACAATTAAAGGCCGTATAAAAAACTCATGGAATCTCAAAAGTTACATCCGCCAACGCTTTGCGTTAGCGGAGCGAGATCGGATTTCTTCCGACCTTAGGGGGGAGTGATTCATTTAAAACTCATTTTTTGGATAACTGTGATTTGGGTTGTGGCGGGATGTCGCGAGGTTCAGCGGGGCACGCGAATTCCCGCACCACCGGCGCACTCGCCTCTAGGGCCCTCCAGTTATCCACCTCCGTCTCGAGCAGAAGCCAATGCGTGGATTCCCGATCAAAGCGACTGGATTCAGGTGCAGAGTGAGCGAAGCTCCCTCAGAGCTTTGCAAGATCTTCAACAGCTCTCTGAGCGACTTCAAGCCAGCCGCATTGAGGAGAATCGAGTTCTGCTCTTTGGCGGCAGTTTAATGGCGGGCCCAGAGAGCGTTTACAGACCCGAGCAACTGGCGCAACTTTGGATCGAGCAATTTGGAGCGAGCCTCAGTGATCCTTATCTCGTCTTGTTAAAGAAATCTCAAAAAGTCTCTAAGGATCGACAGCGGTATGTTTTTAGTTACGAGCAGTGGATGGCGGGACGTCGAGTGGATTCGTCCCTCGTTCGATTGGTAGTTGAGAAAAAATCAAATATTTGGCGAGTGGTGATGGCCTCTGCCAAGCTGGCTCCGTTCTCAAATGGAAGCTTGGTGAACCAGGAGCCACGCATTCAGTCCTCGCAGGTGATCTCTCAGATCTTGGTTCGTCCAGATTATTCAAGTTTTACGGGCTGGGGAGTTCCTGAGCTCGTCATCTTTTATGACTTTCATCAGATGCCGCGCCAGCCCCCTCTCTTGGCGTGGCGGATTGAGGGCAGCCCGATGGACTTCTCGGGGGGCGCAAGCTTTCAACGAAAGAGTTTCTTTATCGATGCAGAGTCTGGAGAGCTTCTTAAAGAAAGAGATGAGTCCGTTCACTTGAATGCAAGTGGTCAGGTGACTGGAAGAGCAATCTCTGGACTCGCACCTTTTTCAGAAGACGTCGAGTTAGAAGAATTCCCTTTGCAAAGATTGATTGTAGAACACTCCGCCGCAATCACTGCATTAACAAATGCTACGGGCAACTATTCGTTCACTAACGGATCGGCAGCACCAAATACGATTGAGGCCTTTCTTGGCTTTGGCTTCGACACTGGCGCCGAGTCTACATTGGTGTTTGATGTTGAAGACAACGATTATATTTCTCAGTCCACGGTCATTAACGCATCGAGTAGTTCTGTGGATTTTGAGTTCAATGCCGCAGGCTCTGAAGACGAGACGGCCCAGGTGAACGTTTTTGAAAATCTACGATTGGCTTATCGTTTTTATCAGGACCGAGCGACTCTGTCGGAGCTCGACTCTCAGACCGTCATTGGACGGGTGAATTCAAGCGCACTCCCTTGTAATGCGGCCTACACTCCAGATGGCGATGATGATAATCCTGCGTTTGTCAGCTTCAATGTAGAGACAGTCAACTGCGTAAACTCTGCCTACAGTACTGTGATTGCTCATGAGTATGGGCACCATGTGGTGAATCGCATGGGGCTCACTCAGCAAGCCTTTGGGGAGGGTTACTCCGACAGTCTGGCGATGCTTTTGTTTGATTCTTCCGGAATTGGGTTTGATTTTCAAAAGAACGGGGATCACTTACGTGATCCATCTGAGCAAGATTTTAGGTACCCCTGTCAGTCCAGTGATATCTATGTTTGCGGGGGTATTCTAGCGGCATTCTTTTGGAGGCTTCGAGAAGAAATCGGACTGTCGGCCGTTCAACAACTTTTTGTAGACTGGACGGCAATCACTCAAGGAGGCGCTACTCCGACGGGTTACAGCGTTCAAAACGCACTACATGCTCAAACGATCGTAGAGCTGCTCACTGCCGATGATGATGACTCCAATTTGGCCAACGGAACTCCTGATCAGGATTCGATTTGCGAGATTGCCGAGGAGTTTGGTCTTGATTGCCCTGTCATGCTCAATTTTGTTTTTGATGCGGATCTTCCGACCGTGATTACGCCAAACGAAGAGGTGGGGGCTAATGTCACCGTTTCAGCGGGTCTCGGGAGTCCTCTGGATGATAGTGCACGGATCTTTTATCGCATCAATGGCGGAGAATGGGTGGACGAACTTCTTTCAAGCACGGGAGTGAATACTTACAATTTCGAGTTTCCCGTATTGGCCGAGGGCGACCTTCTTGAATTCTACTTTTCTGCGACCACCACAACAGGTGCGACTGCCTATTTTGGACGCGATCAATATTTTGTGATTCGAGGGCTCTTTCCTGCGATGACGACCAGTGCGATTCAACTGCCCCGTCGGCTCGACCGTCTCATCGATCCTCAAGACAATACACAGCTCAGTACAGGACGAATTTTTGGTTTAGGAGACGGACTCCTCTCGATCACCGCTTCGCAAATGGCCGATCGAGAGTTGACAGTGACTCGACTGCCAGAGGGGCTTCATGTCGGAAGCGCTTCTTTGTTTTTTTATGGAAGCGAGGCCACATCGGGTAGCTTTGTCTTCACCAACTCGTCTCGTACGCGCGTTTACTATGCGAGCGGCGTCGGTACTGATATTTCGATCGATCCGAAATTTTGCGGAGACTTTACAAGCATCTCCGCTATTCATCTCGTTGAGACAGCGGCAGGAGCTGTCAGTCGACTGATTGTGGCGGATGGGGGGGCGGGTCGTTTACATTCGTTTGCAATCAATACCGCCGATCCGAGCTTATGTATTTCGGAGTTTTCTATTTCTTTGCAGGGGGTTCAGTGGATTTACTCTGATTCTGGCGCGGATCCTCAAGACATCTGGGTGGGTTATCAGCAGGCTCACGAGCTTTGGGTTCAGCGACTTCGCTCTTCGAATTTGGGTCTTTTGAATGCAGGTGTTCTTCTCAGTAGTACCCCGGGCAGTAGTTTTGGAGAGTTTCCGAAAAGAAACGTGCTTTCTACGACCGGAAGATTAGTGATTCCGATTCGGCGAGCCAATGATCCGCAGCGAGGATCAGATTTTCTAGCGATCTTTGACTCCTCGTTTACACTCACCACTCATTCCACCTGTCGATCGCCGGATCGAGTACATCATGATTTTTCGACGAGTTCTGTTTATGTGTATTGCGCGGTCGGGCGAGTTATTGACGTCATCAATCCGATTTCGAGGGTGGCACTAGCGCGCTATCCTATCGGCACGCGACCAAACGGCTTTTGGATGTACACCAATAACTCAGGAGCTACTTTTCTCCTCGTGCCGCAGACTCTGCCTCGTTTGGTTTTGATCCAATCCACTCGATCTAATCCCTCAGTTTTTAGCTCTGCCACCATCAATTTACCCTCCGTCGTAGAGTCGGTGGCGGGATGGAATGAGTCGGGAGATGTGCTTCTTTTGAGTCGAAGTCTTCAGCGGCTCTTCAATTTGGATCTAGCGACGCGCGTTGTTCATTCGCAATTCTATGCAATGCCTGAGACCGTCGAAGATGTAGCGGCCGAATCGATAAGTGCCGTGCATTTTGTATCCTCAAAAGTGAGTCGAGCTTTTAGTTTGGAGTCCATCGACTCGTCAAACTGGTCGCTTCGGCAATATGTGGTGGGCTCAGGAGCTTCGCAGATACGCCACCGAACGGATCGTTTGTATGTTTTAAATCGACTCAGCAATAGCATCTCTCTGGTCAATACCACAGTAAGTCCTTTATCGGCTGTAACGACTGTGAGCACGCAAACGCGCCCCGTGCATTTTGATATAAGCACCGATGTCAATCAGCTCTGGGTAGCCAATCAACTTTCGAACTCGATCACGACGATCAACATCACCACTGGTGTTGGAGAGGGATCGGTCGTTGCTCATACCGCACTCGGATTTGCTCCCTCGGCAGTAGAGTATGTGCATCATGCGACGGCCGGACTGAGGACGATCTACGTTTCTGGGGGCACTCGAGTGCGAGCGCTCAATCAATCAGATCGCGCCACCCTGATCACGCGAACCTTCTCGAAGAATGTGCGGGGGCTGGTGGGGGGCTCGACCTCTGTCTGGGTGATGACTCCCGATAGCTTTCAGGTTCATGAAATGGATAGATCTGCGTTAGCCTCTTCAACTCTCGATGGCTCTCCAAAATACGGTGTCTACGACTTCACGGCAAATGAGGTTTTGTTTGCTGCACCCAATCAAAAGCGATTGATGCGTCCTGGATCTACGAGCTCGTCGGTCGAGGCCTTCGAGCGCCTTTATGCGACAGACACGCACTTTGCTTGGTACGAAATAGATCTGAGGCGCTTACGGCTCTCGCCATTCTCTCAGAATGGGAATTCTGCACTGAGCACTTTTGCACTTCAGTTAGGTATCGCGCCAGATGTGGGATCTGCCATTGGAGGAAATCTGTGGCTGGCCAATTCAAGACAAAGCGCTTTTCAGCTCATCGATTCCAATTTAGAGCCCGAGCGACTTTTAAATCGCACGAGAAATCGACCGGTGGACTTAGTTGCGAGCACCGATCGAATCTATGTGGCGATGAAGCAAGCCGATGCGATTATTGAATATGATCCAGCGACTGGGAATACTTTCTCTTATGCAACTTGTCTGCGCCCAGAGCAGATTGAATACGAGGCAGTTTCGGATGCCGTCTTCACGAGATGCACGCGAGGAAATGCGCTTCATCGATTGATTGCTGAGGACGGAGTCATTGGATCGTCGATCACACGCTATGCCGGCGACTTTCCGGTGAGCCTTTCTCTGAATGCAACCGATGAGCTTCTCTATCTGGTCGCGCGAGACTCAAAGGAAGTGAGAGTGTTTAGTACCAGTATGGCACTCGTAAACTCGCAAAGCTTGAGCGATGCTCCGGCGGCGGTTTTTGCGGATCCCTCGGGGGCATGGATCAGCTCAATTGAAAGTCGACAGATTCAGGTCTTAAATCCATCACACGTTTTACAGGCACCGATCGAAACGGGCAGCTTAGGGATCCAGCAGTTGATCCGAAATGTCGGGTCTGGTGATCTTTTTGGGCTTTCTCGAAGTCCTATTTTCGTGTTTCGAAACAACGAGGCTTGGCGTTTGGATAACGGTCAGAGCGATCTCGTTTGGGGCAAGAGCCCTGCTAAGCTCGAGTCCGTCGATGATTTCATCGCGGTAAGCTATCCGAGCGCAGCGGCCGTTCGTTTGTTTGATACCTCTGATAACGGATACAGAGATCTCAGCGTGGGTGCGGGTGCGCGCGAAATGCACGGCATCGATGCTACGGATCGGCTTTACGTGGCCAATTATGAGGCCGACACGATTTCGATCATTGATCTGAGTTCTCAAAGCATTTTAGAGACAGTTTCACTGCCGGCGGGCTGCGGTCCAACGGCCATGACCAACTTGGTGTCGAACTCGATACGCTACCTCTACATTTTATGTGATCGAACGGATCGCATGCAGGTTCTCAATATTCAAGCAGATGCCAACACTCTAGAATCTCCTATCTTACTTAGATTCCGTGATTAAAAGCGCATGAGTTGTACGAAAGTGAATGCGCTCTTTAATAAGATCTTGGAACGCTTCTAGACCTAAGGCAGTTTCGGATTCCTTTCCAAGCTTCTATAACCTAAGGAGACGAAGGGAGCCGATATGAACACTATGACCCCATCGAGTCTCGGTTTAAGGTCTGATCTTCAAAGTGCCATCTCAAAATCAACCCATCCTGCTCACGAAGAAAATCCTGTGCAGTCCATCTTTCTGTGTATTCAAGCAGAGGATCGAGCGATTCGGGAGAGGGGAAGGTGCGAAGGTGGCTCTTTGATTCGAGAGCTTCTTTATTTTTTTGCTATTCAAATGGCGGTCCTGAGTTTCGTCCTCCTGTACACTTTAGCGTAAACAAAGACTCACATGAATAAGTGCTTGAATTTACAGCATCGCATCTGGGCTTTAGTCCATCAACCAGAGAGATGGGCTCCCTTGCATAATCTCAATAGTCAAGTATGGTCCGTCCCGGGAAAGGAATTTTATGGGTTCAGCTGAAATGATTTCTCACTCTTATCGTGTTTTTCAATCTAAAGAAAAAGCACTCGCCGGAAGAATACTACTGCTCGAGGATGATCCTCTTGCCGGAGAATGGCTATCTCATGCTCTCAGCAAGAAGGGTATTGAAGTTTATTGGTGCCAAGATCTCGAAGCCTCTCTGGGGCTGATTCAGCCTGATTCTCAAGTTATTTTTCATGCCGCCGTGACCGATGTTTATCTAAAAGATAAATTGCCGGGGGGGATGAAGTTAGTTCACGCTGCGCGAGAAGCGGGACTGCCGATCGGGGTCATCAGTTCTCGGCCAGACTTACCTTTGGTGGTAGAGGCATTAAATGGTGGAGCCAGTGTGTTTTTGCAAAAGCCATTTGATGCGGATGATCTTTTTTCTCGCTTGGTAAGTCTTTGGTCAGAGCCCCAACATCTTTCTACTTTTTTAGAACGATTTGTGGAGCAGCACAGTTTGACCGATAAAGAGAAAGAAGTCTGTC
>JBILFF010000001.1:0-147508 GCA_044351695.1 Bdellovibrionota bacterium
CGAATTTGAAATGAACGGAAAGGCTGCCGTTCGTCGCGGCTTCGTCGGACTGATTAAGCTACAAAACTTCGGCGATGGGCAGGTTTTTCCTCACGAATATACATTGGCAGGACCCAAAAAAGATCGCCTGGCTTTGCTTGAAGAAATGGGGGCCGAAGCTTCGCAAATCTTTTTTTGTTATCAAGATTCTGCGCTCACACTCGAGCGAATTTTTTCAGAGATAGAACAAACAAAGCCTTATGCGACGGGCGTCGATTCTTCGAATGTAAAAAGAACTCTCTGGATTCTCTCGGACCCACACCAAATTCGGCTGCTCGAGCAGGGCCTTTCAAATCTAGATTTTTTGATCGCCGACGGACATCATCGCTATGAAACGGCGCTCGAGTATCAACGGCGACATGACGACGAGAGCTCGATTTATGTTCAAGCTTATTTCACCAACTCTCTGAGCCCAGGCTTTTCTATACTTCCTATTCATCGTTTGTTTCATCTACCCACCGGACTCACACTAGAAGCGGTTCTCGAAAAGCTGAGAGCTTCTGCTTACGAAACAGAGGTACTAGAAACCTCAAAGCTGGAGAGTCTCTGCGAGCATTCTGATTCCAGCATTGCTTTTGGGTTGGTCGATCAATCAGGCAAAAGACGCTGGAGAGTTCATCGAAAAAAACAAAAGCCAACGGAGACAACCATCGCCGCCGTACAGAGCGACTTCTTTGAAGCCATTTGCCGCTGGACTCCTGAAGAAATGAAAAAAGGCTTAATCACCTACGAAAACACAGACGCCAAATTTTTAGAGGTTCTTTCAGGGGATGCACAAAAGGTAGGTGTCTATTTGCCCGCGTGCACCTACGATGAAATCATGGCCGTGGTGAAGAGTGGCGAGCGAATGCCGCAAAAAAGCAGCTTTTTTGCACCCAAGCTCGCCACAGGTCTCATATTTTATGATCTCCGGTCTCGATGAGCGGCCAAAAACAATTGAAAGTCTTCGGTTATTGACTGCTGCCACGCCAGGCTTGCATCGCTTTACGAATACTTGCTCGCAGATCGGGATCATCGACAGCTCTAAGAGTCATCTCTTGTCGCTCACTGAGCGGCTGAGTATTTTTAGGGCGCGCACCAGAGCCACCAGCACCCTCCCATAAGCGAGGATCAATCACCTTACCGACACGGAATTGAATATCAGTGATTTTAGCAGACTCACAAATTAAACGAATTTTAGCGAGCAGAGAGGTCTTCAAAAAATGAAGCTGCTGGGCCCAGGCCTGATGAACCACATTGACGACTAAAGTTCTTGCTTTGAGTTCTAAAGGCGAGGTGACCTTTGATAACTCTGGCCCCACGATTTCGATCCACCGAGTCCACACCTCAGAATGGGCAAGGTGGTCTTTAACGGTAGCGGGTAAGCGCAAGCCACTCATCACCGCCGCTAATTCCTTTGGATTTCCGCCTCTCGATTTCATGCCTTCTTCACTCTTGAGTTTGCATTTTACGTCTTCCAAAGTCACCAAAATCGTTATACTTCTAGCCTATGCGTTTTGTGCGTGCCGAGCAGGTGTTTCCTTTATTACAGCGTTCAATATTGGCCGATGGCTACAGCGTCATCATGGATCTTGAGAAAAGCCGTGGGGCGCGATTCGTAGATGCCGCAAGCGGTCGAACTTGGATTGATTTTTTTTCTTTTTTTGCCTCGAATCCCATTGGCTACAACCACCCGCGAATGAGTGAGCCCGAATTTGAGCGACATCTCCTCAAGGTGGCCAAATTAAAAATTTCAAACTCAGATGTTTATTCCACCTATATGGCAGAGTTCGTGAATTATTTTCATGATCATTTCGCGCCGCAATTCGATAAGCTCTTTTTTATTGAAGGGGGCGCGCTAGCGGTTGAGAACGCCATCAAGACTGCACAAGACTGGAAGGTTCGACTGAATTTAAAGAAAGGAAAGCGCGGTGTCGGGGGACAGGTACTTCATTTTCAACACGCTTTTCATGGTCGAACGGGCTACACCCTGACCCTCACAAACACTGTACCCGACAAAACCGACTACTTTCCAAAATTTGATTGGCCACGCGTCTCTACACCTGAAATGCGCTTTCCCCTCACACCCGAATCAATCAAAGACCTCAGACTCAGGGAGAGTGAGAGCATCCAGCAAATCCACCGCGCCTTTGATGAACGCAAGGATGAGATTTGTGCCATCGTTTTAGAAACCATTCAAAGTGAGGGGGGCGACAATCACTTTAGTAGAGAGTTTCTTCAAGAGCTTAAAAAAATTAGCCTTGAGCGTGAGTGCCTACTGATTTTTGACGAAGTGCAAGCGGGTATGGGGATAACTGGAAAGACCTGGGCCTTTGAACATTTTGATGTTCTGCCCGACATCATTGCTTTTGGAAAAAAAGTACAAGTTTGTGGGATTGCTGTACGCCTTGAGCGGCTTCAAGAAGTCGATCATGTCTTTAAAGTGCCTAGTCGTATCAACTCGACTTGGGGGGGAAACATTGTGGATATGGTTCGCTCTCATCAGTACATGCGCATCATCAAAGAAGAAAACCTGCTGCAACATGTGAGCCAACTTGGAGAGAAAATGCTTTCTGAGTTCGTCAAGCTCTCGCACGAAGATGAGCGCGTCACAAATGCTCGAGGTCGTGGATTTTTAATGGCATTTGATATGCCCACACCAGATCAGCGTGACCGCCTCATTGATAAGCTTTGGGATCAGGGGCTTTTGATTCTGAAGAGCGGTAAGCGAACGATTCGAGTGCGCCCTGTTCTTGATCTTAAAGAAGACGAGGCGATGGAAGGTCTGCAGATTCTTCGTAAAACTTTAAAAGAATTCCGTTAAGGAGGTCTCATGCATTCTCTACTTTCGGCCAAGACCAGTGCTTATGGCCCACAAATTCAAGGCGCCCACTGGATTGACGGAAAATCAATGAGTGGAAGCAAAAATTTTGATTCGATCAACAGTTCTGATCACTCTGATCTTGTCGGAAGCTTTCCGATGGCAGGCAGTGAAGAGTGTCGAGCGGCAGCCGCAGCGGCTCGAAAGGCTTTCTTGAATTGGAAGAAAGTACCGGCTCCGATTCGCGGAAATGCGATAGGAAGATTGGCGCGAGTTCTGGAGCGCGAGAAAGAAAATTTAGCTGCCATCATCACACGAGAAATTGGAAAGCCTTACCGGGAGTCTCTGGGAGAAGTACAAGAGGCCATTGATACAGCGCAGTTTTTTCAGTCTGAAGGTCGTCGACTGTATGGGCAGACCGTCCCTTCGGAGTTGCCAAACAAGGAGCTCTTCACTTACCGCCGCCCTTTGGGCGTTTGTCTGATGATCACGGCCAGCAACTTTCCGTTTGCCGTTCCTTCTTGGAAGTTGATTCCGGCGCTTCTGTGCGGAAACACTGTCATCTGGAAGCCCTCCACAGATGCGCCCGCCACCGC
The DNA here is from genome assembly GCA_044351695.1 of Bdellovibrionota bacterium. Lineage (GTDB taxonomy): Bacteria > Bdellovibrionota > UBA2394 > UBA2394 > UBA2394 > JBILFF01. The sequence continues at coordinate 3,436 of JBILFF010000001.1, forward strand.
GATGGCCTTTGCTCTGTGCTTTCATGAAGCGGGCTTTCCTAATGGCGTGGTGAATCTTATCTTTGGCGGCACAGAGACGGGCGAGGAACTTCTTAAGTTGGTTGAAGCAGGGGAGATTCAAAAGGTCTCCTTTACCGGCAGCACCAAGGTGGGTCGTCGAATCGGCGAGATTTGCGGTCGAGCGATTCAAACCCCCTCGCTTGAGCTGGGCGGAAAAAATCCTCTCATCATCCACAAAGATGCTTTGATTGAAAAAGCGATTCCAACTTCGATCGTCTCTAGCTTCGGTACTGGTGGCCAGCGGTGTACTTCTACCGGCAATATTTTAATTCATGAAGCCGTTTACGAAAAATTCAAGGCTGCTTTTTTAGAGGCTGCTCAAAGAATCAAAATCGGAAATCCCATTAAGTTCAAAGACGTTCTCTATGGCCCGTTGTTTTCAGAACGCTATCTGACCACCTTTTTAGAGCACCTGGACTGGGGCAAAAAAGAGGGTGCGAAACTGCTTTTGGGATCGGGACGTATTACTTCAAAGAATCCTTACCCTCATTTTTCAGGCGATCCCGATGCGGGCTGGTATGTGACTCCTACAATATGGGAAGACGTCACCCCCTCGCATCGCCTATTTAAAGAAGAAATTTTTGGCCCGAGCATTAATTTGGTAAAAGTGAAAAGCCTCGAAGAAGCCCTTCAATTTGCTAATGCTCATGAGTACGGGCTTTCATCCGCCATCTTTACTGAAGATCCAAGAGCGATGCTTTATTTTAAAGAAAATATTGAAGCCGGTATGAGCAGCATCAACAATTCTACGACGGGTGCTGAAGCCCATCTACCTTTTGGAGGAACAAAGGCCAGTGGCAATGGGACGCGCGAAAGTGGGATTTGGGTGCTCGACAGCTACACTCGATGGCATGCCGTCAATGTGGATCTCGCTACTCAGCTACAGCTCGCTCAAATGGACGTCGATCACGGACATTCACGCGAAGCTGTTTCATTTGAGAGTTGGACTCGGTCTTCTTGAAAGAAGACCAAGGCCCTGGGCACATGAACGCACCAGACTGAGTATCCGTGGCAAATGAGGGCTTCCCCAAAAGTCTCGCGCATAGACACTCACCTTTTGATCAGACTTTGGATCCGAGCTAATGACGAGTTTTGAATAAAGATCTGGTCCTAGGAACTGGTTGAGCAAATCTAAGTCAGCTTTCTCTATCGTCTGAGCCTGGCGAAACAAGTTGAACAAAAGATAACTCGCAAAGAGCTGGGCCCGCGCCTCATCTAATCGGTGAGTCGGATGGTCGCCCTCCGTCGAACCCGATTGTTTGGTAAGAATTCGAACCCTCGACAAAAAAAGAATCATTTTCTTCGGCAATGTAAGAAGCGAGTTTTGAGGATCCTCTGAAATCGCTAACATTTCTGAGCGCAGAAGTTGTCGATGAGCCCCAGGAACATAGGCCAAAAGATTGATCATCTCAGAAAAGCTCGGCTGCATCGCAACAAAGTAGGCAACGCTATCCATCATCGCGTTCCACTTTGCTTCTTTCATGTCTAGCGTTGGAAACACCTCAAAAAAAGCCAGCTTTAAAAAGCTCTTGGGGTCCTCGGCTTTCAGCAATCGCTCGCGCGCTGTTTTCTCTATGGCCCGAACCATCGAGTACCGATCCCCAAACAAAGTTGCCGGATCATAAGGAAAGCTCTCGATCTGTTCAAACAACCGGCCCATTGAGTAGGGCTCGCGCGTTCTATAAGACGCGCTTAAACTGATTTCATCGAGGTGCTCGATTTGCCTTCGCATTAATCGCTCTGGATATTCAAGCACTCGATAAACGCCAAACGGGCTGTAAGATCCCCGCGCTGCCTCCTGAAGAATCGCAATGTACCTTAAGAACAACCCAGAAATCAGCTCTCGATTCCAAACATCATCTCCTGAAAGAAGGCTTGCAAGGTCCTCTAAAATCAACAGGGTCTCTTGTTCGGACTTGAAGTGATCGTGAGAGGCTAGAATAGAAATCAGAGCAGTCGTCTCTAGATCTAAATTCTGCCCCAGTAAAAATCGACCAAGCTTTCTCTGATGAGGAGAACTGGAGTTCTTCATTTTCTGAAACGCGAGAAGAAGCAGCTGGTCAAAAAAATCTTGTCGAGCTGAAACGGGGTCCTTCACACGACTCAAAAGGCCAACAAGCTGACGCAAGTCTTCTTTGTTGGGACCTTTTTTAAAAAAATCATCTAGACCATCTTTTGCGAGCGAAGCAGTGAACTCGGCCCATTCTTCGCGCCTTGGAAAGTCGGACTCACTCAAAAGCTTAGAGTAGTCTGAAGAAACATGAAGTCCTGTTCGAAGAAATCGATAAAAAAGGCTGCGGTAGGCGCGAAAACTGAGCTTATCGAAAGCTTTTCCGAACTTGTGCCCCGTAGCCTGTTCAAACTTTCTTCGGAGACCAAAAAGCTTCTTTGTCCCCTCCTGGCTAAATCGCAGCTCTGGATTCAATTGAAGGCTGATCTCAAGATGAGAAAACGCCCAGCCCGCTAATTCGGCGATTTGATCGGGCGAGAGATCTTCTTGAAAAATACTGTTATAAAAAGAAATGATGTCGCTTTCATTAGAAAATCTTATCAAAAGCAATCGGCGCTTCACCGAGCTTCTAAATTCTTGTTGGCCCTCTGGCGAATCGCTTACCCACTTTTGGAGCGCACTTCGATAAGCATCGGATGGATGAGCCAGCGCGGCGCTGCAGTAAACAAAACCAAACAACCCCAGAGCAAAGCCCAAGACGATTGAAAAACTTTTTAAACGTAAATCTCGCATTCTCTATGACCTACTGAGGGCTTCGACACGGGTCAAGAAAGCCCTCCCTCTTGATCATCGCTTCACCAGCGGCACATACGAATCCCCGCTCTTCAGATACAGGGCCTTGTCGGTCAAAACGTAAGCGATAGACTGGTCGCCGACAATGCCGAGCGGTGCGATCTGCGCGCACGCTCGACCACTCTCGATCAACGCCTGCGTCGATTCCCATCGAAGCGAGAGAAGAGCTCCATCAGCTCTCACAATCCGGTAATTCAGATTTCCTTCGCAGCCAGGCAACCGCACATCCACCGTCATGACCTCTCCTCGGATTTCAACATCCGCGCGATCTAACAGAACAGGATCAGCGCCCTGTGTTTGATTTGTTTTTTGAGCCACTTGATACTTACCTTCGATTTTTTTTAAGTCGCCAAATCGCTGCTCCAGAGTCTCAAACGATGGACTGCCCGACCGATACTCAACAGCCCAGAGGCTGCCCGCATTTGCATTGTAAGTGATCGAATACAGATAGGCCAAGCGCTCCGCTTCGGAATTAAAAGTGAATCCCGCTGGACTCGCTACTGTTGCCGCGCTCGGTTGCGACTTTGCAATATGATCGAATCTTAAAACAGGGCCACTCGCCGGGGGGGTTTTATTGTCCTCAACACGTCGAGTAATTTCTCGATTCTCAGATTGAGCAGACGAAGTCGAAGGTTTCGAAGCACTCGAGGTCATCGTCGATCCCTGGCCCTTCTTTTGGTCGCGAAACTGATCAATTTTTTCGCGAGTTGCGGCCTCCTCTTTTGGGTTCAGATTTTCTTTGCCTCGAGAAGGGCTCCCATCACTGCAAGCCCAAGACATGGCGCTGACCAAAACCAAAAAACCAATTGAATTTCTCATGACTTCTCCCAATCCTTTGGGAGATCTCTTAGCAGCGGTTTCAGGCCCTCACAAGACCCCGAGAAAGCTGAGCCCCTTCGAGGCCTTACCTCAATAGCTGGAAGCGACCATTGCGAACGGTAAGGACCTGCGGCTCTTTTCGAATCTGCTGCGCCTCCGAAAACATCTGCCCTGTTACCCCATCGAATCCCGACAGGCGGCTCAAACTTTCACGCAAGCCTTCTCTAGAAACAGCTGATCGCGAGTTGCCTCGCAAAAGAGAAATCATCATCGCCCCCACATCAAAAGCCTCGGCCGCGATCTTTGAGGGCTTGGTGCCCGTCAGCTCTTCGTAGCGGTTCACAAACAAGCGCGTTTTAAAATCTTGAGAGCTCTCAAAAAAACTATCCGTGAAAATCAAACCCTCGGCAGAATCTTGGGCTCGCTCTAACAATTTTGGCGAATGAAAACCCGAAAGCCCCACGACCTGGACTCCGTAGATTTTTAAGAAGGGGAGGGTGGGCAGAAGATAACCCCCTGCATCTGCAAAATCAGGCACGAATAAGACTTCGAAATCCAAGACCGGATTCAAATCGTTGATGCTCTTCACACAACCCTCAAGCACCCGGTTCTTAGGACACACCTCATCGACTCGCGCACGAGGAACATCGAGTCGAGTCATCTCTTTTAGAGGATCTTTAAAGTCAGTAGTCTCTGGCGCATAAACCTTCGCATGTTTAATCTCGAGACCTTCGCGAGTGAAGGACTCTTTTGCAATCTTTGCCGCATCCCACCCATAGTCATTCTCAGGAAACATCATCGCGACCCGTTTTGCTCCCAGATCCGTACGAATAAATTTCGCTAGACGATTGATTTGGTCGCGCAGCGTAAGAGCCGATCGAAAGCTATAACTGCCATACATGGTTAAATTTTCTCTGGGAGCGAGAGAGATGACCGGCACTTTCATCAGTTCAGCACGTTCAAACACAAATTGACTCGCTGCTGTCGTGACGGGGCCAATCACCGCCAAGACGTTTTCATCATTCACCAGTTTATTGAGGGCGGCTTGAAGGCTGTCGTTGCCCGATCCGCTATCTACAAATACAAACTGAAGACCCTCAGAGGCCGCGAACCCAGAGAGCGTTTGAAGCGCATCCATCACTTCTTTGCCATAATTTTTGAGCTCTCCCGTTAAGGGAATCAAAACGCCCAGCTTTCCGGAGCTCATGGTTTCAGAAGTGGTGCCCACCTGAAGCAACTCTTGCGCCTGCGCGTAGAGACCCGAATAAGGCTCATCTTGAATCGCTTTTAAATAAGAGATCGCGCTGTCGATGGTGCTTTCGCGCAGAGCGCTGAGATAAAGATAATAATTCGCCGTATTCTTTCCGACTGCTGAACCAGCGCGCGCTAAAATTTTTTCAAGAGAGGCCCCACTCATCATCGGCTCCACAACGAAAGCCCGGAGGTCTTGCGACAACTCTCGTCCACGCTCCACACTCAAGCGATTTCGACGCTCGAAAATTTCGATCCACTGATCCAACCACAAAAAGTGCTGAATCCTCTCGTCCTCACGCTCAGAAGGATTTTCTCGGATAAATTTAAGGCCCTGCTCAAAAGCCTCAGCGCTCCCCTCACTGTTGGGACCCGCTGGTACTCCGACGGAAGCTCCGCCTGAGTCTCTCGTGGCACAAGAAAACAGAGCAAACGAGAGAAATAAAATCGACAGATGCCTTTGGCTGCAGAAATGAAAAAGTGGTCTCACTGGCTGAGTGTGAGAAAACTTTGAAGGATCATCAATTGAATTTTTACTGTCCCGAGGAGATTTGTCCGTAGATGGCCTCAGCCAGTGCGTGTGCGGCGCTATTAAGCTCTTCTTTGGCCAGCTCTACGGCCGAAAGGTCAGCCGAGACCAAAGACTTCTTGGCCGCGGCGAGAGCATTAGACACCCTTTCGATGATTTCGGCACTCAGGCCGGTCTGAAATTCGTTGATCGACTTCTCGGACGTAAAAATTAAAGTCTCCAGTTCGTTTTTGGTCTCAGCCAAAAGTTTTGCGGCCGCATCTTCGGCAGCATAATCTTGAGCCTCTACGATGATTCTTTGTATCTGATCCTCTTGCAGCCCACTTGATGAACGAACCTTGATCGTTTGTTCTTTTCCTGTACCCAAATCTTGGGCTCGCACATTGACTATGCCGTTGGAGTCGATAGCGAACTCTACTTCGATCTGAGGAACCCCTCGAGGGGCTGGAGGAATATCAGTGAGTTCAAACTTTGCAAGACTCTTGTTGTGCGCGGCCATCTCGCGCTCTCCTTGCAGAACATGAACACTCACAAAATTTTGATTATCTTTGGCAGTCGTAAAGCTTTTCGATTTTTTTGTGGGAATCGTCGTGTTTCGCTCGATAATTTTGGTAAAGACCCCGCCAGCCGTTTCAAGGCCAAGCGAAAGAGGAGTCACGTCAAGCAGCACGACATCATTGACCTCACCAGTCAAAATGCCGGCCTGAACACTCGCTCCGATGGCTACGACTTCGTCTGGGTTGAGAGAAGCATCTCCCTCTTTGCCAAAAATTTTCTTCACCCGCTCGCGAACAGCCGGCATCCGAGTCATGCCCCCGACCAGTAAAACTTTGGCGATTTGGCTTGGAGCAACACCAGCATCCTTCAACGCGGTTTCGCAGGGGCCTACTAGTCGAACAAAAAGATCTTCGCAAAAATCTTCCATCGTCTTTCGATCTAAAGTCATCTTGAGGTGCTTGGGAGCACCAGAAACCGCTGTAATGAACGGCAGCTCCACCAACGTCGTATTTAACGACGAGAGCTCGTGTTTTGCTTTTTCGGCGGCCTCTTTGATTCGCTGCAGAGCGAGGGGATCTTTTTTTAGATCGATTCCCTCGGCTTCTTTGAACTGATCGATCAGATAGTTCATGATTCGATGATCAAAATCCTCTCCACCCAAAAAAGTGTCACCGTTTGTAGATTTGACCTCATAAACTCCGCTGGTGAGCTCAAGAATCGAGATATCGAATGTTCCGCCACCCAAATCAAAAACAGCAATTTTTTCAGAAACCTCAGAGGTTTGTCCGTAAGCCAGGGCAGCTGCAGTCGGCTCATTAAGGATTCGAAGCACATTTAAACCAGCAATTCGTCCCGCATCCTTTGTGGCCTGTCTTTGGGCATCATTGAAGTAGGCAGGAACAGTCACGACCGCATCGGTCACCTTTTGACCCAAATAGTCTTCGGCGATTTCTTTCATGCGAGCGAGTACCATGGACGAAATTTCACTCGGACTCATGGGCTTATCAGCCACATCGACCCACGCATCGCCGTTGCTTGCGGGAACCACTTTGTAAGTCAACACTTCCTTAGATTTTGCAACCACCTCATCTTCAAAACGCCGTCCGATGAGGCGCTTCACGGCAAAGACAGTTCTTGAAGAATTAGTAACCGCTTGTCGCTTCGCAATCTGTCCGACGAGCCGCTCATTCGAAGCGGTGAAAGCCACGATCGACGGAGTCGTTCGAGCACCCTCGGAATTTGGAATCACCACGGGTCGTCCCGCCTCCATCACGCAAACACAAGAGTTGGTCGTACCCAAATCAATTCCGATGACGTTTGCCATTCGCTCTCCTTGACTAGCCCTTTGTCGCGCGCGGGTCCGTCTCGCTGGACTTCACCACCACCACGCTGGCGGGTCGCAAAAGTCGATCCCCCCATTTGTAACCACAACGAAGCTCCTCCACGATCAGTCCGTCCGGCTTCGAAAAATCTTCGACCCGCGCCACGGCCTCGTGCACTGCGGGATTAAAAAACTCTCCCTCTGTCTTTACTCGCTCCAAGCCCTCTTGCTGCAACCAACTCTCGGCTTGAGAGAGAACCATGCGCATTCCCTCGGCCAGTGGGCCCATCAGTGAATCGGGCTGCTTGAGACCTCGACGAAGATTATCAATGATATCCAAAAAGCCGCGAAGAGCCTTCTCTTTGCCCTGGCGCTCCCATTCGCCCCGCTCTTTGAGAACTCGCTTTCTAAAATTATCAAAGTCTGCGGCGAGCTTCATAAAGGCTTCTCGCTCGACGTATTGCTTGAGATCAATCTTGGCAACTCGCTTGCTATCGGTGGTGTCGTATTCGGGATTGCGCTCGATCGGACGAATCGCGGGCTCCTCAAAACCTGGCAGAGCCTGCTCGCCCGTACGGCTCGGCTCCTCAAAGGCGGCAATAGCTTCGCTGATGAGATCCTCTGTCTTTGAGCGCCCGCCCGACTGATCTTTTTTCTTGGTCATGACTTCTCTTATTGTATCAAAACGACAAAAAAGGGCGGGTTTTCAGCCTGGCAGCATTTGCAATGCAATTTGATCCATCAAAGGCCATGCTTCGACGCGAAGCCGACATCGATGCCCCGTCTTTTCAAAATATCTCTGAAGCTCGAGCATTGGCAAAATCCTCTCGCTTGAAATCTCTCGTCTGACTCGCAGATCCAGATAAAGACGCTCGATCTCTTGCTGCATGGCCGTCAAGCTTTCAGACCAAACGATACCAGACTCGCTAGCGAGCCAGAGCTTGGGGCTTCGCTCCATTTCAAATCGAATCCGTTGATCACTCTTCAGATAAAGGTAGCCATGAGCGCCCGGCCCAAAAGCCAAGTACTGAGAGTCTGGATTCCAGTAATTTGAATTATGAATCGCCTCTGCTCCCGGCCGGCAAAAATTTGAAAGCTCATAGTGGCGATAGCCATGAGAAACCGCCCACGAATCCATCGCCAAAAAATATTCAGACTGACGATCAAAATCAGGCAAAGTCTTTAGCATCTTGTCAGACTTTAACCACTTATGGTCATCGGAGAGACTCAAGAGATAGGCCGAAAAATGCGGGGGCGAAATTTTTTGCAATTCCTCGAGCTCGCTCTCAAGATCCTGGAGGCTCTGAGCCGGCACCCCCATCATTAAATCCAAGCTCCATCGATCGAAAACCTGATCGATGCTCTCAAGAGCGCTTTGAATTTTGCTCTCTGTCGATAAGCGCTCGAGCCTTTTGAGACTCTCGGCTCGAAAGCTCTGCACCCCCATCGACACCCGGTTAATCCCAAGATCTCGATAGGCTTGTAGAATCGTTTTCTCAACGTTTTCGGGGTTACACTCGATGGTAAACTCCTCTACCCGAGCCAATTCAAAATGCTTCTCTAAGACCGCCTTGAGGGACTCGAGTGAGCGCGGGCTCATGAGGCCGGGCGTCCCCCCTCCCAAATAGACTGTTCTCAGAGGAATTCGAGGGGATCGCTGGCGCTGAAAACTCATGTGTCGATCGAGAGTTTGAATCCATCTTTCTTGCCAGTCTTGGCCCCAAAGTGATTCAAGAGTACGCTGACTGTAGACATTGAAGTCGCAATACGAACACACATGCTTGCAGCCCGGAAAATGAAGATACAGGAATTCGGGCGGAGATTTTAGATCGTGAAAAAAGAACATATTAAAGACTTCTACTTTTATAAGGCCAAGCGAGAGAAATACTCTGCTCGAAGCGTCTATAAGCTCAAGAACATCCAAGACAAGTACCATCTTTTTTCGCGTGGCAATCGTGTTTTAGACCTGGGAGCGGCCCCCGGAAGCTGGTCTGAATACCTGATTGAGGAGTTGGGCAGAACGGGCACATTGATTGCGCTTGATCAAAAACCACTCTCTATGACCTGCCTCGGCAAAATTGAAAAAGTCGGCATCCAGTTTGAGTTTCTTCAACAATCGGTTTTTGATGATCTTCCCTCAAAGATCTCTCAGCTGGATGCGGTGGTGTCGGACCTTGCGCCCGCCACACAGGGCACAAAGCTAGTAGATCAGGCTGGCTCGCTGGCGCTGATTGCTCGGGCCTATGAAATCGCTGAAAAGCACCTCAAAAAGGGAGGCCATTTTGTAGTGAAGCTCTTTCAGTCTGAAGACACCGTAAAGCTCGCCAAATCGTGGGAGAAAAACTTTAAACTCGGCAAGCTCTACAAGCCGCCCGCGACGCATAAAGAATCTAAAGAAATTTATTTTGTCGGATGTCACTGGCAAGCCTAAGATCGGACCATGTGGAACATCATCCGCTCCCTGCCTCGACAAAAACATTTTTTAAGACAAGGCCCCTGGACCCTTTTCATCCTCACTTTTTTAATTGCGGGATGCGCTGCAAAGACAAAAAATTTAGATACGGCCGAAGGAACCCTGCGAGAGGCTGAGCGCCTCATGAAAGAAGAGTTTCATGAAGAGGCGCGAACTCAGTTTTTGAGAATTAAAACAGAATTTCCGACAAGCCCGCTTCAAGTGAAAGCAGATTTAGGAATTGCCGACTCGCACTTTAAAGAAGAGTCTTATCCAGCCGCGGCCAAGGCTTACGAGGATTTTATTCGCACCTATCCGGGCCGCGAAGAAATTCCCTATGCCCTGTATCAGCTCGGCATGTCTTGGGCGAATCAAATTCCCGGCAATTCAGATCGAGACTCGCGTCCGACTGAAAAAGCTTTAGATGCATTTTCAAGACTTTTGGTGGATTTTCCTAACAGCCAGTACAAAGACGACGCCTGGAAGTGGGTGAATAAAAGCCAAAGTCTTTTAGCTGAGAAAGCCTTTAGTATTGCTCGGTTCTATGAAAGGCAAGATAAAGCGCTTGCCTCTGCCATTCGTTATCAAAAGGTTTTTACACAGTTTCCAGACAGTAGCTTTGCCGAAGAAGCTCGAGCCCGGCGGATTAAAATGCTACGAAAGGCCGGAAAAACAGACGAAGCTCAAGCCGAGACAGAAAGTTTTAGACGACAGTTTCCTGACTCCAAATTCGCGACTATGATAGCAGAATGAAAATCGATTCTTCGGAGCTCAAGAACCAGATTCAGCTAGGCAAAAATTTGCTTCGCGCTAAAGAATATCAAAAGGCTGAAAAAATTTTTTTGAACATCCTCAAAAAGCATCAGCTGGCGGATGTGCATAATGCTCTGGGCTTAAGCTACGCAGACTCGGGTAATTTTAATGCAGCAGAGTTTTGTTTTCAAAAGGCGCTTCAGATCAATCCCAATTATATGGAGGCCGCACTCAACCTAAGCGTGCTCTATAACAACTTGGGCTATGGCAAAAAATCTAAAGAGATCTACGCAAAACTGCAAAAGTACGGCGCTGCAGGTCGAGGCGCGATGGACCCCATGCTCATGTCCAAAATTGCTAATTTATATAGTGAGATTGGAGATCTATTTCATAGTGTAGGGGAGTATCGGCACGCTATTGAGGCTTATAGCTCCTCTGCTGATCTTTGCCCCCAATTTTTAGATGTTCAAACCAAACTGGCAGTGGCTCATCGAGAGTCGGGCAACAAAAAGAAGGCGCTGCTTTTGCTAGAAAAGCAAAAAACCAAAGCGAGTAAGTTTGCCCCCTTTTGGGTGGCCCTCGGCGTCACTTACTATGCTCTTAATCGTCCCAAAGACGCGATGAAGGCTTGGGAGAAAGCGGTGAAGATTGAGCCCACCAATGCATCGGCAAGGGCTTATCTAAAACTAAAACTCGATTCAAAAGCGCAAAGACCGACTCACTTAAAGCTGGTTAAAAAATCATCGAAGAAAAAATAGCTTGGGGTAAAAAGGATTGTACCAAAAAACGACAAGCCGCTTGAAATCTTAAGGCGCTCCCTCAGGCCGCAAATGATGAACTTTGTAGGTGGTACAAAAACTCCCGGCCGCCGTCCTTCACCGGCACTAACTTGATCAATCCAAGATGCTCGAGAATCTTAGCATAGCAAAGCATTTCATCGCCCTTAAGGTAGGCTTTGCCCGTTTTGAGCACATCTTTAAGTTTGTCGAACGCGAGATTTTGAGGGCTAGATTCAAATCGAAAAGTAACCTCCTCAACTGAAAATTTTTTCATAGTCTTACGGTCAAGATTGGGCTCGATGGATCGGCTTTAGGCAGAGTCAATTTTTTGACTCGCTATAAAATTGATTAAGTCTAAGGCCTCAGTCAGATCCTGAGTGGCACAGCCTTTGCTCTTCCTCCTCTTGTGGTGAACTTGAGAAATTGGATTTGGGTGATCATGATCTTGGCCACTCTGAGTGTAAGCCTTAGTGCTTGTGGTGGGCCAGTGCCAGCTCATGGTCTAGACAGTGAAGACCCTGAGCATCGGGGCACAAATGTGGGCAATACAGGAAGCATACCCCCCAAAGAAGCTGGCGCCTTTACCGCCATCTCAGCCGCGGGCGGCCACGTATTCTGCTCCTATCTAGGCGAATCACCAAGCCCCGGATTGGTTCTTTTGGGGTTCACCAACGATGATTCTTGGGAGCTCATTGCCTCAGCCCCAGCTCCTGAGACATTGATCAGCGTCCCCGAGGAGGCGACTTTTTCCTACGTGAAAATTAAATGCGAGCTGGCTCACGCCATGGGTCAGCTTAGTCTTCCGGAGCAAAGGCGCCCTCACGGAGGTGAAGAAGCACTCTGGCCTTCAGAGCAGGTGACGGCATCTCCCCCCGCTCCAGTAGTGGAGGGCCCATGAGATCTCCGGCAGAGCTCCTTCAGATGGCGCCGAGTGTGTTTGATTTTGTGGATGCGAGAGCATTCATTCGAGAGCACTTGAATTATCTTAAAACTTCTCAAAGGGGTTTTAGTTTTCGCAAGTTTAATCGTGAAATCGGCGTATCAGCTCCTGGGCATATACACATGATGTTGTCGGGCAAAATCGCGCTGACTGAGAATCTCGCTCAAAAGTTGGCGCGGGGATTTGCACTAGATAAGATTGAATTCAAAGCCTTCATGGACTTGGCTTTGCTAGAGAGTCTAGATGAGGGTGAGGTCAAAGACGATCTTAAGAGCCGAGTTTTAGACGATCGCATTCGTCGCAAAAAAACTAAACTCAAAGAGCATCAGTTTGCGTATTTCTCGAGATGGTATTACCCGGTGATTCGTGAGCTGGTGGGCTTAGCGGATTTTCGGCTGGATACGAAGTGGATTGCGCGCCGCCTTGGGGGCAAAGTCTCAGAAAAAGAAGTTGCCCAAGCACTGCAAGCGCTGTTTGCGCTGGGGATGATTCGATCCGAGGGGAGTTTGGTTGTTCAGTCTGAGTCTGTTGTGGAGACAGAAGATTTGATTCCAAGCTCTGAATTGGTGTCTGAGTTTTTGGTGGCGATGATGGATCAAGCTCAGCAGGCTCAGCGCGGGGTAGCCACCTCGCTGCGAGAGATGAGTGGAGTAACTTTGACCGTAGACTCTGAGGACTTTGAGCAGATTAAGAGAGAGCTTACGGAGTTTAGACATTCTTTGTTTAGGCGCTTTGGCCAGGTAAAGCCTAGTCATGATCAAGTTTATCAAGTGAATCTTCAGTTGTTTCCTCTCACAACGAGTACCGATTCAAAAGATTGATTTTCTCAAACAGTTCATGCGTCACGCTATCTAGCGAGCAAGCTCCCACGCGGTCGGCCTTGCGGTTGCCAAGGTGCTTCATGGGCATTTCAAAGACATTTTGTATGACCACTGTACATGATGAAAATTTTTGTCAGCCGTAGCTCTGCAAAAAAGTTGATGTGATTTTTTGATCGCCTTGTGGAGCTGTTCATTCTCTAAGCGCCCCTCGGTACATCTCTCGCAATCTCCTCTCTGCAACACAACTCTCTCAGAGTTCACCGCCAAGTGCGCTGGGTTCGGTGGGGGGAATGAAGAAGGAGAAATTTATGAGATCAAATCATCAAATTGAAGAGATCAGCTCGAGATTGGGGATGCGTGCGTCTGTGCTGGTGGGCTTAAGTTTTGGGGCATTGATTTACGCATTATTGCCGCAGACGCTGAAGAAATCAAAAGAAACGAGGAAAGCAACGATTCACCGAAGTGCATCGCACTGATGCAGAAGAATGAAGGGAATATGATTAAATTCAAAGGTGAAAACGACACCCTTGAATGGGAGGGCTCTTTAATAAAAATGAACGGTAATTGTAAGGTTAAGGAGCTCGAGGTAACGGGGAAGGAGATGGGATTGAAAGTAAAAGAGCCAGGCGATCTTACAACTTATAACTGCAATAGCTGCGAATTCACTGCTATTCCACTTAAGATCTACGACTTTTATCTCTACACGAAAGAAGTTATTCGGGCAGAGGAACGGGACAAGGAGATTATTAATCTTAAGACCGTCATTCCCCGGGACAGCAGAGAAATAATCGTTGAGACGCTGCCAAGACCAGCGGCTGGCAGTTGTGGCTGCGAAACAACATGCAAGATAGTGCCTCCAAAAACGAAAAAGACGTACGACGATTTTTCATGGTTCTCCGTGTCTTTGGCACAAGCTGGCGTATCGCCCGTGCCGGTACCTCTTTGTATGAAGAGTATCTATCTTGATAGCCCTCAAGCAGACGGGGTGCCATTTTTGTGGGACCCGCGGGGAACTCCTAATTTTTGCGATGAAAGGTACTCAGAGAGTTGGAGTGACGATGAGCAGTTGTATTATGATTACTGGGTAAAGCTTCCGGTCGATGTGGGAAATCACGAAGAGGGTGACGAGCCGTCCTTATGCAAAACGATATGGCCGAGTTACGCTTGGCTTGCTCAATCTGAAGCGACCCCCCTTCTTTACAGTGCGTTTTGGTTTAGGATTTTCGGCAAACAATAAACGCGCCCCCCCCACTTTGCCCCGATAAAACTTACCAAAATCTCTACCACGCCATAACCCCGATCTTGCTTTGCAGGATCGGGGTTTTTCTTTTTCACATTCCTTAAGGAATGTTCATCGCAGGACTCCTCCTCTTATCGGGCTCACCCAAAACGAGCTTAAGCAAGCGAAGCCGCAATCAAGGATTACCCATTGACAGCTAGGGCTCTGATCAGCAGCGTGATCAAGCTTGAGAATGGAGGATTCGATGCCGATCACTCAGACGATCTGGAGTATTATTCAAACAAAGGCTGTAGGGCTGTTTATAGGCATTGCGATCGCGCCGGCTTGGGCTGAAGCTTCTCAGGGGCCATGTATCGCTCGACTTCAATTCTTTTTTGGTCAGTCCTCAAAGATATTTGACGATCGGATCTCACAGCTGACCCTTGAGACAACAGAGGCGTTTAATAACCGAATGCTTGAGCTTCGTGCCTTTGTGATTGCTCATCAAGCCCTCAAGAGAGCCAATCAAGAAGCACTCAAAAGCGCTCTTTACTTTGGAGAAGACAATGAGGGATCTCAGATCAAGACTTTGCATGACCTCTTTCTAAAGCGTCAACCAAACCAAGATGAACTTAACGCATTTTCTCAAATGATTGACGATGCGCTTCAATCTCTTGTCGAGAAAAAAGAAGACGTTGTGGCACTACGCAAACACTGGGAGATGAGCGCAAGCCCAGATGATGATCTTGCAGCGCTTCGCTACTTTCTTCAGCAAGATCTCAAGCGCATTCCTCCAGGGCTGGATCGGGCGACAAGTCGCATGATGGACCTTCGGGGCCTTGCATCCAGGCTTCGTGCTCCCTAAGCAGGAGAAATCCCATCCCGCAAAACTTGATTGCTTCGCGGCACACTCTTCATTTCGAGAGTGCTTCGACTTTCTCCTCCAGCACACACGTGGAGCCCAGATGATTCACGGTCATAATAAGAAGCAATAACTTGTAGAACCTGACTCGCGTCGTTGAAATACGGAGACGATCGTCCAATGAGTCCGCCGATTCGATCATTCGAGCTTGGAGTAGAATCTTTCGATCAGACCCAAGATACGTTCTCTCACCTTGGGTTGTAATTTTTTTACGAGCTTAAGGCGCGTTTGAAGAAGGGCTTTTTTTACAATTCCGTGTTTCAACAGAGCATTGCAATATTCAATATCTTTCGGGCGGCCCGCTGCGGCTTTTGAAATCCATAAATCGTGTGGCTCTAAGCAAAGTGCCGTAACTCCATTGGTTTGAGGGGTCAAAAACGGAACAAGGCGCGTTTTCCAACCTCCCGGCAAAATCGCAGTCTTCGGCGTTACTCCCTGAGCATAATAACCAAAAGTTTCCTGAAAAATAGAGAGCTCGCCAATCGATCCATCAATGAGGTCCGCTTTGGATCCATCTGAATCATCTAAGGCGGCAATATCCGCTTCAATCGAACGTTGGGCTTCTGGAAAATCAAATTTCACCGAACCATGAATGGCCTGACTGCCGATCACCAGTACCTTATTTGTTCCCAGGATGGCTCCAGCCGCACGAATACAATGTTCAAATTCGCCGCGCTTCATCGAGTAGAGTCTTTATGAAATTGTTTTAGGATTTGAAATCGCTCTTTGGGTGTAAGAACTCCAGAAAAAGGCGAAACCTGTCGCATATCACGTGAAATCATACTGGCATCAAGTAGTCTAAGGCTCAATTCTTCTGGGGGAAGCTCTAGCCAATCAATCCAAAGATCAAAAAGCAGTTTAGCGCCAGGACTCCGGCTTTTCATTTTTACGAGATTCTTTTTAGCTCGTCTGAGGATCGAATCAAAGTCATGCCTCAGGCGCTGTGTGATCACTTGATGATAGGCCAAGCTTCGACGATCCTCGCGCGTCAGAGGCGGCACATAAGATACGAAGAGCTCGCGCCCCATTGCGCGTGCCATCCGTTGCAGCGTTAAAAGCGTCGGCGATTTTTTCTCGGACTCATACTGCGCAATAGTCGCCTGAGAGGTTCCCGCCATTTTTGCAAGAACCGCCTGGGTGACTCCCACCTGAAGCCTTAATTGACGAACAATGCTCATAAATCAAATTATATCTGATCGGATATAATTGTCAAAATGGGTATTGACTAGAGAATAGGCGGAACAAAGGCCATTTTTTCGAACCCCCGGGTCCCGCTTTTGGGTCGGAAAGGGTCGGCGAGAGTTTCACCACCGAACATTGATCGAGAAGCTTGCGTAAAGGCTCTCGTCATCGGGTTGGACTGCTCAGCACCACGAGTACGCATTTTTTTTAAAGTGCCCCAGCGTAAAGCGCTACTCTTTGGTATCTGCTTAGCGGCGGTAACCACCCCAGCCTTTTAAAAATCTCTGAGATTTCAGCAGTACCCAATGCTGGCACATCTCTTGCAACCTCCTCTCTGCAACACAACCCTCTCAGAGTTCACCGCCAAGTGCGCTGGGTTCGGTGGGGGAGGTGTTGAAGGAGAGGCGCCCGTGATTTTAAATCATCTGCAAAAAGGCATCAAAAAGTTCGTCACTGTAGTGGCTGTGTCGACAATACTGATTACGCAATCTAGCTGTAACGAAGCCTGTAAAGTAGCAGCGCTACTGGCGAACCTTTGTTTTGGACTCGCCCTTCCAGCTTTCTGGTGGCTACCAGTAGGACCTGGAGTAGTCGTCGACCCCGCGTGCCGAGCACTTGTAGACGGACTTAACCACACAGCTGCGCTCAACGCCTCACCCGCCGATGTGGCCGCTTTGGTGCTGGATGGTGCGCCTAGTGAGGATGATTTAGAGACTGCGGCAGGGCTCACTGCTGTCAATCGCGCCGATGGCAAGAGTTGCGATGGGCCCTGTGATCCGGAGAAATGCTGTGTCGGCCTTAAAGATGCGCGAAACAAGTGCCGTGGGCTACCTGGTGGGGTAAATCCGGTCCATGGTCTGAGTCCGAAAGAGGCCTGCGAAAAGGATCTGGGTCATCTCATTCAGGAACACTGCGACTAAGTTAGGGGCCTCTTTAGGCTTCACCGGTCGCTTGGGCTGCCCGAGTTCGCCAGAATGCTTTTTGCAACAGCCATCTCGGGCATGCTGTGCTCAACCGTCGTCTTCATATCTTTAAGCTTAAGATCTCCCGACTTCATTTCGTCTTCTCCGGCAATCAAGCACCACCGATACGCTCTCGCATCGGCAAACTTAAACTGATTCTTAAGCTTGGCCGCCTCTGGATACACATCCACCCGCAGGCCCGCAGCTCGAAGCCGCTTTGCCATCTGCAAAACTGCTGGGCGGAGTGCATCCGAAAACAGAGGAATAAAAACAGACTTCTCTTGATACAGCCTGCCCTCTTGCGATTGCTTTGAAAGCAAAAGCATCAGGCGATCAAAACCAATACTGAATCCTACAGCGGGCAGGCTTTCTTTTGAAAATCGCCCAATGAGTTGATCATACCGACCGCCACCGCCAAATGAAAAACTCTCGGACTCATGCCGAAGCTCAAAAATGGAGCCCGTATAATAACCGAGTCCGCGCGCTAAGGACGGATCAAACTCTATCGCTTTGAGTGGCAAATCAAGAGCCCGCAGAGACTCTAAAATATTCTGAAGCTCCCCACCGCTGACCGCCTCAACCCCGTGAGCTTCTTCTAAGCTTAGCTCACCCATCAAAATTTTTTGCATGGTTAATGAAAGTGGCCTTTTAGAAATAGCTTCGAGCTCTTTGCGAAGCTCCGAGAGATCTTGTTTGTCTTTTTTATCGAGTACGATGAGAAAACTTTGATGACTCTCTTCAGCCACTCCTTCTGCAAAAAGTGCCGCCCTCAGCCAGGCGCGATGATTGATCTTCAAGCGAAAACCATCACCCCCAACGTCGGCCACCGCGGTCACCCCGGCCTGAAGCACCTCCACATCAGCAGCCCAAGATCGACTGCCCACAATGTCGGCGTCGGCTTGGATGAACTCTCTAAATCGACCCTTTTGCGCGCGCTCCGCTCGCCAGACCGGCCCAATATGACAGGCCTTCAAAGGAAAGGCGATCTCGCCTCGATACTCTGACACCACCCGCGAGAGCGGAACCGTGAGATCAAAACGCATTCCGAAATCAGCAATCGAATCTTCTGTCGGAGACGCCTTTAAGGCCCCCTCTAACTTATCGCCCCTCTTCATCACTTTAAAAATCAGCTTCTCGTTCTCTCCACCGCCACTACCTTGCAAAATTTCAAGGCGCTCAAGTGCTGGAGTTTCAAGCAGACTGAAACCAAAAGATTGATAAGTCTTTTGAATGCTCTCGATCACGCTTTGACGTCGATCGGCTGTCTCACCAAAAAAATCTCGAAAACCTGTGGGGGGCTGAGTGGAGATGCTCATACTAGGCCGTCAACTTTAGCCCTTGAATATGCTCACGAGCTGCTTTTTTAAGATTATCGAGATTCAAAGCCTCAATGTTGGGCCCACCCACCTGAGCAAAGTCGGGCTTTCCTCCGCCCTTGCCTCCCAAAAGCTCACCAATTTTAGTGATTAGCGTTTGAGTTTGAAACAAAGCCGCAATCTCTGCATTCACTGCAACAATCACGGTCGCCTTGCCCTCGATCTCAGCCCCAACAATCGCCACCCCTCGACCCACTTGATTTCGGTAGTTCTCGGCGAGAGGTCGAAGATCTTTCGCATTTTCGACCTGAACAATATCTACCAGCACAGGCACCTGATCGATGGCCTCAATCAGAGACTTCAGATCTTTGGCCGGAGCCTGCGCTCGGTCTGAGATTTTCTTTTGAAGATCCGAGCGCTCCTTGAGAAGCTTTTCTACTTTACTGAGAAGCTCTTTGCGCGGCGTCTTTAGAGTTTCTGCAATCTGCTCGAGCATCGCTTGTTCTTCGGCCACTAAATCCAGCGCCTTTTGGGCCGTTACTGCTGTGATCCGTCGCACTCCCGAGGCAATACTCGACTCCGAAACAATTTTAAAGAGTCCGGCCTCCGCTAAACTCTCAGCGTGCGTGCCACCGCAAAGCTCTGTTGAAAACTTACCAACCCGAAGAACTCTTACTCGATCGCCATATTTGTCTTCAAAAAAAGCCTTCGCGCCTGAGGCCAGCGCCTCTTCGAGACCCTCTTCTTTGATTTGTATAGCGGGATTCTCTCGGATTCGCTGATTACAAATGTTCTCGATTTTCAAAAGCTCTTCGCGAGTGAGTGCTTGATAGTGACTAAAATCAAATCTCAAATATTGATCGGTCACGAGACTTCCTGCCTGCTTGATGTGACCGCCCACCACTTCCTGCAAAGTAGCGTGAAGAACATGAGTCATCGTGTGATTGATACGAATTCGCTTACGCCGCACAAAGTCGATTGCCGCTTCAACAGCATCTCCACGCTTTAAGCTGCCGTGACGGACTCGCCCCAAATGAATATGAAAACTGCCGATGGGCTTTTTGCAATCCAGAACCTCAAAAAAGGCTTCTCCTAATTTTATGGTGCCGCTATCGCCCACCTGCCCACCAGACTCTGCATAAAAGGGCGTTCGATCTAAAATAATCTCGGCGTCTTCACCTTCATGGACTTGATCCACAAGCTTTCCGCCAGAGATTAGCGCTAGAATTCGTGCCGGCTCGGCCACCGAAGCATAACCCGTAAACTCTGCCCCCTGAGCGAGCGAGGCCGCTTGATGATAAACTTCTTCTACTGTTTTTTGACCACTACCCTTCCAACTGGCTCGCGATCTCTCGCGCTGCTCCTCCAAAGCGACTTGAAAACCCTGCGCGTCGAGCTGAAATCCCCGCTCTCGCAAGATGACCTCTGTGAGATCAAGAGGAAATCCAAAGGTATCATAAAGTTGAAAAGCCAGCGCGCCTTCGAGAGTCCCGCCACTGGCCAACTTAGAAAGTCGTGAATCTAAAAGCTTGAGTCCACCCTCAAGGGTTTCAAAAAACTTTTCTTCTTCGAGCTGAATCATCTTGGTGACGGCCGCTTCGTTTGTACTGAGCTCAGGATAAGCCGCCGACATTTCAGAGACTAAAGTGTTCACTGCTTTATGAAAAAAGGGCTTTTCGGCTCCTAGTTTTTTGCCGTAGCGAATGGCTCGCCTCAAAATTCGGCGCAGCACATAGCCACGACCCTCGTTTGAGGGGTTTACGCCATCGGCAATTAAGAAACTACAAGCTCGCAGATGGTCGGTAAGCACTTTAAGAGCAGCACTAGTGGCCTCTTCTTTTCCGTACTGAGCGCCCGTGATTTCACAAAAAGCCTTCACGATTTTTTGCATTCCATCGATATCGTAGTTGCTATCGACTCCCTGCACGAGGCTTGCCAGTCGCTCGAGACCCATGCCTGTATCTACCGAGGGTTTTGGAAGGGGAATCATCCGTCCGTCCGAAAATCTTTCAAACTGCATAAAGACGTTGTTCCAAACTTCTAAATATCTCTCGCCCCCGTCGTAGATGGTCACATTCTTTCCAAGGGACTCGCCTCGGTCATAATAAATTTCAGTGCAAGGCCCACAAGGGCCCGTGTCTCCCATGGCCCAAAAATTATCGGCCTCGCCCATGCGAGCAATGCGATTGTCAGAGAGGCCTGAAATTTTCTTCCAGAGATCGGCCGCTTCTTGATCGTCTTTATAAACAGAGACCCAAAGTTTTTCTTTGGGAAAGCCCACGACCTTGGTGAGGTAGGTCCACGCAAACTCAATGGCCTCCTCTTTAAAATAATCTCCAAACGAGAAATTTCCTAACATCTCAAAAAAAGTGTGATGTCTCTTGGTAAAGCCCACGCTTTCGAGATCGTTGTGCTTACCCCCCGCCCGAACACACTTTTGTACCGTGGTCGCCCGTGTAAAGCTGGGCTTTTCTTTGCCGGTAAAGAAGTCCTTAAACTGCACCATACCAGCATTGGTAAAGAGCAGAGTCGGATCATTTTGGGGGACTAGAGAAGACGAGCGAACCCGCCGATGGTTTCGCTCTTCGAAAAACTTTAAAAAGGACTCGCGCAAATCGCGAACAGTCTTAGACATGGAGCCACGCTAACAGAGGCCCCCGTCTATCGGCAAGACGACTACTGCAAGGTTGCGGGACCCTGGGGCATCGACGCTCGACGCCGGGCCTTGACCTTGCCGCGAGAAGTCCCTGCATGGGCCCGTTTTAGAGCCAACTGAAGCACTTCATCGATATGATCCACCAAATGAATCTTCAGCTTAGATCGCACAGCCTTGGGCAAATCGACCAAATCCTTTTCGCACGCACGGGGCATAATGATTTGGTGCACGCTTTGGCGAACCGCCGCTAGCACCTTTTCTTTAATGCCGCCCACCGGAAGAACTCGACCGGTCAAAGTGATTTCGCCGGTCATCGCAAAATCGCGATTCACGGGCACGCCCGTGACGAGTGAAATCAAAGCCGTTGCAAAAGTGATCCCTGCGGATGGCCCATCCTTCGGAATCGCCCCCGCTGGCGCATGAATATGAAAATCATGCTCACCAAAAAAGCTCTTCGGCAGACCCAACTCATCTGAACGCGTTCGCACAAACGAAAGCGCCGTCTGAGCAGACTCCTTCATGACCTCTCCCAACTGTCCGGTGAGTTGAATCTTGCCGGTTCCTGAAGAAAAGCTTCCCTCCATCACCAAAGTCTCACCCCCCGACTCAGTCCAAGCTAAGCCCGTAGCGACTCCCACCTGGTCCACATCCCTCAGCGGATCGGGCACAACTTTTTGTGGGCCCAAGAAAACAGGGATCAGCTTTGGAGTTACTTTTTTGGCAGTAAACTCAACGCCTTCAAGCGCTTTTTTGCGCGCGATCTTTCGGCAGACCGTGCCCACTTCACGCTCAAGGCTTCTCAGTCCCGCTTCACGCGTGTAACTCTCAATCATCATTTGCACCGCCGAACTGGTGATGCTCATGTCTTGAGGCTCGAGACCATTTTCTTTCATTTGCTTAGGAACCAGATACTTGTGAGCGATCTGCACTTTGTCTTCGAGCGTATAGCCGGTCAAGCGAATGACCTCCATTCGATCTCGCAGCGGCCCAGGGATGGTGTCTAGGTTGTTGGCCGTGCAAATAAACAACACATTGCTCAGATCAAAAGGCAGATTGACGTAGTGATCTCTGAAGCTGTTGTTTTGCTCGGGATCCAAAACCTCGAGCAATGCTGAAGCCGGATCTCCTCGGTAATCCATTCCAAGCTTGTCGATTTCATCTAATACAAAGACGGGATTATTGGTGCCCGCCATTCGCAAGCCCTGAATCACTCGACCGGGCATAGCGCCGACGTAAGTTCTTCGGTGCCCGCGAATCTCGGCCTCATCTTTTACACCACCCATACTCATTCGAACGAATTGTCGTCCCATGGTACGAGCAATGCTCTTGCCCAAAGAAGTCTTTCCTACTCCGGGAGGGCCTACAAAACAAAGGATCGGACCCTTCACCGATTTCTTGAGCTTACAAACCGCCAGGTGGTCGAGAATTCTCTCTTTGATTTTCTCGAGATCAAAATGGTCCTCATCCAAAACCTCTTTGGCTTTCAATAAATCCAAATTGTCCGTAGAGGACTTCGACCAAGGAAGTTCGCACATGGCATCCAGATAGGTGCGGATGATGGTGGCCTCCGCGCTATCGTTATGCATATTCTCGAGACGCTTGAGTTGCTTGAGGCACTCGCGCTCTGGCTCAGGCGCCATTTTAGAATTCGCGATTCTTTGTCTAAGCTCTTCGACTTCTTCTATTTTAGAGTCAGCGTCGCCGAGCTCGCTTCGGATCGCCCTCATCTGCTCACGCAAAAAGTATTCTTTTTGCGTGCGACTCATTTCGTCTTTAGCTTGCGATTGAATCTTTGCCTGCATCTCAAGGACTTCAATTTCTTTAGCAAGCGCATCGTTGACCTTGCGAAGGCGATCCACGGGATCCGATACTTCAAGAATCTGCTGACTATCGACCACCTTGAGTCCAAGGTTCGATGCAACGAGATCGGCGAGCCGTCCCGGCTCTTGAATCTCATCGAGCACGACTAAAATATCGGGCGATAAAACTTTGCCCATCGAAATCACGCGCTCAAGAAGCGCCTTCACATTTCGAATAAGCGCCTCGGCCTCAAGCTCTCGATCGGCCCAAGAACCATCAGCAATTTTTTTAATCTTCACCTGAAAATTAGGCGCGTCCTGCACGAAGTCAGTAATCTCGGCCTTGACCAAGCCCTGAACGAGAATCTTGATCTTGCCGTCTTCGGGCAATTTATTCATGCGCATGATCATGCCCACGCAACCCACCCGGTGAATCCCTCCCGGAGAGGGATTCTCTTCGTCTACATCCTTTTGGGCAGCCAAAAACAATAAACGATCTTTGTTTAATGCCTCATTGACAGCATTAATCGAAGACGTTCTGCCCACAAAAAGAGGAAGAATCATGTAGGGATAGATCACTACATCTCTTACAGGGAGGAGGGGTAATTCATCAGGTATTTGGATATGATCGTGTTCGCTCGACATCTCTTATACTGTAGCAGTCGTACAAAAAGGCAGCGAAGCACCAAAAGAATTCAATCCTATGCATAAATTTTGACACGCAATTATTTCGCACCGTGGGTCGGCGCATCAATTGAGGAAAGCGTTAAAATAGTTTTATGGAGCTCAACGATATTCTAAAGATCGCGGTTAAAGCCAGCGCATCCGACATTCACCTTAAAGCCGGACTTCAGCCGATCTTTAGAATCGACGGGTCGCTGGTGCCGCTCAGCAATTCACCAACGATCACCACTGAGCAGGTGGTCAAAATCATGAATACCATGTTGAATGCTCAACAAAAATTGCGGTTCGAGGAATTTAATGAGGTGGATTTAGCCTACGGCGTAGCAGGCGTTGGTCGATTTCGTGTTAACGCGTTTCAACAACGCGGCACGCCCGGACTCGTCTTTCGAGTGATTCCTTACGTCGTTAAGAGTATCGACCAGCTTGAGCTTCCCCCCATTCTTAAAACTATTGCTCTAGAGGAGCGTGGTCTTATTTTAGTGACCGGCGCGACTGGCAGCGGAAAGTCCACAACGCTCGCCGCGATGGTCGATTATATTAACGAGAATCATGCCTGTAATATTGTGACGATCGAGGAGCCGATCGAGTATTTGGTTAAAGATAAGAAGTCGATTGTGAATCAGCGCGAGGTAGGGGTGGATACGGTGGGCTTTAACCTGGCTCTTCGCGGAGCACTTCGACAAGATCCTGATGTCATTTTAGTGGGCGAGATGCGGGATGCAGAAACCATGGAGACGGCGATTCAAGCGGCCGAGACGGGGCACCTGGTCTTAAGCACTCTTCACACTTCTGATGCCGTTGAGACCATCAATCGAATTGTATCGGTGTTTCCGCCCTATCAGCACAAACAAATTCGGCTTCAATTGGCGAGCAACCTCAAGGCGGTGATCTCGCAGAGACTGGTGAATAGACAAAGCGGCGAGGGCCGGGTTCCCGCCGTTGAGATCTTGATTAACAATTCGAGAACAAAAGAAATGATAGAGAACCCCGACCGCACACGCGAGATGCATCAAGCCATCGCTGAAAGCCATGTCTCCTACAACATGCAAACTTTTGATCAGTCGCTGATGCAACTTCTTTCTAAAGAGCTCATCTCTTATGAAGAGGCTCTTAAGCAATCTTCGAACCCTCACGATTTCGCACTTCGCGCCTCGGGTATTCACTCAGGTACAGATGCCAACTGGGATGCTTTTGAGCGATCAGCCGAGGCCGAAAGCGCTCTCATCCCAAACGCTCAGGAGCCGGAGCGGGCCCAGAAAAAATAGGGCCCCTTTCGCAAGATAGACGCGGCCCAGCAGTGACGAGTAAACTTGGGGGCAGATGTCTAAAAAAAGGTCGGAGCGAGGATCGATCATGTCTGATGAAAGCCCATCAAACTCAAAGCCCCGTAGCAAATCACAGCACTCATCCTCTGCTTTTCCGCAAACACTCAAGTCTTTGGTCTCTGATATTGCATTTGACGCTTGGAATACGGCGCAGTACTTCAGACATTTTTTTAAGATTCATTACCGTCGAGTTTCTCATCTCAACCAAAAATCTGATCACCCCCCGGTCATCTTGCTTCAGGGCTTTATGGGCACACACTCTGTACTCGATCCGCTCGATCGATTCATGCGAGACAATGGCCGCCATGTCTTTTTGATTGATCTCGGGCTCGTCAATGTTCGCGATATTCGAGAATCTGCTGAAACCCTCCTTTTTGAGATCGAACGGATTGTAGACGAGTACTCCAAAACGCACGGCTTCAAAAAATTTGATATCGTTGCCCACAGCATGGGAGGGCTCATTGCCCTTTACTACATAAAGAAACTGGGCGGCCATCGACTGATTCGAAAGTTAATTTGCCTGGGATCTCCGTTTCGCGGCACTTGGGCCGCTACTTTAGGGGCCGCTTTGTTTGGTCTAGTTTCAAAAGGTGTTTGGCAAATGCTTCCGCGCTCTTCTTTTTTGACGGAGCTTCATCAGACGGGCTCAACACATAAAACCCAAATTTATTCGATCGCCGCTCAAAACGATACGGTCTGCCCACCCAGAAGTTGCTTTTTAAAGGGAGCCGTGAATCGGATTTTGCCTCTGGGACATGCCTCGCTGGTGATGGACAAAAGAGTTTTTGAAACTATTCTCAGTTTCTTAGACTCAGAGAAGCTTGAGTCTAAGATCGTCGAGTTTGAGCATTTTCGTCACTAGTCTTTTTTTGGTGATCCCCAGGAAATCCACTGGCCCGTATAAATATTGTGAGTAAAAGACTCGGCAGTGAAGGGGGGGCGATGGAGTTCGACCACAAAGTCTCCTCGCTCAAAATTTAGAACTCGAAAGCTCATCTGATGGCCCATCATGGCCTGTGGGAACTTTTGCACAGCCCTGGATTCTAACTCTTGGGTTTGAATAGCAGTCGCTAGCAGCCTGAGCATCTGTATGCTTATCAGAGCGAGAGTGCTCAGAGCCGCCCACTTAAGCCACCGAAGACAGAGATTTTTCATAGAGGAGTTTGATCTGAATGCTTTTAATAAACTGATCTGTTCCAAGAATGCTTTGAGTGTTTCTAAAATGAAGACTTTCAGTGGGGATGGGCCCTCCCAATGATTTTTTTAAACTCTGGGGCTGAGAGGGTCCTTTTGTTGGCCTTGCACACTCATACCAATAATGGCTGTCGGAGGAATCGGAGCCCGATGTTTGAGAGTGATGCTTCTGCCTCATCTGCTGAAGGAGGGGTAGAGTAAATTCATCTTGCACGAGCACGCAGCGGTAAAAAAGCCTCTCGGATTCAAGCAGCAGACTCTTTTGCTGATTCATCAGAGCATGCAGTCGCTTCATAAAACCCTCGAGATTCGCAAGAGAGGGTCGAAGCAGAATCTCGTAGCCATTCTCCGTTAAAGCATATGCGCAGAGCTCAATCTGAAATTTCTCAGCACACTGGTGAAGTGTTTTTACAAACTGTTTGGCCATGCCTGTCGATGAAAAATAGCGCTTACTAGCTGAGCGTTTAGGGCTCTGAGAGAGTGCTTGGTTTGTGATCCAATAGAAGTGATGGGGGAGGAGGATTCTTTTTTCTCGCATAAAAAAAGCCCTGCAGAACTAGCTGCAGGGCTTAAAAACGAAATCGCTGATGTCTGGGCTAAAGCCTTTCTCGAAAGCGAATGCTCGCTTTCAAAATTCGAAGCCTCAGCGAAGAATAAAACTTAAGGCTTAATTGCCGCGCTGGTCTTTATTGTCCACAGGAGTCGGGTTCTCTAAATCAGGCCCAGCTTCAGTGCGTTTTTCGGCCTCTGATCCTGTAGGACTACATCTATCACCCGCGAGCAAAGAGCTCGCCGAGAAACTCATCACCGTGGTCATCATTAAAAGAGCTAATAATTTCATACGAGGGTCCCTCCAATAATTCTGGATACTCATCCAGACGGCCTAAAGTTGTGCATTTTTAATGCCACCCCTGATCAGGCGGGGGTTTAGCTAAGTCGTTGAAAGCCCTTAGGTTTCGAACACGCCCCCCGGCCCCTACGATGCGGCCTGCGACCTTGCCATCGCAGCTCCCCGAAAGTCTTGCGACCTCTTAGATCCAGCTCCATGCCCGAGAGCCCAGGAGTTCTCTCACGATCGCCGGGACTGGGCATGACGGCTGAGGAATCTACTTGTTAACAATCAGTCGTTGGATTTGGTAAAGACCCGTTAGAATTGTCGGGCTCCTGATTTAAGTTTTTACGCTTCCTTTCGAATCATTTCAATTTTCTTTTCAGCCAAAGCAGCGATGAGCAGATGGACTTGCTTATACCCTTTGAGCTTTCTGAGTTTGGGACGGTGTTCGAGGATGGAAGCAGCCAGCCGATCTGACCGTGATATTTTTCAGGAGCATAACTTTTTAAACTGCGAAGTTTATGAATCCAACAGCGCTGAATCAGCACGCGATCTCCCCAAATATCTTGAAGCGCCTTTTTCAAAGCCCTGCCTCCGTCAATCACTGCAAGAATTCGATCGCCGGCAAAAATGCTCTCGATACCGACGATTTCGAAATGCCTGTGCGATCAGAAAATCCCTTGATCACTTTCTAATAGTTGCGAGACGATATTCCACCCACCATGGCTTCGCGCATCTGGTCATCGAGTAAATCTTTCCCCCGTCGACGATCATCGACGTCATTTCGGATCCTCCACGGTGAAATTGTCCGTCGGCTTTACGAGAAAAAGGCTCTCCACAAAAACTTCGAACTCCTTGCTCCAAAAGCTCAAGTCCGAGCTTCAGCACGGCTGTCTTGCAATTCTCTCTCAGCAGGTCTTGAAGATCTTTACTCGTTGGAAAAAGATTTGGTTGATTTGATAGAGATTCAGGTGTGACTTTCATTCATGGGCTCCTTTTGAATTTTGACGTTCTCCCGGATTTTATCCGGGGGAGCCCCATCTTTTGAAATCCTAACGATTTCCGGGGTTACACCGAAATTTTAGTTACAAGTAAAATAAAAATTTGAAGAATTAGCGATTTAAAAACACGCATCTATCCCCCTCTGAAATTATACTAATTGATAGGAAGCGCCCTTACCTTTGCCTACGAGCTTCAAATGCTTGGCTTCCACCAATTTTCTCAAGTGAGTTTTGAGAGTATTTCGATTAATTTCTGTCGCAGCATTTAGATCTTTTATCGTGGTTCGTCCGTGATCTTTGACGAACGCCATGATTCTCATCGAAACATCAGGAAGTTCTTCAATAAGCTGCTCCGTTTGAAGTTTTTTCTCTAGTTCGGTCATTTGTTTTTGAAGAATTTCGAGAAAAAAATTGAGCCAATCGTTAAGCTGTTTGTCTCCCTTGTCGAACGTGGCTTGCCCACGTCTGAGAGCCAAATAGTAGCGGTCTTTGTTTGCCTCAACGATTCTTTCAAGAGAGCTATACGGAACATAAGAGTAGCCCGCTCTAAGCAAAAGAATTGTCGTCAAAATTCTCGAAAGACGCCCATTTCCATCTTGAAACGGGTGGATGGCCAAGAACTGAATAACGAAATATCCAATAACGAGAATGGGATGAATTTCTCTCGATGAAAGTTGAGAATTAGTCCACTCAACGAGTCTCGTCATTTTGAACGGAGTATCGAAAGGCGCAGCCGATTCAAAAATGACTCCGACACTCTTTCCTTTCTCATCGAAAGCTTCAACATTATTGGGGAATTTTTTGTACTCGCCGCGATGTCGCTCATCTTTCGTACTGAATCTCAAAAGAATTCCATGAAATTGCTTAATAATATTCTCGGTCAGAGGCAGTTCCTGATAATTGGCAAAAACTTTCTCCATCGCTTCAGCGTAGCCAGCAACTTCTTGTTCATCGCGACTTCTAAATGAATAACGTTTAAGGCCAGACAATAATTTTTCGATCTCTTGATCGGTAAGCTTGACCCCCTCGATTCGTGTAGAAGATCCAATGGATTCAATGGTCGCCACATGCCGGAGCGCATTCAGACGCTCAGGAGCGAGCCGTCTTGTCGCCGACCACCTGCCCTTAAATTCATCGAGCGCAGCAAGGATTCGAACCATTTCATGGGTTATTTTAATTTTGGGATCCATACACCCAAATATACACCCACATTCACCCAAATGTAACTAGATATGGGTATTTTTGGGTGAATTTATGGGGGTTTGATGAACCCGATTAAGAGAGTTTTAATCGGAGTATAAATATGGAACGATGCAGTTTGACGCAAAACCCGAAAGCGTTGGCTCAGCATGAACAAGCATCATTAATCGCAGTGGCGACCCAAGACATAAAGTTTCATCTGGATTAATACGATGCTTTCCGTCGCATTCTGTCTTCAAACCATGAGGCATAACCTTCTCTTGAGTGTGAGTTTTCTTCGAAACAACTTGGCCGATGCGTATCGATCTCAAGTGATGCCTGAGCGCAGGTCTCTTTTTATCTGAGTCCACCAGCTCAACATTCCGCACGGAATGTAGTGACGGCCCGTCGGATTCCCGCAACGATTCAGCATCAAATTCATCTGCGAGATCGAGGTCACTGCCAACACATCCTACCCAGTGGGCAGAAATGCCGATCCCGGCGAGGCCTTCATATTCATCATGAGCATGAGTATGGGGCGGGTGGGGTGCATGAGCCTGAGAATTTAAGAACTTACTGCCGAGCCCATCACCAGCTAACTCACTTTCAGCGCGAGATGCGGCTTGAGGCCTGCTAAGGTTTGCAAGGATAAGTGAACTCTTTGTCATGGGAACGATGGGCTTACGAGAATTGCCCATGGACGACGATGACGAAAAGGTCGCACGCCCTCAAGCACCGGCTCCGGCACCAGCACCCACTCCGGTGTATCACGCGCCACAGCCGTATCCGTATCCGCATCCCAAGTACTACAAAAAGAAATCACTACTTAAAGAGCTGTTTGATTTTTAAATCTCAATCGTCAGAATCTTTTTGATCCAAAGAGCGCCCATGGTGATGAAGACCAGCATAAGGCCAAGCAGAATTAAACCCAAGTTGGTGGTGAAAAGCAGGCCGATGTAGTCAGGCTGCGTGAAATACAAAAGTCCCATCATCACAAAGGGTAGAGACGAGAGAATAAATCCCTGAGTCACGCCCGCACTCACCATGGTTTTAATTTTTTCGTTCACGCGCTGACGCTCGCGAATCGTGTGTGCAATGGTCTCAAACGCCTCGCTCAAATCTCCCCCCTGCTGAGAGAGCGTTACCACAGAGTTCACAATCATAAACAAATCGGCAGAGGGCACGCGCTTGGACATATTCATAAGTGCCTCGTTCAGCGGAACCCCAATACGATTTTCTTTGATGACCATCGCAAACTCTTGCTTTGCCGGATTGGGCAGCTCTTGCTCAAGCAATTGCACCACTTGCAAAAAACTAAGGCCTGACTTGATCGCATTAGACATCATATTGAGCGCATCGATGAGCTGCAGATCAAACGTCTCAAGTCGTTTTTGATACACAAATCGAATCACGATGCCCGGCAAACGATAAGCGCCAAAGGCCAGGAGTGATCCTGCAATCAAACTACCAATCAAACCAAAGCGAAGACCGATGAGAAGGCCCACGACCCCAAAAAAGATCGTGGTTCCTAAAATGATTTGATACGCGCGATTCATCGACTGGCGCATGTACATGCGATCGAAGTAATCGTAGATCTCGGCAGCGTAGTCATGAACCCCGACCTTAATATCGCGCTCCCATTCTCCGTATTTGTTCATGAAGAGTAAGAAGAGCGCGACAAAAATCGAGGCCGCACCGAGAACCAAAAATACGTAATACTGCGCTTCGTTAAAAAAATTCTCGATCATGCCTTAGTCCCCCGAATCGGTGCGCGAACGGGGAGTGGTCCGGGTGCGCCCGAGGCGCCCGGTGCTGCAGGACGTGAAATCGGTCGGGGAGTGGGTCCTCCCACTTTTGCCGCCATCGCCGCAGCTCCTGCTGCATTGGCTGGCATAGCGGCTGGACTTGAAGGTACCGAAGCCACGGCTGACCCTGCTGAGGGAGCCGCAGCTCCGCCACCACCAAACATTCCTTTGGGCAAAGCAATTCCTTTGGCCTTGAGTGACTCTACAAATTTGGGAATCAAACCCGACGGCTGATAAGTTCCCAAAACCTTACCCTTCTCATCCGTCCCCGACTGCTTAAACTCAAAAATCGGTTGGGTCACAATCGTATCGCCCTCGAGACCCATGACCTCAGTGATATGCGAAATGCGGCGACTTCCGTCGCTAAAACGTCTGAGCTGAACAATCAAATTTACCGCGCCCGAAATCTGCTCACGAATCGCGTTAATCGGCATATCAAAACCCGCCATCATGACGAGCGTCTCGATCCGCCGCAAACAATCGCGTGGATTATTAGAGTGAATGGTCGTGAGCGATCCATCGTGGCCCGTGTTCATGGCCTGAAGCATATCGAGCGCTTCACCCGCACGACATTCTCCCACCACAATTCGATCGGGTCTCATACGCAAGGTGTTTCGCACGAGATCGCGAATCGTAATTGCGCCCTCACCTTGTAAATTGGGCGGCTTGGTTTCAAGAGTAATCACATGAGGCTGCGGGAGCTGAAGTTCGGCCGCATCCTCTACAGTAATAATCCGCTCGTCCTCGGGAATAAAGCCTGAAATCAAATTCAAAAGCGTCGTCTTACCAGAACCCGTTCCTCCGCTCACAATGATATTCAAATGGGCCTGAACAGCGGCCCGCAAAAAGTCTGACATCTCTTCAGTCAAGGACCCGTACTTCACCAGATCGGAAATCTGAAGTTTCTCTTTAAAGAATTTTCGAATCGTGAGCGTTGCACCCGAAAGTGCGAGCGGCGGAATAATCACGTTGATACGAGATCCATCTTTAAGACGTCCGTCGCAAAGCGGGGTTTTCTCATCGACCCGCCGACCTATCGGCATCAGTATCCGATCGATACAACTCATGAGTTGTTTTTCAGAGGTAAATCGCAGATCCGAGAGAAAAATCTTTCCCTTTTGCTCTACAAAAATTCGGTTGTGACCATTCACCATGATTTCGGTGACGTCTTTACTTTCAAGGAGCGGCTCTAATGGCCCGAGGCCCAAGGCTTCATCGATAATATCTTTGGCGAGGCCTGCGCGCTCTTTTCGATCTTGAACTTCTTTTGCCTCTTCTTCGAGTAGGCGGTGTACGGCTTGAATGGTTTGGTTTTTTAATTCTTCACGCTTTCGAGGGTCTTTTTCGAGAGCGAGCGCATCCATTTGCTTAAGATCCACCAACTCCAAAAGTCGATCGTGCACACGCATTCGAATGCTAATATTGCGAGTGAGAATGGGATCGGGCGTGCTGCCCGCCTTGGCGACCAGCTTATCGCTTACGCCTCCGCCGTAAGTAAAAGGCAGAACCGTTTTGAGCGAATCAAAAATCTGCAGAGCTCCGGGCTTGGAATTGGCGGGCTTGCCGGGCCGAATGCTCTCTTGCACGACACGAAGAGCTTCATCCATCGCCTTGATATAAGGATGCTTTGAATTCAAAAGATGCAGCGGCTTTGCGGTGGCCACCGACTGCTGAAACGACGGGCTGTCTGCCGGCAAAAGAATTCGCGCATCGAGCTGCATTTTTTGTCGGAGGAGCGTTGGGTTTACGACTCCGCCCGGGTTAAAACGATTTACGACCAGTCGCAGTTGATCGTTTGAAAAATGAAGCGATCGAAGCCTCTTAATGTGCTCGCCCGATTGATTCACCGACAGAATGTCGGAATCGGTGACCACGAAAATGAGATCGGAGTTCTCAAAAACTCTAAAACTAAGCGGGTTGATGTCTGCGCCCGCATCCACAATCACAAAGTCAAAGCTGCGCGCCAGAAGCTTAAGCGCCTTGTCGGCTACCACATCATCGAGATTCTGAAAGTCAGTTACAAAGTTGGCTGCATTCAAAATCGACAGGCCTGTCGAGTGTTTGCCCACCCAGTTCAGCGCAAGCTTGGGGTCCATCTTGTTCGACTCCTTCATAAAGTCGATCAAGGTTTTTTGATCTCTTGCGTTTAAGAAGGTCGAAAAATCACCGAGATTTTTTACATCGGCCTCGACCAAACAAATCTTGCTCGCCCCACCTTGCATAAGACCCATGGCCAAATGAATGGCGTAGGTCGACTTACCCACCCCATCTTTACCACCAGTGATCGAAATCAAAGCCCCCATCAGTTCGCTCCTCCCTCATCATCGCCCGCCACAGGCTCAACTGCGTCGAGATTGATTTTTTGTCGAATGTCTTTAGACGCGTCTCGTGCTGAAACCAGAATCTCGGGCGTCACAAAGACAATAAAAATACTTCGGTCTTGGTTCATCGCGCGACTCTTAAAGACGTTAAAAATATTTCCGAGAGCGGGGGTCACGGGTGCTGTCAGCCCTGGGGCTTGAAACCCAAAAGGTTGCGGGGCATCTTTGATATCAACCATCGAGGTCTTCACCACACCCCCCAGAGCCACCGTTTCACCTGATCGAACGTAGTTTGAAGTGTCGACACTTGATTCATTAACAATCACGCCCTGAACTTCAGCTGTAGACGATCCCAGAGCACGCACCGATACCGAGACTTTCATATCAATAAAGTCTCTCTCATCGGCAGTGGGAGTCACATTCAGAGTGACCCCGATAGGTACCGGCTCGCCCGAAGTCACCAGCTGACCCTGTTGATTGACGGACTGTAAGAACAACTGGCCTCCCGAATTGATGGCCGCCACTTCTCCGCTCTTCACCGAGACGCTGGGGTTATGAAACACTCGCGCCACTCCCAAAGCCTTGGCCGTAGAGAGTCGGGGCAAGAAGTCACTCAGAACCGCGGCAAAACTAAAGGGCTCTTGACCAGCCGGAGTAGGAAATGGACCCACTTGAGTTTGCGCCAACGCCACCGGCGCCCAGCTAAAACTAAAGTTTCGCATAAAAGACTTATTGAGCTCTACAAAGTGAGCAGAGATTTGCACCAGTCTGGCGGGTCGAGAGTTTTTACGGTCCGGATTGACCGCGATCACGTTTACGATTTTGTCGGCGGGCACATAAATGCCAGCAATCAAACCAGCTCGTTCTTTTTCTTGCTCAGTGGCGACCTCACCCTTCAAGACCACTCGGTCTCTTACGTTTTCGACTTCAACACCAGAGATGTTGATTTCGTTTTTAATCCGCCGAGTGAGAATACGCTGCGTGTCTCGCGAGAGTCCTACCAAGTTAACGACCGATGTATTGCCCGCAGTCACCTCGGCAATTCGATCGAGATCGGCCTGCAAAAACACTTCGCCCTCGATAATGATGCGGCTACCCACACGCTTAAAGCTTAGGCCTTCAATATCGCGCAAAAGAAACTTAAGATCTTTGACGTAGGCATCGAGATCACTCGACGTCACCACGAGCTCAATTTTATCTCGCTGAATGCCGCGCGAATCAAAAAGCAGGATGGCTGTTTGACCAGGACTTAAGGGAGAGACGATCATTCGACGTCGCGGCCGATCTAAAATCGGAGCCGCTATCGAGGGATTACCAATCGCAATCTCACCAATATCATAGTCGAATTCGATCGTGCGGGGCACGTTGACCACCAAAAGAAGTTCGCGATTTCGAATTTTATCGATGGGTGTTGCATCGGTACTCAGACTGATGCCCGACGCTGGCGCACTTGAGCTGGGAGTACTTGGGCTTGAAGCGCTAGAGTCCTCAATCAAGGCGGGAGGAGGCGTTGCGCTCGAGTCGCTAGGCTGACTTGAATTACTCGATTCTTGAGCATCGAGCTTGAGTGGTAAAGCTAAGAAGACAAGCACAATCCCAAAATTGAGGTGCTGGCGATAACTACTTTTAGAACGGAGTAGCATAAACCTGCCCTCCGCGAATCTCACGATAGGCCGGAGGTGGCCCAACGACGATTGGTAGTTTGATTCCAAAAGCTCTAAACGGATCGAGGTAGTCGAGGTTATCGACCGTGCTTGTATCTCCAAAGGGTCGCAGCGAGAGAACGATACGACCCGCTGCCTGAGCCAAGATGAGCTTTTGAACATCTTGAGGGCTTAAGGCCACCGTCACGTTTTTATTCGCAAGATCTCCGCCCTCAAAGGCAGAGGTCATTCGATTCACTTGCGCAGAAGGCAGGCGCTGATCTTGACCCACCGCAATGATTTGAATGCGCTGAAAGATGGTACGAACTTCGGCCTTCAGCTCTTGTGTTTGCGCGTTTAGAGCCGCTGCCCCCGCCATACCGCCCCGCTCGATTTCTTTGGTGCTTACAAAAAGCGTGAGCAGAATATCTACAAAATGACCGGGGCGAATAAGCCCTGCCACACCCACCACATCCTGATCGTCACGAATACCGATGGTGACCGCTCGCATGCCTTCTGGAATTCTTTTATCGAGCGAGCTCTCATCAAACGGAATGAGTTTAGTCGTCATGATGGGCTCATTGGCCTTGATCGTCGACTGAGCGACCTGGCCAATCACTTGTGACTCGTTTACCGCCGTCTGGGGCGGAACATAGCGAGTAGGCCACACCTCTTTAACCACCATGTCGGCGGTGATTCTTGAGCCAGGGACGATATCTTGAAGTGCCTTAATAATCAGACTCTTCTCATCCATGTCTCCCACACGATTGTCGACCGCCTTACTCACAGACAGCAGATAGAACACGGCGGCTCCCACTGCTGCTGCCAATGACCAGACTATAGCGCGTTTGTTTTCCATCTCAGTTCGTAGCCTTTCGCTCCTGCGACTTCAGAATTTCTGCAAATCGCATTTTTGTTTCGACATAACGACGGGACTTTTCTTGGTAATGCGCCTTGAGCGCCTCCAAAGTTTCTCGACCCGTCGTAAACTTAACTCGTGTGTAAATCTCTTCGGCTCGCTTCAAGCGCTCGTACTGAGAATCAGCAGGACTCATCTCGGCCTTACGATAAGCCTTGATCATTTGCGCAGCGGCTCGAGCGGCCTGAGCAAAGCGTCGCTCTTCGCTGAATCCACTGGCAATCACGGGACGATCCGATAGTTTTTCTTCGGCAACGCGTACTAAGTGAAAAACTTTTTGGGCTTCTTTGTAGCGCTCTTGATAGTTTTGGTGGGCCTTTGCAATCAGAGCTCGGTCTGCCTCGAGGCGTGCACCAGGAGCCGGTCGCTTAAGTTTTCGATCGAGAATCTTTTGAGCCTCGTCAATTTTTTTCTGAAGTGCATTTAAATAAACCTCTGTTTGCAGCTCGCCCTCGGCCGCTCGGGCCTCGATGCTTTGTATCGCCTCTTGAGAGGCCTCCAGAGTTCGCCAAAGGGCCGCCCCGTCGCGGTGACCAAATCGTCGCAAGACCTCGCGCTGAGAGATTTGACTGAGGGCATTTGAGAGCGCCGTTAAACTGCCCGCATGACTTGAGCCTTCAAAGTTTTCTTTGAGAGCTCGAGGAAAATTTTGCTCTCCTTGTCGACGAATATTGTCGGCAAGAGCGGCTGTAAATTGCTGTTCGGCACGAACGATTTTTGGATTCAGGCTCATGCGACGACCGGCATTGCCCATGTCAACCGCGCCTGGTGCGCCTGAGTTCGAAGCCATCTGGCGCGCATAAGATTCTTCGCGATCGACGATGCGCTGCACGCTTTGATACGCCAAGAGCATGTCTTGAACAATTTGCTGATCAGGGGTTCGGCCCTGTGCCGTTTCTCGAGTGATATGATCCTCAGCCTGAGCAATCACACTCATGTATTCATCAAATCGAGCACGGTCGCCCTCCGTCAGCTG
The DNA here is from genome assembly GCA_044351695.1 of Bdellovibrionota bacterium. Taxonomy (GTDB): domain Bacteria; phylum Bdellovibrionota; class UBA2394; order UBA2394; family UBA2394; genus JBILFF01. The sequence goes on from JBILFF010000001.1 coordinate 40,397, forward strand.
GGCACGAATCGAGTTGGCCTTAGAATTGATCGTCGTCATTTTTTGACGAACATCACTTGCGGCCACCACTTCAACCGCGCTAGCCGGCTTACCGCTAGGGCCGCGATTTCGAGCAAACGAAGCGGCCTCGCTACTGGCTTGATTTTCCAACTCGCCGATTTCTTTTTGGGCCGCTGCATAATCAGCCCGCCCTTGGGCTTCGATCTGATCAGCTACATCTTGAGCTTGATTGTATGCCTCGACCGCGCCCTTCACACCACCAGCCGTACCCACGACCATGTTGCCCGCATTGATCGTGGCGTTCACCGTTTTGAAGGCATCATTCGCCTTTTCGAAAGACGTTCGATTGTCGGGCGCTGCTTCTTTTGAGTTTGCATCTTTGTTGCCCTCACCAGAGGCTACGGCTTGGCCTGCGGCGTCTTTTTCTTTGCTCGAATTTTTAGCGTATTCGCCCACGGCGTCGGCAAACATTCCCGCAGCGCCTACTAATGCCAGCGCTCCCGCTCCCATGGTGGCGTAACCAAATTTTTCAGCCAACTCTTGATTACCAGTGGCCTGAGCGATGCTGCCGCCCACTGCTGCCACCCCGCCGATCGCGGCTCCCGTTTGAGCCAAGGCCTCAAAAGGTTTATCACTCAAAGAAATTTTGCCTGACTGCACACCGTGAGCAAATGAGCCCACCCCTCCCACTGCGGCAAGTGCCCCACCAGCAAGGCCGAGGCCCTTGGCGACTCCACTATCTGGATCTGCTATTCCAACAATCCCGCCGGCACCACTAATCAAGCCCCCCGCAGCGGTGACGGCCTCCCACTTAGCCCCGTCGACCCACTTGCCCTCTTTGATCCAGGTGTCAGTGACGCCTGTATAATTTTCTCCAAAACTAAAAGCAGCTCCACCAAAACCAGAAACAGTGCTCACGATACCCGCTGCTCGGCCAAAGTTAGGGTCGACGAATCCTCCAATCGTTCCTACACCGCCAGAAACTCCACTGATTCCTTTAAAAATGTCTGAACCCAAACCCGCTTGGCCTAGAGTTTGGTTGTTCACTGTGAAACCATCAAATTTTTGAAAACTTGAAATTCCGCCTGCAATTCCTCCAGCGGCCCCAGTGATAGCTGCGGCCATACCCAAAGCCTCACTTTGATTTCCGCCGAGTGCTAAGCCCGCGTTCACTAAATTGAGTCCATTAGAAACTGTGTTTAAAACCTGGCCGGTATTGTAGATGACAAAGCCTTCTTTGAGTCCCTGCCCCCCTCCTAGAAACTGTACAATGTTATTGAGAGTGCTATTGGCGGTCGCACCCGCTGCCGCCCCCGTGTTTGCAGCACTTGCAGCACTTGCTGCGTTTATCGCTTGAATGTTTGCAATCGATGCCATCGCAAGAGAGACGATGGCTGCAACACCTCCTCCTGTAATTCCATCCATCGCGCTCACAGTGCCTCGAAAGTTGTGCGCTTCTTGAGCAAGTCGTGGGTCGTTCTCGACGATTTGCTTGAGCTGCTCTTCAATAAACTGCGTGTTGTCAATGAGGCCCACACCCGCCACATCGGCGGCCTGCATGAGCGGCTGAAGTTTTAATAGGTGAACTCCGCCACTATAAATTCCGGTGCCGCCACCAAAACCAGCGGCCTGATTCAAGTTTAGATCTGAGGGGTCTTCATTTAATTTCAAAGATCGATTAGAGGCAATCGCCACCGTTTGACTCATGACCCACTCACGAGCTGCTATGTCATCACCACCAATATCCCACTTGTATTTAACAACCCCCGTCGGAAAACTAAATTGCTGCCAAAAACGATTTTGTACTTTGGGCAGGGCGCCATCAAACTGCATCTCGCCCTCAACTGCTTTTTTAAAACTATCGATCTTGTCGAGCTCGATGCGAGTGCCCGGGGTTTCTTTGCCCAACTGAAACACAAGAAAACCTTTGTTGTTCTGCAGATCGTCTTCGCCAAATCTCTCGGTTCCGAAATCCGAAAAATTACCCAGCTCTAAAAAGGCTTGCGACCGAGCTAACATGGTTTGCTTTTGACTAATCTCGAAAAGATTATTCATCACAAAGGCCGCACCGAAAAAGAAAACCACCAAAGAAAGCACCGCAAAAAGCTCAATAACGCTTTGAGCTCGATGCGATTTATACTGGCGACTGGTGCTCTTCATTAGTGCAAGAACCTCTTAATCACATCTTCGGCGGTTTCTTGTTGTTGATTGGGTCCTTTGGGTCCAACGTACTGCATGTACTTCCACAGATCGCCGTAGTCCTCTTTGATCGGTGTGGTTCGAGGATCCAAAAGTAGTTTTCGAATTCCGGCGAGTCGCACACCAAAAGGCATATATTCACTCTTGGCCAGACTGCCCCCAAAAGGCTCGGCCGCAGAGACCGCAGCAAGTCGAGTACGAGTCGGAAAGAGAGAGCCCGTTGCACCCAGAGAATTTTCGAGATTCATAAACGTGCCTGACTGCGGAAACCAGTCGGCCGCAACAACCGCAAAGGGTTTTGGCTTATGCGGATTCTCTACAAAATGAATGGGAATCGCGTTGCCATCGATTTTTGAGAGCCGGTTGATCTTACCAATATTTCCCACACCCTCTCGTCCTAGGGCGTAAGCCGAAAGCGCAAGCGCCAGACCCGGAAAGCCACCCGACGTGCCCGCTCCGTTCACCGGACAGTAATACAGTGGCGGACACTTTGAGGGATCCGGGCAGGCATTGACACACATCGGCCCGAAATAAATAAGAGTGTGGGGCACTCCCGCAACCACTTGAGCGAGGTAGGCCCCCTTGTTGCTTGAAAAAGTGAGAATCGCATTCTTTCGTTTTTGGCCCGATGCCGGGTTGGAGGCGTTGACGATCTCGTCCAGTTGGTTGGTGGTATCACCAGAACTCAAAAGCCCACCGCCATCTATTGTAAGCTCTGGCACATTGGCGCGCATCGTCGCCTCTGCCGCTTTTTGCATGGCTTTTGGTAGCTGCTGAAGAATGCGACGAATCTCTTCATGCTGTTGCATGATGCGTTCTTTGGCATCATCGTAGGTGTCTAAAGCGCGGCCAGCCACGACGACATTCATCGCGTTACATGCCACTGAGCAAGAGCCAGGGTCTGGCCAGATGCCCGGAAAGGCCACACGATTGGGGCGCTTGTTAATATCTTCAATTAACTTGAAGTACTCTTCTCTGATTTTAAAATTTTTTGCCTGAATTGAATTTTCGCCCGAACTATAATTACCCAAATAATTGGCAGCGACAGATGCGGCAGAGTAAGCCGCCATATCTGTGGCTGTTTGCAAACGGATTTTTTGCCAAACCATAAAGCCGCTGTTGATCACGAGCATAAAAAATCCCATGAACAATCCAAAAATCATCGTAAAGAAAACAAGTGCAATCGCTCGCCTTGACGATGGATGAAGGAGCCTCGATTTAGTTGCTGGGCGAATTCGCATTCTGATCCTCATCTTGATTTTCTTGTGAAGGCGCCTCAACGACTCCAGACTCAAGGCCTGGGTTGAGCAGTACAGGCACGTAAACCTTATGCCATCGACGAGCGCGCTCGCGATCGTCTACCTGCTTTTCAACGGTGATCCCGCCCTCCGTGGTCGGCTGCTTGCCATCGAAGACACTGTAGGGGTTAAACAAAAGGCGGTTCTTAAATTGTAGTCGCATGATTGCGTAACGCAGGGGTTCGCGATCTTTCTCTTTAAATCCTCCTGAGAGGGCCTCGAGCTGAGCTCGATTTGCAAAATTAGACAAAGCATTATCTTCGTATTTTAAAAACGTAATCGACTTATTGATGTTGGTGCTTTCGTACTTTCTTTCGCCCTCCATACAGGCGGCTCGTTCTTGATCTTGAGTGGGCGCTGCAGAAGTTAAATCTCCCTGAGGAGGCCGAACCCAGGGCAGTGCGCAGGTAAAAATATCTTCGGCCGTTCGAATGACGGTTAGAGTTTTTTCGGAACTCAAAAGACCAAGGTCGCCACTCGTGCCGCGCTCTTTGAACGCGTCTTTACCGGTGTGATCGCCATACACCTGGTAACTTCGAGCAGCCATGAAAGCTGCGTAAGTGGCAACGGTTCGAGTGTGCATATAAACCCCAAGGTTAATGGTGGCAAAAGCGAGAAAGATGATGCTTGTGAAAACAAAGGCGGTCTCCAGAGCGGTTTGAGCCCGCTCTGGATTTCGCAACTTGAAACACAACCGACTCCGAGTCCCCGAATGTAAAAGTAGGGAGTTCACGAGGCCGAGCATCCTCTCTCGCTTACCGAGGTACAGTGGCGTTACCCTGAATAAGATTCTTTTGAATATCTTCAGAGAGTTTACCCTCGATCGCTTTTTTGACTTTATCGCCCACCACGTTCCAAGACGCCATGATCACTAGCGTAATGGCGCCAACCACCAGAGCGTACTCCAGAGCGGTTTGAGCTTTTCTGTTTTTTCGGGTTTTGAGTTTTTGAATCATTCGTTTCATCGGTATTGCTTCTCCTTTTACAAAGTGGTTAATGGGGACAAACTTTTGAGCAGCGTCACTACGGGTAGGGGCGTCCAATCACGCCCATTTTTTCTTCGTCGCCGTAGGCGCTCTTGACGACATTACGAACGAGATTGTCTTTTTTGTTATCACCTGAGTCTTTGAGGTAGCTGTTGAGCACGATCGCGACCGGAATCACAAAAACCGCAATCATCAAAAAGTATTCGAGCGTCGTCTGAGCTCTGCGACGACTTACTTTAGAGCTCGAGCGTAAAAGACTTTGGGTGTTAAAAATCGCCTTCATCCGCACTCTAGGATTGCAAAGCCCGTTCCGGGATTTGGGGCCTATAGATGGCTTATAATGGGTTTATAGGGGCTAAAATAAAGAGGCCCGCAGAAGTTTGCGGGCCTGCAAACACGGGCTGTGAAAGACTCATCAGGGCACCCAAAAGTCGTCTTTATCTAAAGGCTGCAGCGTTTGATGATCCGCCGCGCAGATCTGAGCTAGGCCCATCACCCGCCACGCCCGGCCCATAGCTCTGGTTTTGAGCGTACAGATCACTGCCATTGGTGATGATGTCTTGATTGCGCAAAACGGAGATGCGCTCACCAAGAATGCTCAACTCTTGATTGGCCACTGAAGCATTATAATTTTCGCCCAAAGCGTCTAGCAATAGGCCCACAGACATTTGTGAGTCCGCCAGCAAGTCTTGAGTATTTTGAATCGAGGTCTGATTAGATCCCACGATAGAAACTTTTTCTCTCAGCTCATTCAGCTCATCGATCTTTGTGTTCAGAGCGGCGAGACTTGTTTGATAGCTTTTAATTTTTTGCTCTTCTTCTGGCGTTCGATTGTTCTTTTTACGAATCTCCTCCACCTCTGCACGCAGCGATTTCAGCGATTCCCCTTCTTGACGAATCTCGTCCAGCTTTGCAGCGTAGGCCTGAAAGCCCGCACACTCGTCATTTTCGTAGCCGCCCACGCAAGCATACTTTGCCTCTCTCTCCGCCCTGTCCATATCGTAGGCGCGCCTCAATAAGTCGGGCACGTTTGTAGAAGAATCGGGTGAGGGCGTGGTTTTAGCAGCGGGTGCGGCACTCGGCGCTGCTAGTAATGGAGGTGTGGTGAAGATAGGAAAACCAAAATTGTTTACCTCAACACTTGCTGAAGCTGCAGCGGCAGCACTCGCACCACCGCCTGAGGCGACCGCCGAGGCCGCGGCTCCAGCACGAGGGCTCGGTGGCCCAACAAAACTTGGATCGTTTTCATAAGCCGCTGCACTGGCTACGCTGGCCGCACTGGCAAGGCCATCCACTGCTGCATCTGTCTGCGATGCACTTAACGCTGCTCCTGGCGCTGCCGTGGCCTCAGAGCCCACACCAGCCGCACTGACCGCTGCCGCGGCACTACCCGCACCCGCTCCGGGGGCTAGGCTTAATAAATTACTTAAACTCGAATCATCCGACCCATCCGAGGGCGCAGCAAAAGGCACGCCCTTCCAATCCGAATTTTTTCCATCGCCCGATTTTTCGCCACCCCCTGCAGAAAGTTGCCCAAGTGCCGAGTCATTTTCTTTTGGAAGTTCGACGTAGTTTTTGGGAGCGGATGGATTCGAATCAGAGGATGGTTCGCTCGACCTTAAATTATCATACTGAACTCTTCCCGTCTGCGTGTCCCCACCTCCCACATTGATCGCAGCATCATTTGCATCGGGCTGCATGTCTTTAGTCACTGAGTTTACGTTCGCACTGACCCAGTCCGCGACGTTTGCATTGTCGGGGATCTTATCTGGGTTAAACAAGAATGAGTTTCCATCTTTGTTCGTGACCTTCACCGATTGGTGCAAAACGCTCGTACCATCTTTGCCAATAATCTGCTGATCGATCACCTCGAATTGGTACCCATCTTTGCCCATCTTCTCGCTAAGGCTTACCGAGCATGCCACAGCAAGCGGACCACACGATAGTGGGCCCTGCCACTCCTTGGCCACTACCAATACAGCCGCTCCGCGCGTCATTCCCTGTGCGACACGCGAGTCAACTTCTTGGCCGAACGCCTGCATTTCCGCTGGCGTCATACTTCCGGACTTATTCGAGATGGCTCGAAGGTCTTGGTTTTCGAGAATTACTTTCCCCACTGCCTCACCAACGCCCTGGTCCAGCTTGAGCTCTCCGGGAACATTAATGCTAGCAACTCCGTCGACTTCTCTGATCGTTCCAAGTCCCATTCCGGTAAGCTGCTTTACATAGGCATCATCAAGAGGGCGATTTACCAGTTCGCCATTCTCAACTTTCTGTCCGCCCATCACCATCACTCTTGCGGATCCATTTGGAAGCTTGTCCAAGTTCAAGGCCTTTTGCAGAGGCTCCTTCGCTTTTAACCGACCGTCTTTTCCAACCTCTGCGGTGGCCAATACAATTTCTTGGGTCGAAGGGGCAAAGAAACTAGGAATGCTATAGCTTCCTGTGTTGGTTTCGATCTTAATCGTGTCGCCGCGTTGTTTTTTTGAAGCCGGCTCATCTGAGAACGGATCGGGAGGCAAATCGCCCAACAGGCTTTGGGGGTCCGAGTCGACCCCCTCCTCTTCACCTGCATAGGCCGCAAGCTGCTTGGATCTCTCCTTGAGCTCGGCCTTTTTATCTGTAAGCGCCCTATTCAGCTGCTCGACTCTCGCAAGCTCACCCGGCTTATCGAGATCGGGGTTCCCCCAGAAATTCGTCCCACCATTCACAGCCTTACCAACCTTGTCTTTATCTTTGAAAATAATCTGCTGGCCTCCACCGTCGAGTGGTTGGGTCTCGTATTCGAGACCGTTTCGTCGCGCAAAGTCCTGAATTCGAGCCTTGTCAGAGTTAGGCGTTCCAGCCCCCAAAATGACTCGGCCCGAAGAGGCGGCGTCGGTGAGGTGCCCGACATATGTCGAATTTCTCTCAAGCCGGCGATCAACCTCTGCCATCGCTCCACTGTGTCGTCTTAGGTCCGCGGCAAAACTCTTCGCCGCCTTATCTCCAAGAACCTGAAACCGAACCTGATCGGTGCGCGCTTGAGCTTCAGCAAGGCGCGCCTCTTTGTTCGCATCGACAGAGTATTTTGTAGCATCCGCTTGAGCCTCAGCTGCATCTCTCGCTCCCGAAGCATTCATGGCCGCTCCGCCCACCGAACCCGCTAGACCAGCACCCGCCTGAAAAGCCGAGCCCCACATTTGCCCTGAAGCCGCATCTCTCTGGGCCTCCGCTTGAATCTGCGCTTGTGTAACTCTGGCATCGGCTTCATATTTTCGCGCTTCAACATTTCCTTTTTGCTCTCCGCCTCGAAGGTCTGCGCTATTGTCGGCCTCTTTGCTCCGAACTTTAAGCTCTTCGAGTTTCAGTTCTTTATTTACTCCCAACTCCTTCTCTCTAAACTCACGATCTCTTTTATCTTTATCTTCTTGTGCCTTTCGAGCGGCTTCAGCTTGCTTTTCATCAAAGTCTCTTTTTTCTCGATCTTGGCGCATTTGAGTATCTACATCCGCTGCGCCCAGGGGGGTTTCATCTTTACCGGTCATTCGTGCGTTGGTTGGCACCTCTTCATTACAAGCCACCAAAAAGAGGGGCAAAACAAACATCATATATATAGATATTTTGTTTAGTAGCGCGATCACCCTGACTCGAGACCGCGTATCGACACCATGCACTAAAGGGGTTGGGCTCATTCGATCACTACAAACCAGCAACAAAGGTGCCAAAAAATGTCACTCTGCGCTGTGAATAAGCATCCACAGGGCCTCTAAAAACCCATGAATTTAAGGTGCTTAGCTCGGGCTCTCTCTGCACAGGCGCACCCCTAGGGCCCGGACATGCCCTCTACGCAAAGTGCTGCATAGCCAAAGACGATCCCCTGCGAGGCAAGCGGGTCTCAAGCCTGCGTCTAAAAACAGCCCCCACCTACCAAAACAAGCCCAGCCCAAAATAAATTACGTTTTATTTTGGTCTAGACCATTATAAAATGTGGTTTATAATGGCCGGGTGTTAGAACGACTCATCCAGCACCCTGTTCAGCAGGATCTTTTGAAAAAGATTGTTTTTATCTCGGGCCCTCGGCAATGCGGAAAGACCACTCTTGCTCAAGAGCTCATCCGAACGAGCAAAGACTCGGGCCTATACTTAAACTGGGATGACCCTAAGGATCGCCTGCGCATTATCAGGCGAGACTGGGATGACTCACAAAGGCTCATTGTATTGGATGAAATTCATAAGAATAAAAAATGGAAGAATTTTGTTAAAGGCACCTACGACACTCAAAAAACGAAGCACTCTTTTTTAGTCACCGGAAGCGCCCGACTCGACCTCTACCGAAAAGGCCAAGACTCGCTCATGGGTCGCTACCACCATTGGCGACTTCACCCCATGGGCCTTGACGAACACCCTCAATCGATGAGCCCCAAAGAAGCGCTTCGGCGACTGCTGCGGGTAGGAGGATTTCCGGAACCCTTTCTTGACGGAGGAGAAACAGTAGCCCGTCGATGGCGGCTTGCTCGACGCGAAAATATTTTTAGATCGGACATTCAGAGCATTCAAAATGTGGGCGAAATTACAAAACTCGAGCTTTGTTTTGACCTGCTTCGGTCTCGAGTGGGCTCCCCGATATCCTATAAAAGTTTGCATGAAGATCTCGACGTATCGGCTCCTACCGTTAAGGCCTGGACTGAACTTTTGAGCCTCAGCTACGCCAGCTTTATTGTTCGCCCCTACGCAAAAATGGAGCGCTCCATCAAGAAGGCGCCAAAGATCTACTTTTTCGACAACGCCGATGTAGATGGCGACGAAGGCGCTGTTTTTGAAAACTTGGTGGCCAACCACTTACTCAAAAAAATAAATTATCTTCAAGACAAGACGGGCCACGCTTACGATCTCTGTTATCTTAGAGACAAAGAGGGCCACGAAGTAGACTTTGTGATTTTGAAAGACCGAAAGCCCCTTGAATTGATCGAAGCCAAACTCTCCGACACCAACGATTACAAAAACCTGCAGTACTATGCGGAGAGGTTAAAGCCCGAGCGAGCTGTTTTGTTGGTGGCTCAACCTAATCGATCACTCTGGAAACGCGGCCGCATGGAATGCCTCTCGGTTTTCGATTACTTTGCGCCAGGCAAAGCGGCTGCGGCCTGACTGATTAACAGCGAGCAGGACCAAGCAAACACATCTCCTCAAAAACCACTAACCCCAAAAATAAAAAAATTTATTTTGATCGCACTGCGCTTACTGCAAATTTTTTCGTCTCACCGCTTGAAAGCGACGATTTGCTTTATCGGCCAGCTCGCCGCGAGGGTCTACCGTGTCGAGCGTCTTTTTATAGAATTGCTCGGCCGCCACAATGTCGTCGGCCTCAAACTCAAAAACACGCGCCTGATTATAAAGCTGGGCCCCTTTGGCAGAGGTTTTAGACTCCAGCTCTGCCCGAATCTCTAGAAAGCTTTGATGATCTACACCCACCTGATCGCCAATTTGATACAGAAGATCCCAGGCCTGTTTAAAATTTTCAATCTGCACTAAGCTGGTAATGTCTTGTCGGGTTCGGTCGAGAGTCACTTTTATTTCTCTGATCAAGTCATCGCGCAAGCCCTCCATGCTCGCAATATCGCCGTGATCAGGATAGGCTCTGATGAAATCATTCGTCTTACGAAGCGAGTCCGAATACCGCTTTGCCAGAAACAGCTGATTGATCTCGGCAATCAAGTCTGCCCCCTTTTCTTCTTGCTTGGCAATCAGCGCCCGCCTTTTGCTGCGCTCCTCTATCGATTGATTCATTTGCCGCTGCTTGCCGCGCCACTCTGTCCCTGCACTGGTGACATACTCTGCAAATTGAGGCTTTTGCTTCACCAAATTGTCGAGGCGCTCTAAAAGTTTGGTCGCATAATCTTTTGCCCCATCAAAATCTTGGGCGCTCACATATTCTTCATAGGTCTTATTATGCTGCATCATGATCTTTACAAAAGTCTCTCGCTCTTCCGGGGTAACCAACTGCCCCTTTTCGAGCCCCACAAAACTCATGCGCTCATCGAGCTCCTTTCGCATGGTAAGCAGCTCGGCATTCTCTGGCGCCTCTTTTAAAAACAAATCCACATACTTTGAAGCCTCTTCATTGCGCTGCGCCTTAAAGGCCTCAATCATCCGTGATCTCATCAGAGCAAAAACTTCGGCGATGTTTCCGTTGTTGTCGATCAGCGCTTGAGTGAGCTCGGGATCAGAAAGAATACTGTGGTAAAGCTCTGCCGGCACTTGCTGCAAATACTGTTTCATGTCTTCGGGTAGCGGAAAACTTTGCATTTTTTGTAAGACCAAACTTTTGACGTCTTCGGGCGCAGCCTCACTGATCGGCTTGCCAAGATCTTGCGCAATTTGCGCGGGCAGAGCGCTTAATTGGCCCTGCACAAAACCCTTCAAACTGCTTTGCAAAAATTCCTGAATGCGCGCCGTGTTTTGAAAGGCCCAGAAACTTCCAGCAAGCACAATAGTAGCGAGCGCGAGCCACCGCATTCTTTTTGAGCCCGATCGCTTTAGCTTACGATTGTTTGTCGGAATCATCATCGTCTCTTGGTTTGAGTTGGGAGGCTCAGACCCATCGAGCGCCGCATCGGAATCGGAAGCGGCAGCGGCACCAGACTCCAAATCGCCCTCGACTTCAAATCGCAGCTTGAGATTACCTATCTGAATGATATCGAAATTTTTAAGCACGGCTTCGGGCTGTGTTTTGTCGTTCACCTGAACGCCATTGGTCGACTGAAGATCAACAACCACAATCTGGCCCTGAACCTCTCGGAACTCTGCATGAAAGCGAGAGGCGTTTGAGTCATCGACACTCAAGTCGTTCTTCGGATCACGCCCGATCGAGTAGGGCAGCCGCGTGAGCTCAATCTCACCTTCAATCGGAGAGTGCGCCAGCGGGATCAGTCGATAAATCGGCTCGTCCGCTCTTTGCGCTTTGCTTATGGGGTACTCAAAAGCCACTGTCTTTCGCGAGATCCCACTGCCGGCCGGCACCACGGCTTCTTTATAGCTTTCGTAGAGCTCATCGATGGGATCTTCAGCTCCACCCGAGGCTTCATCTGCCAAACCTTCGAGCGCAGCCTCAGCCGCCAGCTCGCTCTCGGGAATTTTTTTAGTGAAAGCCTCTGCTTGATCGATGCCCTCATCGGCAAAAGGGGCCGCACTCAAATCTTGCGATAAAATTTGAGACTCGCTCAGGCCCTCAATGGCATCAGACAAAATAATCGTGCGCGACGAATGAGATTCAGCGATCGAAGTTTTTGATTTAGCCGTCGATTGATCTTCAAACTCAACAAAGCTTTCAGCCTGGCCATGAAGCCTAGTTTTGCGACTGTCTGCCCGATAGCTTTGAGCAAAGATATCGGTGGCTCGCGAGGCATCGGCCTCCTCAACCCCCGCTAAAAGTTTGTCTTCGAGCGTGGCGTCTTGCTGAAGCTCTTGAATCAAAACCGCCTCTTCTTGATCTCCGTAAATGTTGGTTTGCCGAAAGCCCCCTGACTCTGCCTGAATCGTCGCCTCATCACCAAAGTCGTTTTCAGTAATTTCTTGAGTGGCAGTAGGCTCCTCCGACAAAAAGCCGGGGCTGTCAGGCGAATGCGCGAAGACTTCGTCTGAATGCGCTGGCACATCACTCAGTGGGTGAGACTGCTCTAAGGTGGTGCTCGGCTCATCCGTGACCGGAGCGGCGACGGCCGCAACACTCGATGAAGAGGCCTTTGCCTTCGAGTGGATTGCCGAACTGTCGGACATGCCGATCAGTTTTAAAAAGCTGTCATTTGCTGCACTCATCGTCTTATTAACTTTTTCTTCTTAGCCTCTTCGAGTTGCTGACGCGCGCTCTTGCGAACCACAGAGTCATCGTCGGCGATTAATAAAACCTCTTGAAACTTCACAATGGCCAAATCGTAGTAATAGTTTTCGAGAGCTCGAGAGCCCTCTTCAAAGCGAAGGTCTGCTAAGGCGGTCTGATTGGTCTTCACTCGCTGTACGGCTTCACACACCTCGCGCGTATTTTCCATTCGAGCAAAGCAGGCCAGGGCCAATCTATAGTTGCCCAAATCTTCATGCTCTCGGCAGGCCTCAAAGGCCTGAACGGGAGTAGGTTGTTTAGAGATTTTCGCGGCCGCACAGGGGTTGTCTTGAATCGCCGCCTGCGCTTGTTCTAGAATCTGCTGACTGCCCGTGGGCCCTCCCAGCATCTGCACTAAAACAATCATGAGCAGAAGCACGCCTCCGCCCACGATGATTTTTTTCTTGAGCGGCGGGAGCGCCGCAAAGCGATCCAATAAACTTGCGCGAGGAGCCAGCCCAACTGCCGTTTCTTCGGTCGGTCCTGAGGGTTTTGTTTTTGGGTGTTTCTGAAAGAACTGGCCCTCAAGATCTCCGATTTCAAAACGATCGTTATTTCGCAGCTCGGCTCGCTGCACGCGCTTTCCCTTCACTTTGATTCCATTGCGACTTTTTAAATCTTCGATAAATACGCCGCTCTCAGTCACATAAAACTGCGCGTGTTGTCGCGACACGCTCGGGTGATCAATCACAATTTGGTTTTCAGAAGCGCGACCCAGGGTAACGATCTCTGCCGAGAGGCTATACTCGCGGCCCTCGATACGAATCAAACACTCGGGGGGTAATGGCTCGCCCCTCAGCTGACTTGAGCTTGCGGCGTAGGGATCTACTTTTGAGATCGATCTTCTGTTTTTTATGTTCGTACTCATCGCTTCGCCGTCCTTGGTGTCTGTCGGCGAACCAGCTTGAAACTTAAGCTTGGTAGAAGAACAACAAGGTCGCTACTTGCTTACCTTGATGTAGAAGCGGCATGCCCCGAACTTGTAAGATCCGGTCAGTGGCCGATACCGCCCTATCCATTACTTCCGGCGATCCACTCAACTCATTCAAAAAAGCCATCAGCTCCATTTGAAGGTGAGTGTCGGCAATGGCCTCAGTCACATGTTTTTGTGACCAATCCGATTGCATCGGAACAATGTCTTGGAGGTAACCCGAAACCGCCATCACCTGGTTGTCCGGATCCACCGCCATAACGGCTCGTTCTTCCAACAGAAACACCTGATCTAAAAGAGTTTGCAAGAAGCCTGCCTCAGCCTGAGACCCCTCTGCCCCCCCCTTAACCCCCTGATTTACCTTTGAAATCAGCCGATTCAACTCGGCCACCAACTCGTCAAAGGCCGCAAAGCTTTGCAGACTCTCCACATTTTGCGCTGTGCCCGTGTAGAGCAGATGAACCTCTTCGGTCAGGCTTCGAATGCCCTGCTTGGTCCAATACAAAACCGCCCAGACCAAAAGCAAAGAGAAGATCAGTACCAAAATTAAAGTTTGAGTTCGTATCGATGAAAACTTATCGATGGCTCGATTAAACTCTAGTGGTTCAAACAAAATTCGCGTGTACCCCACCAGCTCCGGAGGGGCTGCGCCCTCTTTGCGCACCCGCACCGGATACACCACCTCGCACTGATCTCCGTTTTGACCCAAAAGTTTTGAGCCGCAAGTATCAACGCGATTTTGAGTTCTCTGCGCCTCAAGAAACAAATCGTCTTTGGGCATCTTCACTCCGATCGGACACAAAGTGCCCCCGTCCTTGCCCAAAATAAATGCCTGATTCACACCCTCATTTCGGCCATAACCTTCGCAATCAAAAATGAGTTGCGACTGGGCTAAACTGAGCTTGGATCTCTCGCCCAAATTCTCGGCCAGAAGCTGCGCGTTCTTGCGCGCCTCAGCTAAAAAACGGAGCCGAGCCTCGGTATGGAGCGCTTGATACGATACAAAATGAAATCCAATGGCGCCCAAAATCATCAGCAAAATAATTTTGAATTTAAAGTCGAGACGCTCAAATCGAGCATGAACAATCCCCGCCAGGGCCCGAAGCCGCGCGATCGGCGATTCCCGAGGGCCCATCGCCAGCGGTAAATTTGGATCAGGAGCGTCCTCTGCAAAACCCTCCGACTCAGCAGCGGCCGCCTGCTTTGCGTCGGCCATCGCATCCGCCCTGTTTTTGTAGGCTGTCTTTCTTTGTACCAGAGTTCGGGCCAGCTCTGCTTCGAGCTTAAATCCAAACTCGCCAAGCTCTACTCGATCGCCACTCTTGAGCGCCGCTGCCGGCACCTTTCTGCGATTTACACGTATGCCATTAAAGCTTTTGAGATCTCGTATCTTCCACTGTCCGTGTTCAAAAAAAATTTCTGCATGATTTCTGGAAACGGTTTGAGAGGGGAGCTCAATCGCCGAGAGCTCTTCTGCCGCTTCGGGCTCACGGCCTAATCGATAGACCTTTGATTCTTCGAGCTCAAAATCGCGTCCCGCCAGGGGGCCCTTTACAAAACGAATCCTTACCATTCGAGTCGATCCCCCACACGAAGATCGCCTAAATCACAGAGCGAAAACTCAACCAGATAGCTACAGCCCCCCAGCAAATATCGCCCCGGAGCAATGAGCCGTCCGGGCTTAACCGCTCGATAGATTGCTCGCACTACTTTTTCAGAATTACAAAAAACAATGTCGATCGAAAACTTCATGCCAAAAGTATGGACCACGGGCAAAAAGCCTCCGAGCGCCAAATCAAAAACCGCCGCCGATTGACGGGGGGCTTGCGAGTATTTAAGTAAGCCGCGGGCCCTCTCGGCAGCACTCCTAAAAAATTCGAGCCGCTCAGCAAGCAGTCGTTGGTCTCGATGGGCTTGTGCAAGTCTCGTGATCATTACAAGAAGTTCTTAAATAAAGGGTTGTTGTAGTAGAGGTCGCAAACCACCGGCCCCAGAATCACAATAAAAACGGCAGGCAAAATACAAATGACCAGCGGTAATAAAATCTTTT
This sequence comes from Bdellovibrionota bacterium, assembly GCA_044351695.1. Lineage (GTDB taxonomy): Bacteria > Bdellovibrionota > UBA2394 > UBA2394 > UBA2394 > JBILFF01. The sequence goes on from JBILFF010000001.1 coordinate 55,719, forward strand.
GCGATGCCTTGGCCCCTTCGCGCTCCGCCTTAGCAAATCGATCGCGCCTCAAAAGATCACTCTGCGCCCGAAGCACGCCCCCAATGCTCGCTCCCATCTCGTCGGCCTGAATCAGAATCGAAACAAACGAAGAAATCTGCGACAGCTCTGTGCGATCGGCCATGTTTCTCAGCGAGTCGGCACGCGAGGTGCCCAGCTGAATTTCTTTAAGAACCGTGTTGAGCTCATCGATGAGTGGGCCGGGCTTTGAAAACTGAATCACGCGCGAAAGTGCCGCCATAAAATCCATGCCGGCCTCAACAGAGAGCGTAAGCAAGTCCATGACATTGGGCAGCTCCCGAATGATCGCCTTTTGGCGCCGCTTTTTTGTTTCAATCACAATATAGTCGGGAATATACAGCCCCACCAAAGCCACTAAAAGCGCGTGCGGCAGACCCAAGCTGCTGCCCGCCTGAAGCGCAAAGAGAGTCGCAAAAACAACCGCAAGACCCGCAGCACAAATTTTGAGTCCCACAAATTCATCAGGATCAAACTGATCCGAAACTCCAGCCACAATAAACAGCTTGCGCTTTTTTTGCCTATACATGGGCATCTTCATTTGCTGAATCCGAGGCACCATTGCCGAGTAAAATGGCGATAGAAATTTAAGTGACCAGTGCCGAAACACACGATTTGCGCTCTCAACCCCCAAGCGCTGCTGCGCGGCCAAAAGCTCTTGATCCGGAAAGATGAGCTTTACTGCATTAAAAACAAAAAAGCCGATGCACAGCATCCCTAAGAGCTGAAAACTCGTGGATAAAATATAATCAAAGGTCAAAGCCATGGATTGCTCCGTAAAGATTGATTGCAAGGCCCAAGCCACCCTAAGGCTCCGATATGACCCAGGCCTTTACGCTGTTATGAAAATTTTTCATTAAACGCGAGCCCATCTCGACTCTGAGTCGCCGAAACCGAGAGAGCGCGCGCGGCCCTCTCTGTAAACTGGCCGCATTCTCGATTGCGCCTAACGACAAGCCCTGGCAGCGTGAGTTTGAATGGCGCCAACAACGCAGAAAGCCTCAGAATCTGTATTAAGCCCCTCACGTCGGGTCAAAATCATTGGCGCCCGCCAAAACAATCTTAAAAACCTGAGTCTCGAAATTCCTCTCGAACAACTCATTTGCATCACCGGCCCCAGCGGCTCCGGAAAAAGTTCGCTGGCTTTTGATACGCTCTATGCCGAAGGCTATCGAAGATACGTAGAATCCTTAAGCACCTATGCTCGGCAATTTTTTGAAAAGGTGCCCAAGCCCGACGTCGATACGATTGAAAATGTTTGTCCCTCGATCGCGCTTCAACAGACGAATCCTATTAAAAACTCTCGCTCCACCGTAGGAACATCCACAGAGATTTACGACTACCTGCGCCTGTTTTTCTCTAAAGTCGCCGAGGCACACTGTCCGAACGGCCATGGACTTATTGCCTCAGACACTCCGCAGTCTGCAGCCGATCAGGTTTTAGCAGCGCTTGGCCAAAGCAGCGATCGCGCCTACTTGGGCTTTTTTTTGCCGGCAGCCACTCCTGTGGACCAGCTTTTAGAACAAGGTTTTTTGCGTCGTTTAAAATCAGAAAAATTACCCGAGCCGCTGGAGCTTGAGACCGAGCGCGGCCAAAAGCTTTCAAAAGGCTCTTTGATTGTTCTCGATCGCCTTGTCGTCAGTCACCAAGATCGCTTTCGCCTGATTGAGTCTTTTGAATCAAGTTTTCGAATGGGAGAGGCTCACGCTTTTATTTATCTTTTAGAAAAGAAGGCCTTCTATCGATTTAGTGCACAAGAGTCTTGTAGCCAGTGTAGCGCCAGCCTGCCGCGAAAAGATCCGCTTTTGTTTTCATTCAATTCCCCGCTGGGCGCCTGTTCTCACTGCAAAGGATTTGGCAACACACTGGAGTACGATGAGAGCCTTTTGATTCCACGACCAAGACTGAGTCTTGAGAGGGGTGCCGTGGAGCCTTTGACCAAAAAAATCATGTCGAAGGCTAAACGAAAGCTCTTCGACTTTGTTGACGAAGAAGGAATTTCTAAGAATGTGCCCTTTAATGAGTTAAGTGCTGAGCACCAAAAAATGATTCTCGTGGGCAAGGGCAAGTATAAGGGCGTGGTGGGATCCTTTAAGGCTCTCGAAGAAAAAAAATACAAACTTCATATTCGCGTCTTTTTGCGCAGATATCAGGCGAGCGTGTTATGCACGATTTGTCGTGGCGCTCGACTTCGACCCGAGTCCCTCTACTTTAAGATCAAAGATAAAAATATTTTTGATCTTTGCTTAAGCCCCCTCGGCTCACTCGAAAATTGGTTTAAAAAAATAAAGCTCAAAGAGTCTGAGCAAAAAATATCAGAAGAAATTTTGAGACAAATCAAAAGTCGAATTCATTTTTTAAATCGAATGGGGCTTCATTATTTAAATCTGCACCGCCTTTCTAAAACGCTTTCGGGCGGCGAGTCTCAGCGCATCGCCCTGGCCAACCAGCTTGGCTCCGAACTCTCGGGTACTTTGTATGTTTTAGATGAGCCCTCGATTGGACTTCATGCGATCGATCGCGACCGCCTGCTCCTTTCTTTGCGCGAGCTCGTGGATCGCGGCAACTCCGTGGTGGTGGTAGAGCATGATCTCGACACCATCAAAACCGCCGATCAGGTCATCGAGATGGGGCCTAAAAGCGGTATCGAGGGCGGCCAGATTGTGTTTCAAGGCGATCAAAAGTCTTTTCTATCTTCCAACACTCTCACCGCTCAGTTTGCCAGGGGCGAGAAAAAAATTCCTTTGCCCCCTAAACGAAGAGAGAAGTCCTCGCACTGGCTGAGTCTTCAGGGCTGCTCCGAAAACAACTTGCAAGATGTAAATTTCAGAATTCCCCTTAATCGACTGGTGGGAATCTCTGGGGTTTCTGGCAGCGGCAAAAGTACGCTCGTTCGACAAACGCTCTACAATGCTCTCGCTCGGCTTTTTAATAACTCCACCGAGGGCATCGGTCGCTTTAAAAAACTTTTTGGATCTGATCGACTTAAGGGCGTATCTCTTCTCGATCAATCTCCGATTGGGCGGACCAGCCGCAGCATTCCTTTATCGGTCATCGGGGCCTACGATGAGGTTCGTAAACTTTTTTCGTCGGTCGCTCAGCAAAGGGGAAAGGCCTGGGGTCCAGGGCACTTCTCTTTCAATGTTTCTGGGGGACGATGCGAGACTTGTTCGGGCGAGGGATATGTGACGACCGAGATGTATTTTCTCGATGACCTTCGGCTGATTTGCGAGGACTGCGACGGCAAGAGATTTAAAAAAGAAGTGCTCGATCTCAAATACCGCGGAAAGAGCATTCACGATGTCTTTCAGTTAACGGCGAGCGAAGCAAAATCTTTTTTTGCTGACCAAAAAAGCCTTGTGCTTAAGTTTCAACAACTTGAAAAAGTGGGCTTGGGATATATTCAACTCGGGCAAAGTAGCCAAAGTCTATCGGGGGGCGAGTCTCAGCGACTTAAAATTGCCGCAGAAATTTTTAACGTTAAAAAGAAGCAGCAGCTCTATATATTAGACGAGCCCACCACTGGTCTTCATGTCAGCGAGATCGCCTTGCTGCTTGAGCTTCTTCAAGATCTTGTAGACGCCGGAAACACAGTGGTGGTGATCGAGCACAATCTCGATGTTTTAAAGTGCGTCGACTGGCTTGTTGATTTGGGTCCCGGGGCGGGCGTCGAAGGCGGGCAAATCGTCGGAGAAGGGGCTCCAGAAGACATCGCCTCGCTGGATACACCAACGGGGCGCTTTATTCGCCCAATCATTCAATCTTCTCGCTTGAGCCACTGAATATAAAGACGCCCACGGGTTTTAGAGTCAAAAGACTCATGACCCAAAGCCTCATAGACCTCAAGTTTGCTTAAATCTTTGGGGATCACAAAAGATCTCTTCTGCAGTCTTACTGTTTTTCCATAAGCCTGACAGTCTTTGCAGGCTTCTTCGACTTGAGCGCCCTGACCATGACACTCCTCGCAGGTTTTCTTCCAACGAAACGAGGCCCCTCGCGAAATCATTTTGTATCCTAGGCCCGCACAGCTCTTACATCGCACGCGCTTAGACCGAGAAGATCCGCCACTGCCGCGACAATGGGCACAGACCTCCTCCACACTCCACTGGACTTCTTGGGACTGGCCAGATCTTTTGCCCAAATCGACAATCACTATAATTCTTTGATCAAGCTTTTCGACGCGGGCTGGGCTCTCGGGGTTCGTCGCCTTGAGCGCATTCGCGCGTGTCGAGGACTTTGGCGACCAACGATCGTAAGCAACGAGTCGATTTTCATTGCGCGAGTTGGTGCCTATTTTTTTTCTGATCTTTTCGATGCGTGTTTGGCTTTTAAGTTGATCATACGCCTCTTGAATCGTCGCAAATTCCTCGGCTCGATCAGGCGCGACATCTGGATGAAACAATCTGGCCAACTGCTTGTAGGCCTTGCGAATCTCTTCGAGACTCGCGTCGGGGCTTAGACCTAAATCGGCAAAATAATCTCTCACTCAAAATCATTTTACTACTGTGGGCTTTGAATTAGTCTCTTTTTTATGATTTTGGGGATTGATCAAGGCACGACAGGCAGCACGGCCATTTTACTCGACGAGTCGGGTCATCTACTTGCATCGCACACAGCTGCGGTGCCCCAACACTTTCCGAAGCCGGGGTGGGTCGAGCACGATCCCGAAGAGATTTGGGTGAGCGTCGAGTCTGCCGTGCGAGGCTGTCTTGAGAAAGCAAAGCGCTCAAGCTCCGACATTCACGCCATCGGCATAACCAATCAAAGAGAAACGCTGAGCCTCTTTGATCATCGCCGCGCCCTGCACCGTTTCATCGTTTGGCAAGATCGACGAACCAGTGCGGACTGTCGTCGCCTCGACAAACACATGGGGCTAGTCAGAAAAATTTCAGGCACACCGATTGATCCCTACTTTTCGTCGACCAAGATTCGCTGGCTCTTGAAACAACTCAAGATCCGGCGCGCCTCTCAAGATTTGCGATTTCGAACAATCGACAGCTATCTGCTGCAGCGACTCTGCGGCGAAGACGCCATGGAATGCAGCAATGCACACCGCACTCAGCTTTTAGATTTGCGACGCGCCGTGTGGAGCGACCGTCTTTTAGATGTTTTTCAGGTGCCAAAAAGTCTTTGCCCGCCCATCATTCCGAGCGAGGGCTTCAGTTTTAAAACGCAGGCCCTCGGGTTTCTGCCCAAGGGCATTCCAGTGGTGGCAGCTCTTGGCGATCAACAAGCAGCTCTGTTTGGACAGGGGGCGTGGAAGAAGGGTGCCGGCAAGATTACCTACGGCACGGGCTCTTTTATTTTGATTCACACTGGCGACACCCCCGTGGTCTCAAAACGCGATTTGGTTTCGACGATCGCCCTACAGCCGAGCTCTGGCAAAACTCAGTATGCGCTTGAAGGAAGTGTTTTTGTTTGTGGCGCGTGGGTTCAGTGGCTTCGAGACCAGCTTGGAATGATTTCAACATCTGCTGAGATCGAAGCACTGGCGCGCGAGAGTGTTGATAGCGATGGCGTGCTGGTAGTCCCCGCTCTCACTGGCCTTGGCGCCCCCTTTTGGAGGGCCTCTGCTCGCGGGCTCATCGCTGGACTCACGCGCGGAAGCCATCGAGGCCATATCGCTTACGCCTCGATCGAGGGGCTCGCCTTCCAGAATCGCGCCCTCATTGATTCTTTGAAAGACGAGGGCATTAAGCTGAGGCTCTCAAACTGGCGAGTCGATGGTGGGGCGGCCAAAAATAATTTACTTCTAGAAATTCAGTCTCAGCTTTTAAACGCAGTCGTTTTACGACCCAAGAATCTCGAGGCCACAGCCACGGGCGTTGCCTATCTGGCGGGGCTTTCTAAAAAACACTGGAGCCTCAGTGATATCGAAAAGCTTTGGGAGCTCGATCAAAAGTTTGAGCCACAAAAATCGAGGTCCCAAAAATTAGAGCGGCGCTATCAAGAATGGCGACGGCTGGCTGAACTCTCTTAATAGCGACGATCTGCAAGAGCTTCGGCGACTCGCCCATTTTCATAGGCCTCGTAACACGGCAGTGACTCGAGCTCTTTTTTAAAAGTCACTTGGTAGGCCCGTTGGATCCGGCCCTCTAACAAATTCTGAGAAATCCACTTTCGATCAATCTCGGCCAGTGGCGTTTCAACAAAATAAGTGCCATCCACGGGCAGGCCCGAATCGCGGCCCCTGATTCCGGCCCACAATTCCTTCATACGATCCACCCAATACTCTCCGATTCCGTCCCGCGAATAGTAGCCCATGACATCTTGATCCCAGGTGATCTTCCAAAGTCTTTCTGCCAATTCAATAGAAGAAACACACCGATCCTCCTCGGTCGCCCGCAGCTCAAGCATTCGAGCAATGGTGACGCGAGAACTGATTAGATCTCCAAGCGAGCTCGCGTAGGCCTCTTCAAGCGCGATGATCGCCTTCGCCTCTGGCAAATCCCGATAGAGCTGCGCTGGTCGTGATCTCATCCAGTTCCATTGCGCTCGATACCTTGGCTCTTTTTTAAGATGATTGGTGTAAAAAGAATGAAATGACTCGTGCGCCAAAGTGCCCAGATTTAATGGCCCGAGTCGCGACCACGACTTGAGTCGTCCGCCATTATCTGAAAAGTTTTCAGCAAGAACCATCGTATTCGTAAATGGATGAAAGCGATCTGTACCATCAGAGCTAAATCGTATGCGCCCCACAGACGCTAAGCCCTCGGTCCAGAATCTAAAGCCGTAAAATGGGGCCTTTGATCTCAGCTCATTAAAAAAAGTTTCTGTTTGCCACGACTGTGCCTCAACCCGAAGCGAGGCCAGGCCCAATAGGCTTGCCGCACACCAAAAAAATAATCGCATTTTCCCCCTCCGAGATCTTCATTCAAAAAAACAAATGCAGATCTCTTCCCCCAATTTCTATTACACGGATATAGTGGTGGGCAGGTCAATATGAATCGAACCAAGACCGGACTTGAATTTCTTTCGTCGTGGATCAAATCACGCTCGCTCAAACGAAAAAATTTTGGCGTGTTGTGTCATCCCTCATCGATCACCCCCTCACTCGAACACCTCGCTGACATCGTCGACGACGCGGCTTCTTTAAAAACTTTTTTTGGTCCGCAGCACGGAATTTTTGGCGAAACTCAAGACAACATGATCGAGTGGGAAGATCGCCAAGATTCGCAGGGTCGGCCAATCTACTCGCTCTACGGTAAGCATCGCAAGCCCACGCGCGAAAGCTTGAGCGGGCTTGATTATCTGGTCATCGATTTGTTTGACGTGGGCGCGCGCTACTACACTTTTATTTACACCATGTCTTATATGATCGAGGTCTGCGCCGAGCTTGGAATTGAGGTGGTAGTTTGTGATCGTCCTAATCCGCTAGGCGGTCAGTTTGTTGAAGGCCCAATCCTCGATCTTCAGTATCGGTCTTTTGTAGGACTTCATCCCCTGCCGGTTTGTCACGGCATGACGATTGGTGAGTTGGCCATGTTTTTTCAGCAGTTTCACTCACACCAAGCTAAAATTCATATCCTCAAGCTGAAAAATTGGGATCGGCGCCAGGTGTTTCCGCAGACGGGGCTGCCTTGGCTTCTGCCGTCACCCAATATGCCCAACTATTTAACGGCAGCTCTTTATCCGGGAATGTGCCTACTTGAGGCGACCAGTTTGTCTGAGGGCCGCGGAACTACCAGACCCTTTGAGCTCATTGGAGCGCCCTTTTTTAATTGGCAAGACATTGAGCGAGAGTACTTAAAAATTTGCAAATCCATCGGAATTGCCCCATCACAATTTCACCGACAAGGTTTTATTCCGACTTTTCATAAGCATGCGGGTGAGCTTTGTTTTGGAGCCATTCAAATTCCCCCCAAATCCAAGTTCTATCCTCTACGACACATGACGATTCTGCTTTGGGTTTTTCGATCGCTTTATGGTGATCGGTGGTCTTGGAAGCAGCCTCCTTATGAATATGAATTTCATAAGCTGCCCATTGATATCTTAGCGGGGGGTCCAGAGCTTCGAGAGTGTGTAGATCAGCAGGGCAGTCTAAAAAAGCTGTTTCAAAGTTGGCAAGATCACGAAAAGACATTTAAGACTCAACGGAAGAAATACTTATTGTATTGAGCGCCCTAAAGGGGGCGGGTCTTTTATGATTCAAACAAAGCGTATCGGCGGCCTAGAGGGCTCGACTCTTAGTTACTTTATTTCTCGTCATTACGATCGAGCCCTTCTCGTTTACCCTCTCAGCGCGAATCTCGAAGAGGAGTCGCGCTCTTTAGAGTTTTTTAGCCGACAAAAAAATCTCGGGGCTTGTGCCAGATTTCCCGCCTTTGAGAACGCTTACGATGCCGCCCGAGAAGACCCAAGAACCGTCTATCAGCGGCTGCAAACTCAGCTGCACCTCAGCTCGTCTGGCTCGCAGAGGCCTGCTTTCGTTCTTACCAATCTTGTTGCGCTTTCGCAAAAAACGATCTCGTCGCAGCTTCTCCACAGCGCCTGCATTAGCTTTGAAAAGGGTGCATTTTTTGACCGAGACGACCTTATTCTTCGGCTTCAGGCGGCAGGATACATTCGCGACGAACTCGCTCAAGATCATGGGACTTTTAGTGTTCGCGGCCTCTTGATTGATGTGTTTCCCCCTTTTGATGAGCAGCCTCTGCGGCTTGAGTTTTTTGTAGACGAGATTATTTCGATTCGTCGATTTGATCCCGAATCTCAGCGCTCATTGATAGAGCTGAATTCGTACACTCTTCCGCCTTGTCGTGAATTGATTCTATCAGCCGACAGAATTTCTTCGTTTCGCAAAAACCTGAAGGATTTTGGGGACAGCAAAAACATTGCTCGCGAAGATCGAGAGGCCGTTCTTTTGCAGCTTGAAAATCACCGAGAACTCGTGGAGTCGCGCACCCTGCTGCCCGCCCTTGGAGAGCGGCTCGTGGATCTTTGGGATTATCTTCCGAAAGACTGGCCCATTGTTTGGATCAATCGCAAACAGGCCGATGAAGAGGCTTCTCGTTTTTGGTTGAGAGAAGATTCTCAGTTCGCACAGCTGCAACATCTAGCCTATGGACCAGAGAGCCTTCGATCAGATCATGCCCCGACCAACAGGGTTGAGAGCGAGCTCAGCACGTTGATCGATGCGTCTGCGGAGATCAACTACCAAAGCGAAGCCCTCTCTACTCTGAGATCAAGGATTCTGGGCAGCAAGTCTCTTCAGCCCCTCATCGACACGATTCACTCCAACATTGAAAAACAGTTTGAGGTCCACCTCGTTCTCAACAACATGAAGCGCCGAGAATCTCTGCTCGAGAGCCTGTCGCTCTCGAGCGATTCCTCCCTGATTCAGTGGCACCAAGGGCCGCTGTTTTCGGGTTTTAGTTCGGGCACGCTTCGCTCGTGTTACATCACCGAGAGAGATATTTTTGGAGCACGCAGCTCACCCAAAACCGTCGGCAAGCGCGTAGAGGCCAAAGACTATCTTCGCGAGTTTTCGGATTTGGTCGACGGAGACTACGTCGTGCACGAAGAGCACGGTCTGGGCCGATTTAAGGGCCTCATCACTTTAGAACTTCACTCCGTCACCTCTGAGTTTGCCCTTATTGAGTATGCCGACGCAGACAAGCTCTATCTGCCCATCTATCGACTCGATCAAATTTCGCGCTATGTGCCTGGAGATGGCTACGCCACCCCACGGCTCGACAAGCTGGGCAGCCAGGTGTTTGCCAAAAAGAAGCAACGTGCTCGCGAAGATATTCTTAAGCTTGCCCATGAGCTGCTCGACGTCGCAGCAAAAAGAAAATTATTGAAGATCGAGCGCGCTAAGCTCGATCTTCAAAAGTATCACTCCTTTTGCAATGACTTTCCCTTTGAGCTCACGCCCGACCAAGAAAGCACGATGGCCGATGTAGAGTCTGACTTAAAAAAAGAGGTCCCCATGGATCGTCTGGTATGTGGAGACGTGGGATTCGGAAAAACCGAAATCGCTTTGCGGGCTGCCATGTATCGAGCCCTTCAGGGCACGCAAATCATCGTCTTGGCACCCACCACGCTCCTTGTAGAGCAGCACTTTAAGGGCTTTCAAAAAAGATTCGCCCCCTATGGAATTCGGGTGGAGCGACTTTCGCGATTTCTAAGCGCAAAAGAACAAAGGCAGGTTTTAGATCGTGTCGAAAGTGGGGCCACTCAAATCATTGTGGGCACGCATCGCCTCCTTCAGTCCGACGTCAGGTTTAATCACGCGGGCTTGTTGATTGTGGATGAAGAACAAAGGTTTGGAGTGAAGCACAAAGAAAGAATGAAAAAGCTTCGCTCCGAAATGGACATTCTCACTCTCAGCGCCACGCCCATTCCGCGCACGCTTCAAATGGCCATCGTCGGCTTGCGAGAGCTCTCGCTCATCACCACGCCCCCAGAAACCCGAGAAGCAGTAAACACTTTCGTGGGCCGCTTTGATTCTAAATTGATTCGCGACGCCAGCCTGAGAGAGCTTCAGCGTGATGGGCAAATTCTTTTTATCCACAACCGTGTCCAAAGCATCTATCGGCTTGAACAAGAACTTAAAAAGCTTTTGCCTGAGTTTCGAATTCTTGTCGGTCACGGACAAATGCCCGAGGCTGATCTCGAAAAAGTGATGGCCGACTTTTTAGATCATCGTGCCGATATTCTTTTGGCCACAAGCATTATTGAAAACGGCTTAGATATTGCAAATGCGAATACGATTTTTGTCGATCATGCAGAACATTTTGGGCTCAGCGACCTTTACCAAATTCGCGGGCGGGTGGGCCGAAGCCATCGCAGGGCTTACGCCTACTTTTTGATTCACGAAGAATCCTCGCTGACGCCAGAGGCCTCCAAGCGCTTGCAGGTCATTCAAAGCTGCACGGAGTTAGGAAGCGGGTTCAAGGTGGCCTCTCACGACCTAGAGATTCGGGGAAGCGGAAATCTTTTGGGCGATGCTCAGTCGGGCGTGATCGCCGAGGTGGGTCTTGAGCTCTATAATGAAATGCTTCATGAGTGCCTCACTGAAATTAGAAACGAGGTACGTGCAGAGCCACTACCAGACTTACAATCTGGATACAGCGCTTACATTCCCGCAGATTATATTTCAGATGCAGGCGTAAGAATTTCGACCTACCGACGATTCAATCAAATCCGCAGCGATCAGGAGCTTTTGGATTTTGAAAGTGAGCTTTTGGACCGCTTTGGTTTGTACCCAGAAGAGGTGGATCTTTTGTGTCAAATCGCCAGCCTTCGAAGTCGGGCCGCTAAACTTCGGGCCAAAGCAGTGGAGATACGGCCTGGTCGTATGCTTCTTGAGTTTAAGCCCAACACCCCGCTTGATCCGCAGCGAGTATTAAAAGACTACTCCCCCCAGGTCAGCCTAGACCCCAAGGGACGGCTTAATTTTAACTTTAAGTCTGCCATGCTCGACGCTCAGATCCTCAGCACCTCCTCCTTTCGCTCGCCCGCGCTCCACGATCTCTTTGAGTGTCGCCAGTTTCTGAAAAAATTGACTGAAGACGTTAGCTCATAAGCTTGTCATAATGCGCTCATGAGACTCTTCACTCTCTTGATGCTTGGCTTTTCTTGTGTAGCCTGTGAGAGGCGCCCACAAGCGCCCGTGCAGAATTCGGGCTTGGTCATTGCTGAGATCGATCAAAAGAAGATTGTAGATCGTGATTTTCTTTCGCTCATCGAGATCATCGAACAAAGAACCCCCCTTCAGCTCGAGTCCTATCCCCAGAGACGCGAGCTTTTGGACCAACTCATTCATGTCGAGCTTCTCTACCAAGAGGCGCTCGCTCAGGGCCTTGCTGAATCCGTGCAGTTTAAAACGCGGCTGGCAGATGCTTATGTCGAAGAGCTCGCACGTCGCGCTCGTCAAGCCATCACCGAGCTCGATGTCAAAAATGAATACGCACGAAATCCAGCCGCCTACGATCAGATATCGGCTCGACATATTTTGCTGGCCCTGCCCGAGGGGCGATCGACATCGGAGTCTGTGCGAGAAGAAAAGCGTCGGCGGGCTCAGCAACTCCGTGAAGAGCTCGTCCAAGACCCCAATCTATTTGTTCAATACGCTCGTCAGTATTCTGAAGATCGCAGTGGTCGACAGGGCGGAGAGCTTGGTTTTTTTATTCGAGAACAAATGGATGCCGAATTTTCAAAGGCCGCTTTTGCTCTCAAAAAAGTCGGCGATATCAGCCCGGTCGTTCGCTCCAATTTTGGTTATCATATCATCCAGCTCACCGGCGATCGGCGTGGCCTTCAAAACCACCAAGAGACTATTCGCAGCTATCTTGTTCAAAAAAATCAGCGGGCGATTCTTCAAAGAGAGCTTGATCGTCTTAAAGAAAATCGATCGATACAGGTCTACGAAGAAAATCTTTCAAAAATTAGTCCTCTCCCCGCGCTTATTAAAAAGGACCCCCTTCCATTGATCGAGGAAAAGTAATGCGACTTTTAAGTAATCACCCACTCCTTCTCTTGCCCCTCCTTTTTAGCTTTTGGTCCTGCACCTCCGCGCCGAGCGAGTCTGATCCTGTAGCGCGCGTCAATGGCGTGGTCATCACCGTGCGCGATTATGTGGATCTTTTTGAAAGCTTAAAACCCAGAGACACAAACCTCACCGATCAAGAGCGCCCACAGATTAGAAATTTGGTTCTCCAAACGCTGGTCAGACGCGCGGTGATTACTACTGCCGCTGAATCCAGAAATGTTTCTGTCACCGATATCGAGCTTCAAAAAGGAATTAATAAAGTGAAGGCCGGATATCCCGATCAGCAATTCAACGAAAGTCTTTTAGAGGGAATGGTGGATGAGTCTGTTTGGAAAGAGCGGGTGAAAGAAAGTCTTTTGATTCAAAAACTTTTTGAACAAAACCGGCCGCAAATTCAAAAGCCCACCCTTCAAGAGGCGCTCGAATTTTTTGAAAAAAACGCCGATAGCTTTCGCCGAAACGCGCAGGCCAAAGCACTTCATATTGTTGTGGGCGACGAGAGTGTCGCCAAAGATGTGCGGCAAAAAATCGCAGGTGGCCGACTCCGATTTGTCGAGGCCGCCAGAAATTACAGCACCGGACCCGAAGCGCAGGATTCCGCCGTGATCACGGTCGATCGTGGCGTTCTGCCCCCCCCTCTCGATGATTTTCTTTTTGAAGGCCCCCTCGACCAGCTCTCGCCGGTTTTAAAAAGCAGTTATGGATATCACCTCCTTCAGGTCCTCTCTCGAAGTGCAGCCATCAACCAAGACTTCAAGGCGGTAAAAAATCAAATTCTGGATCGCCTGTTTGAGGAGCGCCGACAAGAGTGGCTCTCTCGCTTTGAAGAAGAGCTCATTCGTTCGGCTGAAATCGAATACAATCGAGAGCTCATTTCAAAGCTATAAGCGCTGTGATTTCGAGCACTTAAATATCTTTCCCGAGTGGTGGCCAAATCTGATATAAAAGGGGCCTATGTTTTTTAGCCTGATTGTTTGGTCTTCTGTGTCTGCCGCACCCGCACCCGCACCCACGCTCGAACGGGTTGCGACCCCTCCCTCAGGATCCAAAACGATTGAAAGAATTGAAGCCCGAGTGGGAACGCAAATCATCACCACCTCAGAGCTGCGAGCGATGGAGGCCTTGCTCAAATCAGTAGAAGTTCGTGGTAGCTCCGAAACAACACTTCGCCAGCGAGCACTCGATTTACTGATCGAGCAAGCTTTGATTCGAGACTTTTTAGCAAAGCGAGAGATGACGATTAGTGAGCAAGACGTTGAGCGCCGCGTTCAGGGCTTACGATCAAGCCAGGGCCTTTCTAGTTATGAAGAGCTTCAACAGCTTTTAGCCTCAAAAGGCGGAAGCCTTGAGCAACTGAGAACCGACCTCAGAATGCAACTCGAGAGCCAGGCTTTTTTTGCAGCCATTAAACGAGAGGGTTTGCAGAGCATTCAAGAGTCGGACCTAAAAAATTATTATCAACAAAATCGGGATCAGTTTGATCAGAACATTGAGCTGACTGTTCAGGAGTGCATGATTGATGCGGCCGCCGAAAAAGCCGATGCGCTAGTATCAAAATATGTATCGCAGCCCAGCTTGTTTGACGAATGTGTTCGCCTTCACAGCATAAGCCCCTCAAAAGCTCGGCAGGGAATGTTGGGCTCGATCACCCGTGGCATTTTGCGAGAAGAGGTGGAGAGCGTTTTATTTAGCACCGCGGTAGGAAGGGTCGCCCGGGTGAGCCTGCCCAACGCCACTCAGCTTTTAAAAGTGTTAGGCAAAAAGAATTTGGGAGCTCAGAGCTTTGATCAGGCTCGCTCTCAAATCGAGAGCATTCTAGAAGCGCAGCAAATGAATAAAGCCAAAGAAAGAGTGCTGAACGAGCTTCGGAGTTCCACTTTTATCAAAGTCGAATCTTAAAAAATGTCAGAAGTCGTCCTCGCTTTAAGTGTAGGTGACCCCTGCTCGATTGGCCCCGAGATTGTTGCCGCTGCCCTGCCCGAATTTGTGGGCCGATACCCCGATGTAAGGGTGCGAGTTTTTGGTCAACTCCCGCACCATCTCCATAAAAGTCTCGAAGGCCTCGCCCGATTAGAGCTCGAAAATGTCGGCGATTCTCGCTTTGAACCGGGCCGACCCTCCGCTCTGTCTGGCCAATCGGCGATTGAATCTCTTCGTGCAGCGGCTCTTTATTGTCTTCACAGAAAGGCCCAGGCTCTGGTGACCGGTCCCGTAGACAAATATTTTTGTGCGCTCAACGATCAGAGCTTTGTAGGTCAAACGGAGTTTCTCAAAAAGCTAACACAAAGTAATTCCGTCACGATGATGCTTGCGAACTCACAGCTCCGAGTGGCTTTGGTGACGACGCATCTAGCTCTTCGCGACGTCTCTCGGGCCGTGACAAGCCAGGGCATTTTGCAGACCACGAGAAACCTCCATCTCTATTTGCGTCGATCTATTTCAAATCCCCAAATTGCCGTCTGTGCCTTAAACCCTCACGCTTCTGACCATGGTCTTTTTGGAGACGAAGAGGAGCGCATTTTAAAGCCCGCTATCGATGTATTAAAAGAAGAGGGCCTCAGCGTATCGGGCCCACTGCCGGCAGATACTGCCTTTTGTCCGCCCCGCAAATTCGATGCGTACGTCTGCATGTACCACGATCAAGCTCTGATTCCGCTTAAGATGTCGGGTTTTTTTGAAGCGATCAATGTTTCGCTCGGACTGCCCTTCTTGCGCACCAGTGTGGATCATGGAACCGCTTTTGATATTGCGGGACGTGGTCAGGCCTCTCCCTTAAGTCTGAAAAACGCACTTGAGGCCGCACGGGAGTGGGCTAAATCTGCTGGTCATTGATTAGACCGCCGTCTAACTTGGGGACGCTTAAAACCCTATGGCAAACCCAACGTCCATCGTCAAAAAGAATGCGGCCGAAAGCGCTCAGCTGCGCCAAAGAATTAGCTCAAGCATTCATATCCAAGGAGCTCGCGAGAATAATCTTAAAAACCTGAGCCTCTCGATTCCAAAAAATAAGCTGATCGTTATTACTGGTCCGAGTGGTAGTGGTAAGTCGACCCTTGCTTTTGACACCATCTTTGCCGAGGGTCAGCGTCGATACATCGAAAGCTTATCGGCCTATGCTCGGCAGTTCGTCGAACAACTCAAAAAACCCGAGGTCGATTCGATCACCGGACTTTGCCCCTCCATTGCCATTCAGCAAAAAACGATTTCTAAAAATCCTCGCTCCACCGTTGGGACCATCACTGAAATTTATGATTTCATGCGAGTTCTCTTTAGTCGCGTCGGTGATGCGTTTTGTCCTAAGTGTGATAGTCCCATCGCCTCTCAATCTCTCAGCCAGATTGCTGATCAAATCCTTCATTTTCAAGAGGGCACAAAAATCAATATTTTGGCAGTGATCGCTCAGCGAAAAAAGGGCGAGTTTGCCAAAGAAATCAATCAGCTCATCCGACAGGGTCATGTACGCGCTCGAATTGATGGACGAGACTATCAAATTGAACTCGGACAAAAATTAGACAAAAGCAAACCCCACGACTTCTATGTCTATCTCGACCGCCTCGCCATCAAGGCCTCAGCGAGAGATCGAATTTTGCAGGCTGTTGAGACCGCCGCTCAAATTGGGGAGGGGCGGATTTTGGTGGAGCGCTTTGAAGAGGGCGATTCGGTTTTATTTTCGCAGAGTCTAAGTTGTGCCAAGTGTGGCTTTAGCCTTCCCGAAATGACGCCCCGACTTTTTTCTTTTAATTCGCCCATCGGAGCTTGTACGAGCTGTCGTGGCCTGGGCAGCCTTTCTTCTGAAGAAGAGCTTGAGTCGGCGGAAGACGAGATCGACGAAGAAGAGTTTACACACGACACCCAGACCTGTCCCGATTGCCGGGGCGCGCGACTCAAGCCCGAATCTCTGTCGGTTTTCATTCAAGAGACCAACATTTCAACGATCTCAAAAATGAGTGTTCAAAAAGCTCTCACGTTTTTCAAAGGCCTAGAATTCACAGGAAATCGAAAGATTATCTCTGAAAAAATCCTACACGAAATCGTAGAGCGACTCCGGTTTTTAGATCAGGTGGGCCTCGACTATCTGAGTCTCGATCGTTTAGCAGCAAGCCTAAGTGGCGGAGAAGAGCAGCGAGTTCGTCTCGCCACTCAAATGGGAGTACAGTTGACTGGTGTGCTCTATATTTTGGATGAGCCGAGCATTGGGCTGCACCAAGTGGACAATCAGAAGCTCATTGAGTCATTAAAAAAACTGAGAGATCAGGGCAATACCGTGATTGTTGTTGAACACGATGTCGACACCATGCTCGCTTCAGACTGGTTGATCGACCTCGGTCCCGGCGCGGGCCGTCACGGAGGCTCGATTGTCGAGGCGGGAGAGCCCGGGGCGCTTTCTCAGGGAATCACCGCCAAGTTCCTACAAGGGACCGAACGAATTGACCGCCCTCAAAAGGGCTCTGAGGGTAGTGGCAAATCGCTTTGGATTCGCGGCGCGAATCTACACAATCTCAAAAATGTGGATGTTGAAATTCCGCTGGGCAAGTTTGTGGCCGTCTCAGGAGTGTCTGGTAGCGGCAAGTCGAGTTTGATTATGGATGTTCTTGCAACGAGCATCCATGATGGCAAAGCCTATCATTGCAAAAAAATAGAGGGGCTACAGCACATCGAAAAAATGATTCGCGTCACTCAAAGCCCGATTGGTCGCTCTCCCCGAAGCAACCCCTCAACTTATGTAGGAATTTTTTCAAGTATTCGCGAGCTCTTTGCTCAAACTCCCGTAGCGCGCCAGCGTGGCTACAGCATTTCTAGATTTAGCTTTAACACTAAGGGGGGGCGCTGTGAGGAGTGTCAGGGCGCTGGTGTCAAAAAAATTGAAATGCACTTTTTGCCCAACGTCAGCGTCACCTGCGATCGTTGTTACGGCCGGCGCTATAATTCTCAGACGCTCGAGGTTCTTTTTAAAGGCAAAAATATTTTTGAAGTTCTGGATATGAGCTTCGAAGAGGCTCTCGGTTTTTTTGAAAACATTTCTTTTCTTCATCGTAAAATGAAGAGCTTTTGCGATGTGGGCTTAGGTTATTTAAAGCTGGGCCAGCCCGCCACCACACTCTCTGGCGGAGAGGCCCAGCGTGTAAAGCTCGTCAAAGAGCTGGTCAAAACGCACAGCGGCCAAAGCCTCTATATTTTGGACGAGCCCACCACCGGCCTGCACTTGGTTGACATTCGACAACTGATTCGCGTTTGTCAGGAATTGGTCAAACTTGGCAACACCGTAGTGGTGATTGAACATCAACTCGATGTGATTAAGGTGGCCGATCACGTGATTGATCTTGGGCCTGCAGGAGGAGAGGGCGGGGGTGTGATCGTCGCTCAAGGAAGCCCTGAAGAAGTGGCTAAGAACTCCAAGTCGGCGACCGGCAGGTTTTTAAAGCAAGTTCTCGCTGCATAAAAAAAGCCCAGCCAATTTCTTGGCCGGGCTTAAACAGACTCTCTACTTTCTGAAAGAGATTATCCCAGAACAGTAAGCTTAAATACGAAAGCGAAAATCAAAGTAAAGATCACCAGGGCCTCCATGAACGCAAGACCAAGAATCAACGGTGCCAACATAGGACCAGCTGCCTGAGGATTTCTTGAAATCCCTTCCATCGCTGAGCTGACCGCTTTACCTTGACCAAGGCCCACGCCCAAAACCGCGATACCCATCGCAAAAGCAGCGGCCAAAGCCAGATATTTCAACACTTCAGTCGACCCATCAGCAGCACCTGTTGCGGCAACGGCTTCTTCAGCAGTAAGTCCTGCTGCGCTCACCATCAAACATGCTCCGGCGAGTCCGCCAAATCGAATCATTGAGTTTACAAGTTTCATTCTGAGATTCTCCTTCTTTAAAATTACCAATTAATGATCGTGAGATACCGCCATCTGGATGTACACCGTCGACAACAAGGTGAACACCAACGCCTGGACCACACAAACGATTAATCCCAAAGCCATTGCCACAATGGGCAAGAAGAGAGGAACCAAACCAGAAACCACACCTTCAAATGTATGATCTCCATTCACAACCCCCCAGAGACGGAGACTGAGAGTCATGGGTCGAATGAAGTGACTAAACAATTCTAAGAAAAAGAGGCCCACTCCGATAAACAAGGTGAATACCATCATCACCGATCCATAGCCCTTCAGTGGCATCCCACCCATAAAGTGCTTGAGGTATCCAATTCCATTCGCTCTGAATCCAAAAAATTGATAGGCCGCAAAAACAAACAAACCCATCGCTAGATTGTTATTAAAATCCGCCGTGGGAGACAGCAGGCCCGGAATAAGTCCCATAAAGTTAGAGATAAAAATCAAAACAAAAGTGGTCGCGATGATTCCCAAATATTGATCTGAGCCGTGGCCAATCATGCCCTTGAGTAGGTTTCTAAAATAATTCATCACCTCAACGAGAGCATTGAAGAGATTGAACTTCGCTTCGGGCAGCGCATCACCGTCGGCTTGCGCCAGTGCTTTTTTTCGAACCAGCAAGCCCACCGCGACAAGGCCTCCACTGGCCAGCACTGAAGCCGCAAAATATTTGAGATCTTTTGCGACTCCTACTGCTTCAAAAAGATTAACACCCGATGCCATTTAACAACCTTTAAGCTTCGCTTACTTGCCTTTTGGATCCAAGACTTTCTCGAATCGCCCAAACAATCAGGGAGAAAATAACGATCCCCACACCCATCGTAAAGGGCAAAAGAAGCGGCTTTGCGAACATCAAGACTGCCGCAATCATAGCAATGAAGCTAAGGCTTTTCAAAAAAAGGAGGCCCAGAAATACTAATTTGTTTTTCCAGCGGGGAAGCCCTTGCGTCACCAAGTAGCTGGCCGCCATCAAGTTCATCAGGGCAAAGCCGCCCCCAACTAAAAACCACAGGCAGGCCTCGATCGACATAAAAAGGGCCGTGGCCAGCCCGCCAAAAAGATAAAGTCCCAAGCCGATCAAGAAGGATTGTTTAATTACTGCCATAAGCTTAGTCCAATTTATTGGATGATTTTGCTACCTGGAGCAAGACCCGGATGCCAGCAAATAGCCCCAAAAAAAGCCCCGTCAAGGTAAGGGCGGGTGCAATTCCCCACTCGCGATCTAAATAGGCCCCCCCAACGATTCCGATGACCGTGTAGAAACCAAACTGAGATGCGGCCCAACCCAGGGCCAAAAGCTTTGACTGGGCCATTACGGCACCTTCTCAAAGGCTCGATCGATCGCATCAATACTGGCCTCAGCCACCGCCTCCATGACGTGAGCTTGGTGCTGAGACGATAAAAAGCAGGACTCGTACTGACTCGGAGGATAATAAACCCCTCGCTCCATCAGTGACCAAAAGAATGTTTTGAACCTCTCAAGATGCGATTTTTTCGCGTCGGTAAAGTTTTGTGGGAGTTCCCCGCAAAAAAAGACGGTCAACATGCTTCCTACTTGAGCGACACAAGCCTCATAACCCTTAAACTCAATATGAGAGCGCAAATAGTTGGCCCACTGGCTCGCCGAGTGATCTAGGCTCTGAAAAAAGTACTTCTCGTCTTCTTCCATCAACTCAATCGAAGCCAGGCCCGCAGCGGCTCCCAAAGGATTGCCCGACAAAGTACCCGCTTGATACATGGGTCCGAGAGGGGCCACGCATTGCATGATCTCTTTTTTTCCGCCGTAGGCCCCCACTGGAAGCCCGCCCCCAATCACCTTTCCAAAGCAATTGAGGTCGGGGGATATCGAATACAGTCCCTGTGCGCCCGCCTTGCTGAGTCGAAAGCCCGTCATCACCTCATCAAAAATCAAAACGCTCTTTTGCTCTGTGCAAAGCCGCCTGAGTTCTTGCACAAACCTCAGCTGTGGCGCGACGACGCCCATGTTTCCAGAGACCAGCTCTAAGATGACGCCGGCAATTTGCCCTTCAAAGGTTTTGAAGAGTTGTTGAATCGATTCGACCGAATTGAATTCGGCCACCTGAGTCATGCTAATTGTTTTCTCGCTCACTCCAGCCGAGTCGGCCATTCCCAAAGTGGCAACCCCGCTGCCCGCAGCGACCAAAAAACTGTCGGCATGCCCATGGTAGTGACCGCTGAACTTGATAATTAAATCTCTACCCGTGTAAGCGCGCGCCAATCGAATCGCCGATAAACAAGCCTCGGTTCCTGAATTTACGAGACGCAGCATTTCTACGCTCGGCACGCACTTGGTGATCTTTTCGCAAAGCTGGTACTCGAGCTCACAGCTGATTCCAAAACTAGCGCCTTTTGCCAGAGCCTTCTCGATGGCAGCTTGAATTCTTGGATGACAATGCCCATGGATCAAGGGCCCCCAACTACAAACGAGATCGACAAATCGATTTCCATCGACGTCAAAGAGATAGGGTCCCTTTCCGTGACTGGCAACAAAAGGCCGCCCACCCACCGATCTGAAAGAGCGAACCGGAGAATTTACTCCACCAGGGATGAATGCTTGGGCCTGAGTATAAAGTTTTTCAGAGCGATTAAAATTAAGTGCCATGGCATCCTTTTTATCGGGTCAGTTTTTGGCGTTGTCTTTTTTTGAGATTCTCGAGCAAAAAATGTGCCCTTAGATTTTTGGGGTCTTTTCGAATCATTTCTTCGAAAATCGCGGTTGCTTTTGCAACCTCTCCCGTCATTTCAAAGCAACTGGCTTTTTCAACCAGAATTCCAATTTCATCTCGCCCACAGTTTTTAGGAAACTGCATTTCTGCCAAATCAAAAACCTCTTTGCACTTATCTTGAACCGAATAAACCTGAAGAAGATCTAACTGCAAGCTTCGCAACTCCTCGCAATTCTCTACCTTTCTCGCCATCTCGAGACTCTGACGAAACCAATGGGAGGCTTGCTCATAATCGTTATTGGCCAAATAAACGCGGGCCAGCTCCTCACAAAACTCCAAAGTGAAGGGCCCAGCCTGAACCATGGGTGACAGGGCATCCAGAGCCCGCTCTGGATTCTCTAAATTAATTCTCCAAATCTTTGAGGCCATCAATCTCAAAGCTCGGATCTCTGCCTGATACTCAGAAACCTGCGAGTACTCTTCAAACAATCTTGAGAGGGCCGCCGTGGCTTCACGATACTCGTTAAGTTGCATCGCCGAAACCATCGCCAAGCCTTTGAGCGCTCGATAGCGAACGGCATCTCTTTCTTTTCGTTTTTCGAGAACTTGCAAATAGAGATACTTTGCAAGCTGGGCCTTTTGATCGAGAGCCTCACGATCCGCTTTCTCTACCAGCCTCACATGATCCGGAGTGCAGGCTCCCAAGATCCAAAAAAAGCTGGCTACGACCAATGCTCTCGCAGTCATTTTTTACTCCGCTGAGTCCTCATCTCCTGCCACACGAGCCACTGAAGAAACTTTTTCTCCGTCATCCAGGCTGATCAATCGCATGCCCTGAGTATTTCGTCCGATCACTGAAATCTCCTCTACTTTCATGCGAATCAGCTTTCCTCCGTCGGTGACGATCATGACTTCGACTTTGTCTTTCACTTGCAGAACAGCAACGACCGGACCATTTCGCTCTGAGGTTTTAATCGTGATCACCCCCTTACCGCCCCGACTTTGAACACGATATTCCTCAGCCTCTGTCCGCTTTCCATAGCCGAGTGAGCTCACACTTAAGAGCTTAGAGTCGCCTTCAATCACGTCCAAACTAACGACTCGATCATTCTTTTCGAGATCGATTCCTCTCACCCCGCGCGCTGATCTTCCCATGGGCCGGCAGTCTTCTTCAGAGAATCGGATACTCATTCCCTCCGCGGTACAAAGCAGCACATCGTCTTTACCGTTTGTAATTGTCGCACTCACCAATGAATCACCATCATCAAAAGAAATCGCGATGATTCCCGACGCTCGAACATTGGAGAATGCTTTCAGCTCGGTCTTTTTAACCGTGCCTTGCTCAGTGACCATGAAAACGAATCGACCTTCTTCTTCTAGGTTTTTAACAGGCAAAATAGAGCAGAGCTTCTCATCGGGCGCCATTTTGACGAGATTCACTAGGGGTCGTCCCTTCGCTGTTCTTCCCGCCTCTGGCACCTCATGTACCCTCAACCAAAGAAGGCGTCCCTTGTTCGTAAAGATCAACAGGTAAGAATGCGTCGATGCCACAAATAAGTGCTGAACAAAATCATCTTCTTTGGTGGTCATGCCGATCTTGCCGCTGCCGCCTCGGCGCTGCGCACGGTAGGCAGAGGTTGGACTGCGCTTCACGTAACCCGCATGAGAAATCGTAACCACGACCTCTTCTTCTTCAATCAGATCTTCGGCAACAAACTTTCCGATCTCAGGCAAGAGCTTGGTTCGTCGCTCATCACCAAATGAATCTCGAATCGCTACAGACTCATCTCGAATCACTTTCATCAGTTTTTCTTTAGAGCTTAGCAACTCTTTGAGTCCCTGAATTTTGAGCGCCAGCTCTTTGAGTTCAGCACGAATCTTCTCGCGCTCAAGTCCCGTGAGTCTCTGGAGCCTCATCTCCAAAATGGCGTTAGCCTGCTCAATTGAAAAATCAAACCTTTTCACTAGCCCGGCTTTAGCTTCTTCAGCCGTCTGACTTTTTCGAATGAGCTCGATCACGGCATCAATTTTATCCAAGGCTTTTTCGTAGCCCTCAAGAATGTGTGCTCGTTGTTGGGCCTTTCGTAGCTCAAAAATGGATCGACGAATAACGACGTCTTTTCGATGGTCGATAAAATTCTTTAAAATCTCCGCCAGCGAAAAAACTTTAGGTCGCTTATTGGAAATAGCGAGATTAATAATTCCAAAATTCGATTGAAGTTGGGTGTGTTGATAAAGCTGATTGAGAACAATTTCAGCTTGAGCATCTTTTTTTAGCTCAACCACCACACGAATACCTTCGCGATTACTCTCGTCACGAAGATCGCTAATACCATCTACTTTTTTATCTCTAACCAAATTTGCGATTTCTTCGATCATCACCGACTTATTCACTTGGTAAGGGACTTCAGTAATGATGATGGCCTCGCGATTGCCGAGCTCTTCGACTTTCGCCACTCCACGCATGGTGATCGAACCACGGCCCGTTTCGTACGCCTTGCGAATCCCAGAGGTACCACAAATGGTAGCTCCTGTGGGCAAGTCCGGACCCGGAATGATTTTAATGAGCTCGTCCAGACCCAAATCGGGCTGATCGATGAGAGCAATGACCGCGTTCATCACCTCTGTGAGATTGTGCGGCAACATATTGGTCGCCATTCCCACAGCGATTCCTGTGGTTCCGTTCACTAAGAGATTAGGAATGGGGCTCGGTAAAATAATTGGTTCTGTGGTCGCTCCATCAAAGTTTGGCTGAAAATCCACAGTTTCTTGATCGATCTCTGCTAAGAAAGTTTCGGCAATTTTTTGAAGTCGTGCTTCTGTGTAACGGTAAGCGGCTGCGCTATCGCCATCGATCGAACCAAAGTTTCCTTGGCCCTCAACCAAAACATATCTCATGTTCCAGTCTTGAGCCATTCGCACCATACTCTCGTAAACAGCAGAGTCTCCGTGGGGATGGTATTTTTTAAGCACCTCTCCAACAACCCCAGCAGACTTGGCAAATCTTTTCGAGGAGAGCAGGCCCTCACGAAACATCGCGTAAAGTATTCGTCGGTGAACCGGTTTTAAGCCGTCTCGAATATCCGGGATCGCGCGTCCTATGATCACGCTCATCGCATAATCGAGATAAGAATTTCTCATCTCGTCTTCGATTGTGATGGGCGTTATTCCTGGCTTTAAATTTTCAGACATAAATCACCGTCTCTCTTAAAATTCTATCGGACCTAAAAATCTAAGTTTCTCACCTTGAGAGCGTTTTCTTCGATAAACTCTCGGCGATTTTCGACCTCATCACCCATCAGCACTGTAAAGAGCTCATCGGCCTTCACCGCATCATCAATAGAAACCTGGAGAAGCGTTCGCTGTGCCGGATCCATGGTGGTATTCCAAAGCTGATCGGGGTTCATCTCTCCGAGACCTTTATAGCGCTGAATATAAATGCCCTTCTCTCCACGTGCGCGAATCTGATGATAAAATTCATTCGCCGAAAAAACTTTCTCCTCGTGCTCTCCACCCTTAAGAACCCCGGGTAAACTGCCTAAAGCCATCAACTCTTGAGCTTGTTGATAAGCTCGCACAAGCCTCCCCTCAGCGAGATCCGAGTGCTTCAAGCTGAAGTCTCTCTGAAATCCTGCTTCGAGAGTGCTCACTTCTACAGCGTCTTTTTCAACAGCGATTTTAAAAGTTTTATTGAGATACTTCTCTTCGAGCTCGCCTTTTATTTTTTCCCAAAATTTCTCAGATCCAAATTCTTTGGGAGACTCCGCCACCTTGAGAAGAGAATGACTTAAAAACTCGGGATCAAAATCTTGCCCCGCTTTGTTAATGACTTGCGCGTAGGTCTGCGCTTTTTTTGCAAAGGCTTTCAACTTCTCACCCGAAATTTCACCCCCCCTGTAAACGAGAGAGGTGTTTTGAATGGCCTCATCCAATAAAAAGTTGGCCATGTTTTCTTCGTCTTTAAAGTAAGTCTCTTTTTTACCTTTTTTGACTTTGTACAAAGGCGGCTGCGCAATAAAGAGATGCCCATTCTCAACAATCTCTTTCATCTTTCGATAAAAGAAAGTGAGTAAGAGGGTTCGAATGTGCGATCCATCATAGTCGGCATCCGTCATGATGATCACTTTGTGATATCGAAGTTTCTCTAAATTAAAATCTGCCTCTCCAATCCCTGTTCCCAAAGCCGTGATGATGGTTTTGATATCTTCGTGACTCAAAATTTTATCAATACGCGCCTTCTCGACATTCAGGATCTTTCCTTTCATCGGTAAAATGGCTTGGAATTGACGATTGCGCCCCAGTTTTGCAGAACCGCCCGCTGAATCTCCCTCAACGATGTAAAGTTCGCAAAGCTTTGCATCGCGCTCCTGACAATCTGCCAATTTTCCTGGCAGCCCTTGAAAATCAAGAGCCGATTTTCGTCGCGCAAGCTCATGAGCTCGCTTGGCCGCATCGCGAGCTCGAGCGGCATCGATAATCTTTTGAAGAATCTTTTTTGCTACTCCCGGATTTTCGTCCAAGAAATACTTGAGATGTTCATGAACGAGCGATTGAACATGACCCTTCACTTCTGAGTTGCCCAATTTGGTCTTGGTTTGTCCCTCAAACTGAGGCTCTGGTACCTTTACCGACACCACAACGCAAAGCCCCTCGCGGCAATCATCTCCAGAGAGCTGAAACTTCGCTCCCTTCATCAAGTCTGCGCCCTGAGCGTAGGTCGTCAGTGCACGGGTCAGTGAAGTTCTAAATCCAAGAAGATGCGTTCCACCCTCATGGGTGTTGATGTTGTTGCAATAACTAAAGCAGGTTTCTGTATAACTCGCGTTATACTGGAGAGCGATTTCAATCAAAACTTTATCTCTCTCGCCCTTGAAGTGAATAATTTCGTGAATGGGATGTTTGTTTTTGTTCAGGTACTCCACAAAAGACTTTAGACCGCCTTCATAAAAAAACTCGGTCGTCTTGGAGGACTGCTCATCCGTAAAAATAATTCGAACACCCGTATTCAAAAAGGCGAGCTCTCGAAAGCGAGTCGCTAGAGTGTCAAAACTAAACTCGGTCGTCTCAAAAATTTCGGCATCAGGCCAAAAACTAATGATGGTTCCTGTTCGGTCGCTGGTTCCAGTCTCTTTCACGGGGCTGGTCGGCTTGCCGCGCTCATACGTTTGCTCAAAACTTTTGCCCTCGCGGTGAATCCGCAAAACCAATTTTTGAGAAAGCGCGTTCACTACCGAAACCCCTACGCCATGCAATCCACCCGAAACTTTGTAAGCGCCCTCCTGAAATTTTCCTCCTGCATGAAGAACGGTCATCACCACTTCAGCCGTGTCTTTTCCTTTCATCGTTGGGTGAGGTCCAACAGGAATTCCTCGACCGTTATCTTCGATGGTGATCGAGTTGTCTTTGTGCAAGGTCACCAAAACGCGATCGCAGTATCCACCCATGGCCTCGTCGATTGAATTGTCGACGACCTCATAAACCAAATGATGTAATCCGTTGGGTCCGGTCGACCCAATGTACATCCCCGGACGCTTGCGAACAGCCTCCAGACCTTCGAGAACTTTAATGTCATTAACCCCATAGGATTGAGCGGTATTTTTTTCCATTTTCTAGAGCGAAGATTAGCCTGAGGCTTAGGAGAGAAGCAAGCCAGCATCCGCCGCTAATTCGGCATTTATACGGCTTTTTGGAGCATTTGAACTGAGTTCATACGACTGAAAATTAGCAAAGTTTTCCCTCAAATTTTCAATCTTAGTTTTCTCAACAGTGGTTAAAAACATCTGGCCTGGATAGTGGCTGAGGTAACTTAAAAGCGCCCGTACTCGATCCTCATCAAGCTCTGAAATAATATCATCTAAGAGAAGCAGAGGGGCTACTTTTTGTGCTTCTCGAGTTAGCTCCAACTGGGCCACTTTTAAGGCAATCACAAGGCTGCGGCACTGGCCCTGACTGGCAAAAGAGCGACTAGCAAGCCCGTTGATTTTGATCTCCAGATCATCGCGATGCGGCCCAATCAGAGAGTAGCCCACTGCGATTTCAGCTATCCGACGAGACTGAAGGCGCTTTAAAAATTCTTCGGCACTGGGAATTTGATCGTTAAATTGGTTTAGGTAATGAAGGCTCAGCTCTTCAGCGACCCCAAAAAGACGATTGTAGATGCGGGGCAGAACCGGTGACAATTTACTCACCACGGATTCACGAATTTCATACACTCGTATCGCCTCTCGAATAAAAGCTTCATCCCATAAATCAAGTGACGACTGCGAGTGACCCTCTTGAAGTTGCTTAAGGAGCCGATTTCGCTGCGTCAGTGTCTTTGCGAATTGGGCGAAGATTGTCGCTATTGAAGGATCTATGTTGATGGCTAAATCATCTAAAAAATCGCGCCTTTCGTCCGGCCCGGCTTTAATTAGGCTTAAGTCATCGGGACTAAAAGACACGCTTGTACCTAAAAACTCATATCGTGATCGATGATTAATCGCCTTTCCGTCGATCTGTACCCGCTTTCGCTTTTGATCAAAGCCAAACAAAATTTTTGTTGGATAGGGCTTTGTCAGTTCACATGAAATCGAGGCTTCTTGCTGACCGTAAAGAATCAAATCCTGATTCTTTGAGCTTCTAAAGCTTTTAAATTGAGTAATTAAATAAAGTGATTCGAGGATTGAAGTTTTACCCTGTGCATTATGACCAACAATCACATTGAGTTGCGGGCCAAATCCCATGACTTCAAAGAAGCTAAACTTTCGAAACTGAATCAGCTTAAGGGAGTGAACTTGAATATGCCACCCACTTTAATTGGCTTCGCTACCCAATTGCATGGGCATCACAATATTGAGTGAGCCGTCGCTCTTCATTCCTTTAATAAGACTGGGAGAAAGAACATCGCTCAGTTCAATCACCACATTCTCTTGGTTGTTCATCGCATTCAAAATATCGATAAAGTATCCGGCATTAAAACCGATTTCGATATCACTGCCTTGATAATCAATATCTAGATCTTCTTTCGCTTCTCCCAACTTAGGATTGCTTGAAGATAAATGCAGTCGTCCATTCTTCAGTTCAAATCTCACCGAGCGCGAATGCTCCATCGATAAGACTGAAATTCTTTTTAGAGAATTGAGCAGCTGCTCTCTCTTGATGATTACCCTCTTATCGTTGCTGTCTGGAATGACGGGTGTGTAATCAGGAAACTCACCATCCAAGAGACGCATAAATAACTGAATCTGTTGGTTATCTGTCCAAAAAACTGCGTTTGAATTCATCAAACAACAATAAAAAGAATCTTCTTCACTCAAAAGACGGCGAAGTTCTGAGAGCCCTTTACGAGGTAAAATGACTCCCTTTTCAAGATCTACTTCGCCTCCGGCCTCAACCATTTGATCCATCATCGATAGACGATGCCCATCGGTAGCCACCATTCGAAGATAGTCTTTTCCTTTTTCTTTGAGTCGCTCTAAAAATACGCCGCTCAAATCATAACGACTTTGATCGTTTGAAACCGCAAAGATCGTATGATCAATCATTTGAGCAAATTGGGATGATGTCAGTTTGAAGGATTTCTCAGAATCGATTTGTGGAAGCTGAGGAAACTCATCTGCATCTTGGCCAACTAATTTAAAGACACTCTTGCCCGAGATCAGCTCGATCCAAAAATTATCAAAAATATGAAACTGACATTCGCTATCAAGAGGAAGCTCTCGAACTATTTCATAAAGACTTTTTGCAGGCACAGCCACTTTACCAGCTTTACTCACCTTCGCCGGAAAGCTAAGGCGCAGCCCGACTTCTAAATCTGTGGCACTAAAGATCACGCGATCTTCACCGGCTTCTATGAGTAAATGGCTCAGAATCGGAATCGTATTCTTTTTGTCCACGACAGACTGAACCCTTTGCAAAGCTTTCAACAAGCTTTCTCGTCCAATCTCAAAGCCGGCTTTTTGATGGCTCTTCATATTGATAGGCTCTAGGAATATGTTTCTGTAAACCCTTTGTAAATTCGTTTTTGATGGGCCTAAAAGATTTGGTGGACCGGATCGGGGTCGAACCGACGACCTCTACAATGCCATTGTAGCGCTCTACCAACTGAGCTACCGGCCCACTGAAAGACTCTTCTTCTTACGTGAAAGATTTTCAGATCTCAAATGAGATTCGCTCTGACGCTGTGCGTAATTATGCACAAGCTCGCCAGATTCTACTAAGAGGGGCCTTTTAGTTTTAATTTTTTCTAATAGTAGTCGTAGTAGGTACCCCACTTCCCTGTGGAAATGTACTAACATACTGTAATTATTGACTAATTTATTCACAGCGCCTGTGGAGATTTTATACACAATTTTGGATTTTCAAAAATTTATCCACAATTTCTAAAAATCTCACACAGAATTCACAGGCTACACACAGGAGTTATGCACAGGTCTGACAATTTCATGCACAGCTGTGCATAAATACCTGTGCATAAGTCTCTTTTTCCTTCATTTATGCACAGCTTTGTCTTCTTGCGGCGCGAGAGCCTGTGCATAACTCCTAATAAATTAAAAAAAATGAGTAATTTCAATAGGATATTATCCACAGGCCTGTGCATAAATCTGTGCATAAAGTGTGCATAACTGCCAAAATCTGTGCATAAATAATGACAAGCTTTGCTGAGACCAGCAAAAGTGACGACTATAAGTCACCTTTAAAAATTGAAAGATTAAAAAAAATAGAACTTAAACGCCTAGATCTCGAATCTGAGTTTCAATTCGACCGAGAGATTCTTTCAGAAAAGGATCCGAATCTTGCAATCGTCCAATTCGTCGAACGGCATGCAGAACCGTCGTGTGATTCTTCCCACCAAATAGGGTTCCAATATCGGGCAATGAGAGATTGGTGTACTTGCGACACAAAAACATCGCTAACTGTCTGGGAGTAGCGAGTTCACGGGTCTTCTTTTCACCCTTCAGATCGCCGATGCTCAAGCGGTACTGACGAGCGACCAGCTTCATGATCTCTTCAGGATCACGAAATACTGGAGAGCCGTCTTGCGACTCCGGTTTTAAAACATTTTTGGCTAATTCTACAGTGATCTCTGATCCTGAGAGCGAGGCGAAGGCACTCAATTTTAAAAGAGCTCCCTCAAGCTCTCGAATGTTGGACCGATACATTTTAGCTAGAAGAAAAGCCACATCCTCGGACAAATTGATTCCATCGGATTCTGCTTTCTTAAAAATAATCGCTACACGAGTCTCCATTTCGGGAGGCTGAATATCCACCAACAATCCCATCTCAAAACGACTACGCATACGGTCCTCAAGGCCTTCGATGTCTTTCGGGGGTCGGTCGGAGGAGAGAACAATCTGTTTTTGATGTTCGTAGAGGGCATTAAAGGTATGAAAAAACTCTTCTTGGGTTCGCTCTTTGCCCTTCACAAATTGAATATCGTCGATAATCAAAACGTCGCAGTTTTTACGATATCGATCTCTAAATTCTTCCATTTTCTCGAAGCGAATGCTTTCGATCATGTGATTGGTGAACTTTTCAAAGGTCGTATAATGCACGCGCAAAGAGGGGTATCGCTCTTGGATTTTAAGACCAATCGCATTTAAGAGATGTGTCTTACCGAGACCAACATCTCCATAGATAAAAAGCGGATTGTAATGTTTACCCGGGGCTTCAGTGACCGTGTAAGCCGCTGCGTGAGCAAATTGATTACTGGCACCGACCACAAAAGTTTCGAAACCATACTTAGTGTTGAGCACTGTTTCAGAAGAAAGAGTGGAGGGTCCCGTCTTTGATGGTCCCGTTGGAGGAACAGCGGACACATTTTTTTTGAGAGTCTGAGCCGAAACCGCCGTGCTTGGTCGAGCCACAGCTCTACCGGGGCTAGAAACCCGCTTTTGTTCAATCGAGAACTCCAAACGATATTTGGCATTTGAGGCCAAACTAAACTGCTCTTCAATTAAGCCTGAATAGTGGTCGTAGACCCAGTCTCTTGAAAAACCATTAGGAAATCCTAAAACTAAGGTGTTTTCTTTAGCGCCGAGAAGTCGAATGGTAAGGATAAACGATTGAAAATATTGAGGTCTTACAACTGACTCGATCGCCTTGAGGGTCCGATCCCAAGCGACCGCCATGTCCTCTGGGACATTTGATTCCTCGCCTTGATTCTCCTCCTCAGTTCTCATATACCTCACATCGATCTTTGGGATACCACCTCGGTGGATCTGCAGTAGGTAGTAACTTGTACTCAGCATTGATCGTCAAAGCTTTTTTCGAGGCAAGCCCTTGACTTGGTTTTCGATGTTATTGAGATTGGAGAGCTTATGAAAAGAACCTTTCAACCCAGCAAGATTCGGCGAAAGCGATCGCACGGTTTTTTGACTAGAATGGCTACACCAGGTGGTCGTCGTATTTTATCAAACCGTCGAGCAAAGGGCCGTGCACGCCTTATCCCCACAGTCTACGAAAAGTAAGCCTCAGACGCTTTCTTACCCGAAAGCACTTAGGCTGAAATCTCGAGCAGATTTTTTATCTGTATTTGCTGATTCTCGGTCCGAGAACGGAAGGATTTTTCGCGGCCAGATTTTTAGCTTTTTTGTATCGAGAGCAAAAAAATTGGCCGATCATCCGAAATTCGGAATTAGTGTTTCTAAAAAAAATCTTCGTAAGGCTCATGATCGAAATCAACTAAAACGCTGGCTTCGAGAGTGGTTTCGACATCATCAACATGAACTGAACGTTTCTTGTGTGGTTCGATGGGATGGTAAGCGAGAGGATCTGAGTCGAGAACAGATCTTGAAAGAGCTTGAGAGATTTTTGAATAAGCAAAAATCATGGGCCAACAAATTCTCTTAATCCTCTACAAAGCCCTGCTGCCCATCAATCTGGTTATTCATCATTTTTGTCATTTTTTTGGGATTCGACTGGTCTGCAAGTTCTCGAGATCTTGCTCGCAATTTACTCTCGAAGAGTTGAGGGCCGCGGGTGTCACGTCAAAAAATCGTCAGTCTTTGTTGCGAAGTCTCAGTCGTATCGTGCTAAGACTGATCGCTTGCTCGCCGCTCTTTGGGTGTTTTGAAAAAGCGGGCATTGTAAAAAATTTATACTGAGCTGTTTGTTTTCGTTGCATGCCACACCGGGCTGACATCGAGAGTCGTCAGAAGAAGTAGGTATAAACAAATTTAGTTGAGGTGATTTTTGGACTGGAAGACTTTTTTAGCAATCGCACTAATGATGGTCGTTTACTTTTTGACCTTTCCACCCACACCCCCGCCCGCCCCCGCTCCGGCGGTGAATGCAGTAACGCAAAGCGGCGGGCGCGATGCGTTAACTACAACTTCTGCTGCAGCCTCTCGAAAACCTGTTGCCGAGCTTAAAGTAGACCATCAACTCAAGCAGCTCGCCGATTGGAGATCGGAGCGAAAGTTTTTTGAAACAAAAGATCTTAAGGTCGAGATGAATGGGCTGGGAGAGGTCACAGGGGTTGGGTTTCTGAAGTATCCTCAAGAGCCCAAAGCGAAAGAAGTGGTGGGCCG
This sequence comes from Bdellovibrionota bacterium, assembly GCA_044351695.1. Lineage (GTDB taxonomy): Bacteria > Bdellovibrionota > UBA2394 > UBA2394 > UBA2394 > JBILFF01. Next base: position 88,361 of record JBILFF010000001.1, read on the forward strand.
AGAGTTCGCCGCTGCAAAAAATTTGAATCGAAGCACTTTAAGAGTGGGAGCTGAGGAAGTTGTTTGGACAAAACAGGAGTGGGGTTCAAACGAGCTTAGGCTCTTTGCTCAGAGAGAGGGTGTAGAGATTCAAAGGCGTGTTTGGCTTGAAGAGGGCGACTACTTTTTGAGAATTAGCGACACTGTTCAAAATAACAGCGCTCAAAGCTTAGAGGCGGCGGTTGAATTAAGCCTTGGAGAGTCGATTGATCCGAAAAAGCAAAGCGGATTTTGGATGAGGCTCTTCAAGCCCCAAACGGACTTTCAAAAGTCGGCCTGGGTAAAAAAAGACTCTCTCGACTATCAGATGTTTGACCAATCGGGTCGCCTGGAGGTCGAGGAGGCAGCCGCCCTAAGCTGGTCGGGTTTTGCAGATAAGTATTTTCTTTATGCAGCCTTTCCCAAAAACATGTCTTTTGAAAGTCTGGAGGCTGTACGCGAGGGCAATACCGTTCAACAGAAGATGAAGTGGTCGTCTAAGCAAAGCCCCCCAGGCGAGAGGCTGAGCTTAGATTATGCGATCTATATGGGCCCAAAAAAAATCAGCGATCTTGAAAAGCTAAGCCCCAGCCTGAGTCTCTCAATTGAATACGGCAACTGGGTGGGACCTATTGCCCGCTTTCTTTTGAGTGTTCTTATGTTCTTTCAGGGACTGGTGAGTAATTTTGGCGTCGCTATTTTCTTGCTAACCCTGATTGTGAAGGTCGTTCTCTTTCCTTTGTCTTATAAAGCGGCTGTCTCAATGCGAAAGCTCTCCCTCATTCAACCCAAGATGATTGAGATTCGAGAAAAGTATAAAAAAGACCCCCATCGAATGAACTCAGAGATGATGAGTCTTTATAAAACAGAGAAAGTGAACCCTGTGGGTGGTTGCTTGCCCATGCTTCTTCAGATGCCGATCTTTTTTGCGCTCTATAGAGTGTTCTTTGCTTCTATTGAAATGAGGCACGCTCCTTTTGTGGGTTGGATCAACGATCTCTCTCACTACGACCCCTTCTTTGTTCTTCCGGTGAGCATGACAATTCTCATGGTTCTTCAGCAGAAGCTCACTCCTATGCCTGAAACGGGCCAGGATTCAGAGGCTGTGAGGATACAAAAAGCCATGTTTAAGTGGATGCCCTGGTTTTTTGGCGCCATCATGCTTTTTCTGCCTGCCGGACTCTCCTTTTATATGTTTGTGAATGCTGGAATTTCGATTGCCCAGCAGCTTTTCATCAACAAACGGATGGATAAGCTCTATCCACGAAATACAGCTCCCAAGCTTCAAGTTGTGAATGGTGGATAATCCTGAAACCATTGTTGCATTATCGACCCCCCCGGGCCGCTCGGCCCTTGCGATAGTTCGGGTCTCGGGGCCAGAGGCCTTTGCGGTGATTCAGGGGATGACTTCGATGCAGGATCTTCCGAAGGCCCGCTTTGCCGCCCTAAGGCACTTGAGGCGCAAGGATGGGGAGCTTCTGGACGAGTCCTTGGTGCTTTTGTTTCCGGGACCTGGGTCTTATACTGGCGAGGACTTGGTAGAAATTCATTGTCACGGAAACCCTCTCATTTATGAGGCTATTCTTGCTGAGATTGTTTCACGTGGAACGCGCCTAGCCCGACCCGGAGAGTTTAGTTTGCGGGCGGCCCTGAACCAGAAGCTCAGCCTTCACGAGCTTGAGGGCTTAGATTTGATACTGAACGGTCAGAGTGAGGCGGTGGTTCGGATGGGCCTCAGGGCAAAAATGGGAGATTTCTCTCAAAGAGCCCAAGAATTAAAAGAAAAAATACTCAATTTAAGTGCAGAGCTTGAGGCCCGACTCGATTTTCTTGAAGAAGATCTCGATGATGGCCTAAAAAGCAGGATTCAAGGCGAGCTTTTGGGGGTGGAGCGATCTCTCTCGGAGTGGTTAGCAAGCTATCAGAGATCAAGGCGCTTTATTGCTCGCCAATCGGCTTGCTTAGTGGGCAGGCCTAATGTGGGAAAGTCCTCTCTTTTTAATGCTCTGATTGGCGAAGAAAGGGCCTTGGTGCACGAGTTGGCGGGCACCACTCGAGACTACCTTGAGGTAGAGCTTCGCCTGGGCGATCGATATATTCTTTTATTCGATACCGCCGGTCTAAGAGAAGCACAGGACCCGATCGAACAGATGGGAATTGAAAAGAGCAAAGAAGCCATTGCTCGATCGGATACGGTGATTTGGGTGTCTGATACAGGCGAGGAGCCGCCCGAGGCCCTGACTCTTGGGCTCGGAGATCGTCGCCTTATTAGGGTTCTATCGAAATCAGAAGGAGACAGGCCGGCTGCCCAGGGATTTTTGTCTGTATCTGCTAAAGAAGGTGTAGGGCTTGAGGCTCTAAAAGCGGCTATTTTGGGCCCCAAAGAGGATTCAATCGGAGATCTTTCTTATATTTTATCAGATCGAGAGGCAAAGGTCTTGGAGCGAGCTATGCAAATTGGCGCCCAAATGCGTGAGGGTTTAAGTTCTGGAGAGCCCCTTGAGTTGGGAGCAGAGAGGCTTAGGGCTTTGGCCGCCCAGCTAGAGGACTTGATTGGCAAAAAAGCACACGAAGACGTTTTGAAAAGAATTCTGGGGCGGTTCTGTATCGGAAAGTGAGTATTGTTTCACATGAAACATTTGATCCATTCAATGTTTCATGTGAAACAGTGGCGGTTTAATGGTGGATTTTGATGTCATTGTCGTTGGCTCAGGACATGCGGGAGTAGAAGCAGCCCTGGCCGCTGCTCGCATGGGGGCAAAGACTCTTTGTATGACCATGAGCGCCGACCAGATTGGCACCATGTCTTGTAATCCAGCGATAGGCGGATTAGGAAAATCGCATTTGGCCAAAGAAATCGACCTTCTTGGTGGGTGGATGTGTAGGGCCGCGGACTTCTCGGCGATGCAATACCGGGTTTTGAACGAAAAAAAAGGCGCGGCCGTTCGCTCAACCCGGGTACAAACGGATAGACATCAGTATCGAGAGCATTTGAAGTGGGTTTTAGAGACTCAGCCGAATCTGCGACTTATGCAGGCCCAGGTTGAGAGCTTAATTTTAAGCTCGGGAAGGGTGTCGGGCGTTCAGACCACATTGGGAATTCGCGTTTCTGCTTCAAAAGTTATTATCACCACCGGAACCTTTATGAACGGGCGGGCTCATGTAGGAAAGCAAAGCTTTTCTTCGGGCCGAGCGGGTGAGCCGCCCTCTTTGGGTTTATCCGAGTTTTTGAAAGCACAGGGGGTTAGGCTGGGCAGATTCAAAACAGGAACTGTTCCGCGCGTGGATGGTCGAAGCATTGATTTTTCAAAGCTAGAGGCCCAGGGCTCGCATGAATTTGCTCGTCCCATGTCGTATTTCACTGTCGAGAAGCGAAAAGACCTCGAGCCTGCCTTTATTGGGCACACTAACCCGCGCACGCACGAGATTATTCGAGGCGATCTCGATAAATCGCCGCTCTACTCGGGCATTATCGAGAGTCGAGGCCCCCGCTATTGTCCGTCTGTAGAGGACAAGATAGTTCGTTTTGCAGACAAAGAGAGACATCAGATCTTTGTGGAGCGAGAGGGCCGCAAAACCAATGAGCATTATGTGGGCGGGCTAAGCACGAGTCTTCCTTACGAAACTCAATTGGAGTTTCTTCGAAGCATCGTGGGCTTGGAGCGAGTTGAGATTGTGCGTCCGGGATACGCGATTGAGTACGATTATATAGACGCCACCCAACTAAACAGTCGGCTAGAAATGAAAGAAATGCCGGGGCTCTACTTTGCGGGCCAGGTGAACGGGACTTCGGGTTATGAAGAAGCTGCGGCCCAGGGGATTGTGGCGGGGATCAATGCTGCAGCATCGAGTTTGGGCCACGAAGCTTTAGAGCTTGATCGATCAGAGTCTTATATTGGGATTCTTATCGACGACCTTACTCGCATCGTGGGCACCGAACCCTATCGAATGATGACCTCACGAGCTGAACATCGCCTGGCTTTGCGTGAAGACAATGTTGACGAGCGCTTAATCTCTCACTCAAAGCGGCTACGCTTGCTGAGCGATCGGGAGCTTCAGAGGCTTGAGAGCAATTTAAAAAAGAAGGCCCAAATAAAAGAAGAGCTCGAATCTAAAAAGCTAAAACCAGACGCCGCAACTCAAGAGCTTTTTCGGTTATTAGGAGAGGGCGAGTTGAAAAGTCAGATAAGTCTTTTAGATTTTTCAAGAAGGCCGAACATTTCGGCTCAAGATTTGATGAGGCTCTTTTGTTTTGAATATCCTTCGGATGTGTTTGAGACGGTAATTACAGATATTAAATATGAGGGCTACATCAAGCAGGCCCACTCTCAACTGCGGCAGCTCGAAAAAATGAGAAGCTTAAAAATTCCCGAAGGGCTTCGTTATGAGTTTATCAAGGGCTTAAGTCGAGAGGCGATCGATCGGCTTAATCAATCTAAGCCCAAGGATCTGGCAGAGGCTTCTCGACTAGAAGGTGTGAGCTCTGCCGCGCTCACTGTTCTTTCTATTTTTCTTTCAAAGAGAGAATCGAGAAGTTCTTATAAAGATTCTTGCGCTGCAGAATCAGCATAAGTTTTAATAGTACTGGGAGGGCTGCAAGTGGAGACAGATGCGCCGATGATAAGCGGACAGTTGAAGATTATTTCTGTGGCGAACCAAAAAGGTGGCGTGGGCAAAACAACATCTTCAGTAAACTTTGCAGCTTCTCTTGCCGCGGCGGGCCATAAAACTCTTTTGATCGATTTAGATCCTCAGGGCAATGCGAGTTCGGGTTTGGGGGTTGATCGTTATGCGTCTTCGACCATTTACGATGTCTTGATTGGCCGCACCGAGCTAACGCAAAGCATTCAAAAAAGTGTTTTGGACGACCTGTACGTTATTCCTGCTAATCAGAACTTAATTGGGGCTGAGGTAGAGTTAATTAATGCGATTTCTCGGGAGCGCAAGCTTAAGACCGCGCTCAAGAAGCTTCCCGAGGATTTTAGGTTCGTTGTTTTTGATTGTCCGCCCAGTTTGGGTCTTTTGACGATCAACGCTTTCACGGCAAGTCACAGCCTATTGATTCCAATTCAGTGCGAGTACTATGCGATGGAGGGTTTGGGGCAGTTGCTGAACACCTTTCAGATTGTGAAGGAAGACCTAAATCAAGACCTGCGTATCGAAGGGATTGTTTTAACGATGTATGACCCCCGCAACAAATTGACGCACGAGGTCGTAAAAGAAATGCGAACGCATTTTCCAAATGAGCTTTACGAGACCCATGTGCCCAGGAACGTCAAGCTTTCGGAGGCCCCCAGTTTTGGTAAGCCAGTCTTATTATATGATTGGGATTCGAAGGGCTGTCAGGCCTACTTGCAGTTGGCGGGAGAGTTTTTAAAAAGAAACTCTCTTCCGGAGCCAAACTGGAAGCTGATTCAGAAAAAATATCTGCCCCTTGTGGAACAAGAGGCGGTTGAGGTGGTTGCCGCAGAGCAGGCGCCGACTGAGATGATTGCCCTAGAGCAGGCACCGACTGAGATGATTGCCTTAGAGCAGGCACCGGGTGAGCATGAGCAAATGGACCTCGCTCCGGTTGAGCTAGAACTCTCGAGCTTAGATCTATCTGGCGCGGCGCCCAATCTTTCTGAGGCGGGCGAGGATGGCCGGGCCTCTTTTATAACGCAGCAAGTCGAGTTTTTTGATAAGAGCCTTGACTTAAATGAAACGAAGGAGCCTGAATTGGTCGAATTGTCGTCTCAGGCCAACGAAGGTCAGGTTTTAGAGCCCATAGACCAGGCTCCAGCCCTTCAGATAACAGAAGAGCTGTCGGCTCAAGAATTAAGGAACTAGTTTTCGGCGGAGGAAATTATGGAAACAACACAGGGGACAGGAAATCAGCAAGCAAATCGGAGCGTTTTGGGTCGAGGTATTGGCAGTCTTTTGCCCGAGACCAATAAGCGCGGCTATATTTTGTGTGCCGTAGGAGAGCTCTATCCAAACCCCGCGCAACCGCGGAAACATTTTGATCCTGCCAAGCTCGATGAGCTCGCACAAAGTATTCGCGAAAAGGGTGTCCTACAGCCGATTTTGGCCAAAAAGACTGAGCGCGGGTACATGATTATTGCGGGAGAGCGTCGCTGGAGAGCTTCTCAAATCGCGGGCAAGAAAGAGGTGCCCGTCATTATTAAAGAACTTTCTGATCATGAAATCCTAGAGCTGGCGCTCATCGAGAATATTCAGAGAGAGGATCTTAACCCGATTGAGGAGGCTGAATCCTATCAGCGTCTCATTATTGATCTTGGTCTCACTCAGGATGAAATCTCCAAGCGGGTCGGAAAGGATCGATCCACGATTGCCAACGCGCTTCGGCTTCTAAAGCTTTCTAAAGAGGTTCGTGAGAAAATTTCGTCTGGGGAGCTCAGTGTTGGCCATGCGCGCTGTCTGATTACGCTGGAAGATAAGAAGGTTCAGAATCAAATCATGGAGGAGATTCTGACGAAGCAGTATTCGGTGCGCCAGGTCGAAGCCCTGGTAAAGCGGTTCCGCGGAGCCGGCGCTTCGGACGAGCCCGGCGCCGAGGGCGCAGAAACCAGCATCGAAACCGAGCTGGCCGGGTATGGAGAAATCACGAATTCCTTGCGCAAGCTCTTGGACACCAAAGTGGAGATCCGGTCTCAAAAGGCGGGACGGGGCCAGCTCGTTCTTCATTTTTTGACGCCTGCCGACTTAAACAAGATTCTTGGTAGACTAGGCTATGGCAGCGATCGGCAAGAAGATGCAACAGCCTGAAACAATCACCCTCCTCGATAAGGGATGTGAGTTTCAAGGAAAGCTTTCCTTTGAGGGTGTGGTTCGTATTGATGGGGGCTTTGAGGGAGAAATTTTTTCTCAAGACCACCTCATTATTGGAGAAGGTGCTCGGGTTGAGGCCACAATCCATGTGGGCCGACTTGAGGTTGGCGGCTTTTTTAAGGGGACTCTACGGGCCGCATTGAGGGGCATATTCAGGCAAAAGATATTGAGGCTCATCATGGAGCTGTGATCGATGGCCAGCTGGACATGAGTGCGCTCCGGCAGACGAGTATAGACGCTCAGTCGATGAACTCTGCCCTCAGTGTGCTGACCGCGGAAGTCCGTTCTCACAGCTAAAATCCGCTCAAACGCTTAGTTGAATTCTTTGACGGCAGCCCCACGTATCCGTTAAGTAGGGGAATCGTCATTCTATGGATTTAAGTATAAAACCTTTAAACCTTTTGTTGCACCTGGGTCTCTACATCTCGGTGCTTTTAGTGATGAAATTTCTTTATGTGGACCCTGTTTTGCGTCTTCTGCGAAAACGTGAAGCGCTCACAGAGGGTCGCACAAAGTCCTCGCAAGAAATGCAGCTCAAGATTGCGGAGTTGCAATCGCAGTATGATACGCAGATATCAAGCGTGAAGGCAGAGCTTGAGCTTCGCCGATCAGGCGAGCTTCGCTCCGCCCAAAAAGAAGTTGGCGAGAAGGTGAAGCGAGCTCAAAAAGAGTTAGATTTGAAACTTCAAGCAAAGCAGGCCCAGCTTGAGGCGATGGCGAGTGATCTTAAGAAACAAATTCCTGTCTTGGGTGATCAGGTGGGGCGGGAAATGGCCGAAGCTATTATGAGTGGAAGGGTCGTGAGATCATGAGCCTTTTGTTTAAAGGGATCAATATTGCCATTCTTCTGTTGATCCTCTTTTGGTTTTTAAAGAAAAAGATGGAAACCTACTTTCAACAGCAGCGTGACGAGCTTGATGGTCATATGAGGCGCGCCGCTGCAGAGTTAGAGAAGATCGAACAAGACTATCAGCAAGTATCAGACAAAATGGCGGGTCTCGACGCCCAGCTTTCTGAAATGCAAAAACAGAGTGAAGAGTCGATTCAAAAAGATGTGCAGCGACTCAAGAAGGATGCCGACGCCCTCATTCAAAAAATGTCGATGGAGGCAGAGCAGCGAATGGATAATGAGCTTGGAAAAGCGAAAGCTGAGTTCACGAACGAGCTCATTGATGCCGCTCTCGCTGGAGCGCGTGCTGAGCTTAACAGCAAGATGTCAAAGATGGACGAGTCTTGGACGGTCAAAATGGTTTCAGATGGAATGAGCGCTGAAAAAGGATCAAGAGAGAGGGCGAACTATGCCTCGTAATTCCGAAGCAGCTCGTCGCTATGCCCGAGCTTTGTATCAGCTCAGCGAGTCCGGCGATCATGGCTCTCGCCCTCAGCAGGTAGTGCAGGAGCTTCGAGCTTTTGAGCAGGCCTTCACCAAGACCGCAGAGGTTCGGGTGTTTTTAGAATCCCCCATTGTTCAGGTCGCAGAGAAGAGGGAGGCGCTACAGGCGCTTGAGCCGAGCCTTCCAGCGGCGACAAGATTTCTGATTGTTTTGATGGAGGCTGGTCGCATTTCTCTAATCAAAGAGGTTCGTCGTGAATTCGAATTGCTGATGGAGCATGCGTCTGGAGAGGTTTCGGTCACGCTAGAAACCGCGCGCAGCTTTTCAGAGAGAGGGATCGAAGAGATCAAAAGACTCTTAGAGTCTGAGTGGAACAAGAAAGTGAAGATTGAGCCGGTAGTGAATCCCGAACTTATTGGTGGGTTTGTGGCAAGCTCGGCCGGAAAAAGTTTAAACGCGAGCGCGTTGGGGCAGTTGGAGCTCCTCAGCGAAAAGCTTGCGTCTGTGTAGATTAAGGAGAAGCAGCTCATGTCAGTTCGCGCAGAAGAAGTGAGTGAAATTTTAAAGTCAAAGATTAGAAAGTTCGAGCGTGTCCTTGAGGCCAAAGACTCTGGAACAGTCATCAGTGCCAGTGATGGGATTGCGAGAATTTACGGGCTTGATTCGGCCATCGCCGGTGAGTTGGTTGAGTTTCCCGGTGGAATTCGAGGTTTGGTTTTGAATCTCGAGTCTTCAGAGGTGGGCGTGGCGATTTTGGGCCGCTACGAGAAAATTAAAGAGGGCGACACGGTAAAGCGAACGGGTGAAATTGCTTCGGTTCCTGTGGGCGAGGCGCTTTTGGGCCGCGTCGTTGATGCTCTAGGAAATCCTATTGATGGGAAGGGCCCGATCGATACGAAGCATCGCCGCCCAATTGAAATGAAGGCGCCGGGAATTGTTCCTCGGCAATCGGTGAAAGAGCCCCTTCAAACGGGTATCAAGGCTATCGATGGAATGATTCCGATTGGCCGTGGTCAGAGGGAGTTGATCATTGGGGATCGTCAAACCGGCAAGACGGCTATCGCGATCGATACGATCATTAATCAAAAAGGCCAGGATGTTCATTGCTTCTATGTGGCGATCGGCCAAAAGCAATCTTCTGTGGCACAGGTTGTCTCAAAGCTCGATCGTGCCGGAGCGATGGAGTACACTACAGTTATTACGGCATCTGCAAATGAGCCTGCCCCTCTTCAGTTTTTGGCTCCATACGCTGGATGCGCGATGGCTGAATATTTTCGAGACACCAAGAGACATGCTTTGATTGTCTATGACGATCTTTCAAAACAAGCTGTGGCCTATCGTCAGCTTTCGTTGCTTTTGAGACGACCTCCGGGTCGAGAGGCTTATCCTGGAGATGTTTTTTACGTACATAGCCGACTCTTGGAGCGGGCGTGCAAAAGAAACGACGCTACCGGTGGCGGCTCGCTCACGGCTCTTCCTATTATTGAAACTCAGGCGGGAGATGTTTCTGCTTATGTTCCGACGAATGTGATTTCAATCACGGATGGGCAGATCTTTTTAGAGAGCGACCTTTTTTACTCGGGCGTTCGACCCGCAATCAACGTAGGAATTTCGGTTTCTCGAGTGGGCGGCTCCGCTCAGATCAAGGCGATGAAGTCTGTTGCGGGTAGCTTGCGACTGAATTTAGCACAATACCGAGAGCTGGAGTCCTTTGCGCAGTTTGGAAGTGATTTGGATGCAGCGACTCAGCAGCAGCTGACGCGAGGAAGCCGATTAGTTGAGCTGCTCAAGCAGGGCCAGTACCAGCCGCTGTCTGTAGAAAAGCAGGTCATCTCGATTTACATGGGAGTCAGTGGATTCCTCGATGACATCCAAGTCAGTGATGTTCGTCGATTTGAGTCGGAGTTTTTAGGATATCTCACGAATCATCATCAAGGAATTCTAGAAGAGATCCGATTGAAAAAGGTGATCGATGATAACCATAAGGCCCAGCTCAACCAGATCATCAAAGATTTTAAAGCCAATCAGTTCGTGGGGACTAAAAAGTAGAGCTTATGCCTTCTTTAAAGCAAATTCGAAAACGGATCACGAGCGTTAAGAATACGCGAAAGATCACGAAGGCGATGAAGATGGTCTCTGCGGCCAAGCTGCGTCGGGCAACTGAAAAAGCAGAGTCGTCGCGACCATATGAGGCCGAGCTTTTAAGGATCTGCTCGACGGTGTTGAAGGATCTAGAGTGGCACTCGCCTCTCTCGGAAAATCGTGAATCTAAAAAAGTGGTCCTCGTTTTGGTGTCCACGGATCGCGGATTGTGCGGGAGCCTTAACACCAACCTATTTAAGGCCGTGAGTCGCTATGTTGAAGCTCACCCACAGGTGGATTTTGAGGCGGTATGTTTTGGAAAAAAGGCTCGGATATTTTGCAACAAGAGAGGAATTAAGATCCGAGAAGCGCATATCGATCTTCTGCGGAACGGAAGATACGCACTCTTCGAATCGGTGGCGCAAAAGCTGAGAGACGCGTTTCTGAACAAACAAATCGATCGAGTTGAGCTTTTCTTTATGCAGTTTAGATCGGCGCTGATTCAGATGCCCATTCGCAGCACATGGCTTCCTTTTGAGCTGCCGACCGATGTGGAGGCGCTGGAAGGGGCGAGTAGCTATTTGTTTGAGCCCAAGGGGGCAGAGCTTTTGGATCGCCTAGTTCCTTTGCTGATTAATTTTAAACTATATCGAGCTTATTTGGAGTCTGTGGCTTCGGAGCACGGGGCGCGCATGACAGCGATGGATGCGGCCTCCAACAACTGCCGAGACATGATCTCGAGACTGACCTTGCAGATGAACCGTGCGCGACAAGCAGCGATCACCAAAGAGCTAATGGAGATTATTGGTGGAGCAGAGGCGATCTCTGCGGCCTAAGAAAGGGAATTTATGAGCAAGTCGACTAATGAAATTGTTGAAGGCGTGATTGAGCAGGTAATCGGACCCGTCGTGGATGTTCGATTTGAAAAGGGCCAGCTGCCCCCGATTTATTCAGCAGTAAGCGTGACAAACAAAACGCTTGATGATCGCGAAGACAACCTGGTGCTTGAGGTGGCTCAGCATCTGGGCGAGAAGATGGTTCGATGTATTGCCATGGACGAGACCAACGGTCTTTCGCGTGGTGGTAAGGCCACTTACCGCGGGATGCAGATCACAATGCCAGTGGGGCGAGGCGTCTTGGGCCGAATTCTAAATGTTGTGGGCGAGCCGATCGATGAGCGAGGCCCCGTGAAGTCAGAACAGCGCTGGGAGATTCATAGAAAAGCACCAGCGTTTGAGGATCAAGTCACCGAAGCTCAAATGTTTGAAACCGGAATCAAAGTGATCGATCTTTTGGCGCCTTACGCGAAGGGTGGAAAGATTGGGCTCTTTGGAGGAGCGGGTGTAGGCAAGACCGTTTTGATTTTGGAGCTTATCAACAACGTTGCGATGAAGCACGGGGGCTATTCGGTTTTTGCGGGCGTGGGTGAGAGAAGCCGCGAAGGAAACGACCTTTGGCACGAGATGAAAGACTCCAAGCTTTCAGACGGAACGAGTGTTTTAGATCGAACCTCGCTGGTGTTTGGTCAGATGAATGAGCCTCCGGGTGCGAGAGCACGGGTGGCCCTTTCGGGTTTGACGGTGGCAGAATATTTTAGAGATCAAGAGAACCAAGACGTTCTATTGTTCGTCGATAACATCTTCCGATTCACTCAAGCGGGATCGGAAGTGTCGGCGCTTTTAGGTCGAATTCCTTCGGCGGTAGGATATCAGCCGACTTTGGCTACCGAGATGGGAGAGCTTCAAGAGCGAATCACCACAACCAAAAAAGGATCGATTACCTCGGTGCAGGCGATTTATGTACCGGCGGATGACTTGACCGATCCTGCGCCAGCAACAGCCTTTTCGCACTTAGATGCGACGACAGTTTTGAGCCGGGCGATTGCGGAGTTGGGAATTTATCCTGCGGTAGACCCGCTCGATTCGACCTCTCGAATTTTGGATCCACAAATTGTGGGCGAAGAGCACTACCGAGTATCGCGCCGAGTTCAGGCGACTCTTCAGCGCTATAAGGATCTCCAAGACATCATTGCGATCTTGGGTATGGAAGAGCTTTCGGATGAAGATAAGATCACGGTTTCTCGTGCTCGAAAGATGCAGAGATTTTTAAGCCAACCCTTCTTTGTTGCCGAACAGTTCACCGGCCTTGCAGGAAAATACGTAGAACTCAAAGACACCATTCGAGCCTTTCAAGAAATTTTGGACGGAAAGCATGATGATCTTCCGGAACAAGCATTTTACCTTGTGGGCACCATTGAAGAAGCGGTGGAGAAAGCCAAGAAGATGGCTGGAGCGGCTTAATGAAAGTAAGAATTTCAACACCCGAGCAGGTTGTCTATGCGGGTGAAGCGGATTCTTTAGTGATCGAGGGAGATCAAGGACAGCTCGAGATTCTCCCTCAGCACGCTCGACTAGTCACTTTTGTGAGGGCAGGTTTGGCGCGGGTTCGCAAGGGCACTCAAGTTCAAGAGTTTAATTTGAACGAGGGAGTGATGAGGATTCAGAATGATGAAATCAGCATTCTCTCCTCAAGGCTTGCTTAAGATTTAGGGCTTTCTTTAGCAGAGAGCTTGATTTGAAGTTTGCCGCGCTCGTCTTTGCCGAGTTTTAGGGCCAGACCCTTTCCGGGGTGTTTTTCTTTAAAATGAAGGATTTGCTTTTCGAGCTTAAGTTCAAATGAAGCCCGGTCGGGTAGCTTTGCGGTTGGCCCCGAGCTTTCGGCCAACTTTTTATAGAGAGCATCGATAGCCTTTTTTTCTTTGGGCGAAATTTTGAGCTCGTTTGCTGGGGCGGATGAGGACTGGGTTTGCCGCGGAGCCGCTCTTTCTCGCTCGTGTACTTTCGCAATAAACTTATCGCGCCTATAAACTCCCTCCTCGATTTGCTGACAAATCTTTGCCCAGTGAACATGAAGTTGATTGTATCGAGCCTTCAAATTGACGAAGCGGAACTTTTGAGAAGTGGAGTTCATGTCCGCAGGATTGACTCCCAGAAGTTGGCGTCGCCAATCCGTATGCTGATCTCGAGGTTCAATGCGGGCTTGACCCGAGAAGTAGAGTTCATAAGCGTGCTTAAGATCTTCAAGACCAGATTCAAGCGATTGAAGCTTCGCGTCTGTCGCGACTGCACTCATGAGTGGGCCCTCACCTCTCTATTGTACTCCGAGTGACCTGGGGCGCGAGTGTCGCGAGGTGTGCGGGCCCTGCGGCCCTAGCCTCCCGGAATCCTTGTGGTTTCGCGCCCCCCCGGGATCGCATAGAAATTGCAAATCTGAAGGGCTGGGGAGGATTCTAGTTGGTGGGCCGAATATTTCGCGGGCTTCTTTTTTTTCTAGCGAGCCTTGTGATGGTGGAATTTGGAGAGGGCCTGAGGGCTTCGGCCAGACACGCACTCCTTTTTTCTCCTTCGGGTCAGCGGATTAACGAATCGCCAGCGCCAGCCAATTCGCGCGCTATTTTTCATCGATTGAGTACTGCGTGCGACTTGGATCCACAAAGAATCTGCATTAACTATCAGTTACAACTCCCCTCAAACATTCAAGAGGTTGAGGTTCTTACTCAGGCCGCAAGCAGCGTCCAGCTATGGACCACATCATCTGGAGCTCATTTGGGATCGCAGTATCAAGGCTTGTTTGCCGGCTCGGGCCTTCCTTTTGAACGAGACGGGGCTGGGTCTATTTTGCTGGACGAGTTTGGAAATCAAAAACTTTCGGGTCCTATTCTGATCTCACTCGCACCGCCACCAGAACTGATTGAGGATTTTGCTGCAAACGAAGTGGCTCGAAACATCTACTACGTTCTGCCGGATCTCCAAAATTCTCAAGGGGAGCTGCTGTGGGCAGGAATTTACATTAATCCAAAGTTTAATCCCTTGATGGATTGCCAAGCGCCGGCCGCCAGCTGCTTTTCTATGACGGGCTTTGGTAGCTTTTCTTTGCGGTCTATCATCATTTATCAGTTGGGCTTAATCTTGGGAATCGCAGCTTCCGCTCTTCCAGACTCTGTCATGTTTCCAGTGCAAAATCCGAGCTGGCCCAAGAACTACTCTAATCTCAGAGAGCATGAAAAAAATCTCGTGAGAAAGATTTATCAGGGCCCAGAACCAGAAGATCTCGGAAGCTTGAGGGGCCGGGTCACAAGCGGCGATGGGGGCGCGGGGCGCCCCGGGGCCAGCGTTTTTGCGTTGGCCGCAGATCGGATGGATGCCGTGATTCGCACCCAAAGCTTAGATTTGTTTTCAGCATCTACGACGACCAGGCAAGGTGGCGAGTTCGTCTTTGAGGCGCTGATTCCTGGAGAGTATCTCATTTTTGTAGAATCTCCATTGGCACGGGGGCTTTCAAAAAATAAATTTGATGAATGGGTGAAGCGGTTTGGCGCGGATGAGTATTTTGCGCCCGAGCTCTATGATGGTCGAGATCGAGAGTCAAACAATGAGCCCGCAGATTTTTCTCCGCAGCTTTTTCGCGTGGCCGCGCGGGTCGTGGTGACAGCCGGAGAAGAGACCTCGGGTGTTCATGTCATTACCCAGCGAAGTCAATCTGGGTCGGCTCAATTAGTGGCCGGAGGCTCCACCAACGAAATTCTTTCGGATTACGAATTCAAAGACTTGAAGAATTTGATTCGGGATGAAATTCGATCTCAGCTCGATCGGCCCGAGAAGGCCAAGGGATCCTCAGGTTGTGCCGTCGGCACGCGGCCAGAAAAGTCTGGCTGGGGTTTTATTTTTGTTTTTTGGATTGCACTATGCCTGTGGTTTCGATTCCGATGGGGTCAGAAAGCAAAATTACACCCTGCTGGATGCCGGTGATTCTTTGGATGCTTTCGATTTTGCGGTGGCCGGAACTGTCTCGGCTTAACTGAACAAGAATGTCTAAAGCGCTGGCGATTTGAGATCGAATATAGGCAGGATCCACAGACCAGCCCGATCCCAACACGAGAGTTTCAACGCGGGTAATAGCATCTCGGGGGCTGTTCGCATGAATTGTGGTGATGCAGCCCGAATGCCCGGTGTTGATACACTGAAGAAAATCCTGCGCTTCATCGCCACGAATCTCGCTGACGATGAGGCGATTGGGGCGAAACCGAAGACTTTCTCGGATTCCTTCTTTCAGGCCTCCGCGGCCTGTTTCAACGAGGATGGCGTGAGGATGCGGCCAGGTCGTTTCGGCCTCTTCTTCAAGAATAACGAGCCGCTCTTCTGAGGGAACGGATTCGACAAGACTTCTCATGAGCACTGTTTTTCCGGTAGAGGTCGGGCCGCTGATCAGAATACTTTCTCGTCTTTCGATAACATCTTTTAGAAATTGGATCTGCTCTTCGCTTCCAAATTTTCTTGCTAAAAGTTCGTTCAAACTAAAAACATGCGGGCGTCCTTTGCGAATACAAATGTGCGGGCTTTCGACCAGAGGCGGTAGCGCAGCGTGAATGCGTAAGTGTTTTTTGAGGCGCCATGAGGCCCAGCCAGATGATTTTTGAGAGCCAGCCTGGATGAGCTGAGCGACAAAGTCATCGCTCGAAAAGCGCCAGGGCGAAGCATGGAGGCTTCCTTGATAGTCCACGTAAATGCGGCCTGAGCCGTTGATCATGACCTCATCAAATTGATCTTCTTCAACTAAATAATTCCACAGCGCTTCATCGCCTGCCGGCTGCGGTCGAAATGGAAATTTTGGTTTTGCCCGAGGAGCGGCCTCATAAGAAAAGCGAAGCCGGTGTTGGTCTAAAAGAATCTCATCACCCGATTGAAGAGGATGTTGATGAGAGATCAAGAGACCATTCTGCCGAACGAGAGAAGACTGAGAGCTGTTGATGAGCCACCATTGACCCTCTTCAAACCGTATCTCTACCGAAAAGTTTTTGGAGCTGAGGGTCAGATCAATATCATTAAGGGTGCTCGTGCCGATTTTGACGCTCTTTGAGCTGATTCGAACACTGCGGAGATTTTTTTTGTTTCCCGCGATCTTTTCTTCGATCTCTAAGTGGATGGGTGGAATATAGCTCGACATTTCATAGACCTATCGAAAGTCGGCCGTTTGCTCATCTCGTTGCTCTTCGGAGAGCGGCGTCCCGCCACTGCGCAGATACTCCTCGTAGTCAAATTTGCCGCCGCTTTGGCAGTCGGGGGTAAAGGCAGCCTCATTGACCGGCCGATCGGTAACATCATTTGCATCGAGGACACACAGATTTTCGGTCCCACAGGCGCTCAAAACCCCTAAAAGCATTAGAAAACTGAAGAGCTTCCAATATTGCATGCCGGAACTTAGTAGCAATTCCGATGCCTGCTTTTGTTGCGTATCTTTGGGGGCTTAGCGGCATTTATGCAACTTCTGCGGGGATTCCTGACTTTAGGTCAAAGCCTCGATAGGATAGAAATACAGTGTTAGGTGCTTTGGTGAATTTTTCTTCGAGGTCCGGAGGAGCGTTTAGAGATCCAGTTTGGCTGGGGGCCTGGCTTATGGTTTCGCTTCTCATTCATGCCATGATCATGAGTTTTGTGGTTTTTTGGGCGCCTCAGATGGGCGGCACGAAGAGCCATGTGAGTTCGCCGATTCCGGTAGAGATTGTTCAGCGACCTAGCGAGCTCATCAAGACCCTACAGCCCGAAGCCACCGAGAAGCCCGATGATGCCAATTTTGTGAGTGATCGGGATTTGAAAGCAGATGAAGAAACAAGCCCAGAACTGGCCGCTCTCGATATGCCGAGCGCGGGCACGGCAGGAGCCGCTAAGGGGCGATCTGTACGTGAATCAAAGCCCAAGACCCGCGAGAGCTTTGGTTTGAGCTCCGCTGATAAAGAAGCGCTCGAAGATCCACTGCAGGGCGGGCAAGCGAGAGAGTTTCGTCAGTTTTCTCCGGGCTTTCAAAAGCGTCTCAAGCGAGGTGAGCAACTGAAGGTCAACGCCTTTGGCCTTGATTACGGCCAGTATTATTTACGCATGAAAGAGAGGCTCGCGCAGCGCTGGAGGCCGCTTTCAGTGATCAGTCCGGCCATGTACAATTACGATGAAGTTCAGGTTCTAGTGGCGATTGTTTTAAACTCAGCGGGTGAGCTGGTGGACCTCGAAATTCTTCGACCCTCTTTCTTTTCGCGCTACGATCAGGTGGCGATCGATGCCATAAAGGCAGCCGCTCCATTTCCGAATCCACCCAAGTCGATCATTCAGGACGACGGACGAGTCTATGTGACCTGGGGATTTGTTTTAAACATTGGCCGTTCAGGACTTCAGCGCGGGATCCAGTGATCACAACCATCTGAGGCGCGCTTGTTTTTGAGCGCGCAACTCATCGACACGACGACGAAAAGTTCGCGTCGGAGCGTGAGCCACGAGTTCGCGATCCGTCTTTACCTCGTTGGCGATTTGAATCATGGCATCACAAAACTCGTCTAGGGCTTCTTTCGTTTCACTCTCTGTGGGCTCGATAAGCATCGCTCCAGAGACCACCAGCGGAAAGTAAACCGTCATCGGATGATAGCCGTAGTCCATCAGGCGCTTAGCAATATCGAGCGTCTTGATGCCGTACTCTTCTTGAAATCGGTCTGAGATGAGGCACTCGTGCATACAAATTCTTTTAAATGGAATGTCGTAATGATCCTGTAGTCGAACTCGAATATAATTTGCATTCAGCACAGCTGCTTCGGCTATCTTTCGAAGATAACTCGACTCTCCATCTTCAGTGGTTCCGATCGACAGCATATAGGTGAGCGCTCGAATATGAATGGCAAAATTACCAAAGTAGCCGCCAATTCGCCCGATGCTATACGGAGCATGATAGTCATATCGAAAGCTTGAACCCTCTCTGACCACTCGGGGGTTCGGCAAAAACTCTCGAAGATGTTCTCGAACCGCCACTGCGCCCGCGCCAGGACCACCACCTCCGTGGGGGGTTGAGAATGTTTTGTGTAGGTTGATGTGCATGACATCGACGCCCAAATCTCCCGGTCGAACGATTCCTAAGATCGCGTTAAAGTTTGCCCCGTCCATATAAAAGACGCCGTCAACGGCATGAATCAGTTCGGCAATTTCATGAATATGATCTTCAAACAGCCCCAAGGTGTTTGGGTTGGTCATCATGATGCCGGCAACAGACTCATCAATCAGCGGCTTGATGTCGGCAATCTCAACAACACCCTTAGGATTTGTGGGAATAGAAACAATCTCATATCCCACCATGCTACAGGTAGCGGGGTTCGTGCCATGCGCTGACTCAGGAATCAGCACTTTTGTTTTTCTGTGATCTTGATTCTTCTTTCGATGATAGGCCTGAATAATTTTGATGCCCGCGTATTCCCCGTGAGCCCCTGCACTTGGCTGAAGCGTGACTCCGGGTAGGCCGGTGACTCGTGCTAAAAGATCTTCAAGCTCATGCTGAATTTTCATGCCCACTTGCAAAAAACTCTCATCCCAAAAGGGGTGCAGCTCAGCAAGCGCGGGCAAGCGCGCAATCTCTTCGTTGATTTTAGGATTATACTTCATGGTGCAGCTGCCGAGAGGATAGAGTCCCAAATCAATCGCGTAATTTTTTTGCGAAAGGCGGGTGTAGTGTCGGACTACTTCATTTTCGCTGATCTCTGGAAAGCCTGCGACTTCGCTTCTCACTAAAGAAGCCTTCCATTGCTTGCTGGCCTCTGCTTGCGGAACATCTAGCGGTGCAAAGCTAAATCCTCGTCTGCCCGTCACGCTTTTGTCAAAGAGGGTAGGCTCTTCGAAGGTGGTAACCTGACCAAGCCTTGGATGACTTTCGAGTTTAGGATTGTCTTTTGTCATTTGGACATCGCCCCCACGAAGGCGGCCATTTTTTGAATGTCCTCTTTGCTGTGCATCTCGCTCACGTGAATCAATAGTCGATGTTTCCATGAATCCTTAAACCTCCCGAGGTCAACGCCCACCACCCACGACTCTTCGGCGGCTTTTCGAACGACTTGTGCCGCGGGGATGGAGAGCTCGCATGTGAACTCATTAAAAGTGGGGCCCTCAAGAACACCAACGCCCGCTTTCTTAAGAGTGGACTTGGCAAACTCCGCTTTCGAAAAATTAATTTGTGCCAACTCGCGCATGCCCACTTTGCCCAAGCTTGCTAAATGAAACAATCCAGCCAGCATGTTGAGATTGTTATTGGTACAAATGTTAGAGGTTGCTCGTCCCCGACGAATAAACTGCTCGCGGGTGGCGAAGGTGAGCGTGTAGCTGCGGCGGCCCTCTTCATCTAAGGTTTCACCCACCAATCGGCCCGGCAGGTTTCTCAGATATTCGTTTCTCGTGCAAAAAATTCCAAAACTAGATCCGCCCAAGTAGGGGCCGTTACCAAAAGAGGAGCCCTCACCCGTCACAATATGAGCACCAAAAGCTCCAGGCCCTCGGAGCAGTCCCCAAACCAAGGGCTCCATGGTGGAGCTAATCCAAAAAGCCCCGCGCTCTTTGACGATGCGACCAATCTCTTCATCGTCTTCAATGAGACCAAAAACATTCGGGCTTTGCGTGATAAGAATATCACCCTCTTCTAAGCGGCCCCGCAAGTCCTTCGCATCGATTCGACCCGAGCTTGAGGCAAAATCTGCAAGCCTTTCTTTAAAGGGATCGGAGTAAGATCGAACCACCTCTTGATAGTTGGGGTGTACATTGTCGGGCATCCAGATCTTGCTCGTTGTTTTCTTTTGAATTCTCACAGCCATCAGCACGGCCTCGCCGAGCGAGGTGGCGCCGTCGTAGAGCGAAGCATTTGAAAGCTCTGTCTCGGTGAGCTGACACGCCAGCGTTTGATACTCAAAAATACACTGAAGGGTGCCTTGAGAAATCTCGGGCTGGTAGGGCGTATAAGAGGTGGCGAACTCTGATCGCATCTGAAGAGTCGGAACAATGCTCGGCACGTCGTGTTGATAAATTCCGCAGCCCGCAAAACTGATCGTGGGACGGGGGTGTGCTGCGAGCAGCTCTTTAAACTTCTTTCGCAACTCAAACTCAGAGTGTGCACGGGGATAATCGATTTTTTTGGGAAGCCGATGCTGTTTGGGAATGGCCTCAAAGAGCTCGTCGACGGACTGCACACCGACCTTGGACAGCAGAGCTGTCTGATCGCTTGAGGACTGCGGAATGTACTTCATAAAACCTTCCCCGGGACGGGGCTCGGATTCTATTACTTTTTCTTGGCGAGCTTTGAAACCAGCTTCAAATACTCAGCGGCAGGAAGAAGCTCTTCCAACTGCTTTTCATCTTCAATTTCTAACTTCACCATCCAGCCACGATTGTAAGGATCTTCATTCACCAATTCTGCATTGTTAGGCAGATCAGAATTGATTTCTAAAACCTCACCCGCAACTGGAGCGTAAAGCTCAGCCACTGTCTTTAGCGAATCAACCGTCCCAAAAACTTTTTCTTTTCCAAAGGCAGCCCCCTCTTCTGGAAGCTCTACGTAGGTAATGTCACCAAGTTGGTTTTGTGCATAGTCTGTAATTCCAACGACGATAGAGCCGTCTTCAACACGCACCCACTCATGATTTTTAGTGTAGAGAAGATCTTGGGGAACGTTAAAACCGGGTTCAGCTTTCTCAAGTGCCATTTTTTTCTTCCTTATTGAACCTGTGCCGCCTTTGAAGGTCCTGCCGAAGCCGGAACCCTGCGCTTAACTCTCGAAGTCTCAACAAACGGTGCCAGAACCATTCGGGCTTCCCGTTGCCGTCCTCCGCTATCAACTAAACATATGATTCCGTCAGGTGATGGATCTAAGTCAAGCGAAGCGAGTATCAAACCCACGCCCATACCCTTCTTTAAAACGGGCGAATAAGAGCCGCTAGTGAGCGCGCCTATTTCTTTGCCGCGAACCCAAATTCGTTCTCCTGCGCGCATGGGTTTTGGGCTGTCAGCCAGCAAACAAATGGGGCGCCAGCGAGCCGGGCCTTGAGCAGCATTTTTGCCCAAAAAATCTGACTTCGCGCTTACCGCAAAATGCGCCAGAGTTTCGCCAGGATGAAGCTCATCCGAAAGCTCGTGGCCATAAAGCGGAAAGCAAACCTCAAGGCGCAAAGTATCTCGCGCACCCAAACCAATCGGCACCACTCCTTGCGAAAAAAGCCATTCCCAAAGTTCAAGAGCCTTTGAGGGGGGCAAAAAGATCTCCAGCCCGTCTTCACCTGTGTAGCCTGTATGGCTTAAAATCGCTTCTTCATGCTTTTTAAAGGCATAGTAGCGTAGCGATTGGAGGCTTCCGTATCGACGCTCCAAAATCTCAAGTGCTGTGGGCCCCTGAACGGCAATCAAAGCCCATCGATCACTTTCATCGACCAATTGAACGCTAAAGCCCTTGGCCTGCTGAGAGAGGTGTAAAAAGTCCTTTTGAATATTGGCGGCATTTACCACCATGAAGAACTCTTTATCGCTTAAGCGATAAACAATCACATCATCCACAATGCCGCCGTGTTCGTGAAGAAGTAGGCAGTATTGGGCTCGGCCAGGCTCCATTGAGTCCACCGGCCTCGTGCAGACGCGATTCAGAAACTTACTTGCCCCATCGCCATGAATGCGAAACTCGCCCATGTGGGACACATCAAACATGCCCGCCGATTCGCGGACTTTCAGGTGTTCATTCTTCATGCCGCCCGATACGGGGTCGTAAGAAATCGGCATATCAAAGCCGGCAAACTCAGCCATCCGAGCGCCTGAGCGCAAATGCCATTCATGCAAAACGGTTTTTTTAAGCACCACCACCTTTTTAGGGCTTCGAAAGCTTAGCGTCAACAGCATCCCCAGGGATTGGTGAAGCCAAAGATTGGCAGCCTATGCGCTTGCAAAGTAAAGTGGAAACCAGATTAAAAGAGGGTTTAAGGAGACAATCGTCATGGGCGTTCCAATTTCGCAAATGTACACAGTGGCCTCTTACGTTCTGAAGCAAAAAATTTCGGGGCGAAAACGATACCCGTTGGTTTTAATGCTCGAGCCCTTGTTTCGCTGCAACTTATCTTGTGCTGGCTGCGGAAAGATTCAGTACCCTGAACATATTCTGAAAAAGCGCTTATCGCCGGAGGAGTGTTTTAGGGCGGCCGACGAGTGCGGTGCTCCGATTGTGAGCATTCCGGGTGGTGAGCCCCTCCTTCACCCCGAGATCAAAGAGATCGTCGAGGGTTTGGTCGCTCGTAAAAAATATATTTATCTTTGCACCAATGCGATTTTGCTGAAGTCGAAAATCGATCTCTTTAAGCCGACCAAATATCTGAGTTTTTCTGTTCATATGGATGGTCTCAAGCACGAGCATGATGAGGCGGTTTGTCGCGAGGGGGTTTACGACAAGGCGATTGAGGGCATCAAAGAAGCCCTCTCCAGAGGCTTTCGAGTCACCACCAACACCACGTTGTTTGATGGGGCCAAATCAGAGCGCGTGCGCGAGTTTTTTGATGAGATGATGCGCCTCGGTGTTGAGGGAATGATGGTTTCACCGGGCTATAGTTATCCAAAGGCTCCCGACCAAGATAACTTTTTAGAGCGCAAAAAAACCTATGAGCTTTTTAGGAAAATTCTTTTCAAGGCAAAGCGCAGCTGGAGGTTTAATCAGTCACCGCTGTTCCTCGAGTATTTGGCGGGCTCAAGACATTTTGAGTGTACTCCTTGGGGGAATCCGACCTTCAATGTGTTTGGCTGGCAAAAGCCCTGCTACCTTTTGCAAGAGGGGTACGCCAAAGGATTTCAAGAAATGATGGATACGACGGATTGGGATCAGTACGGCCAAAAAAGCGGAAACCCCTCTTGTGCCAATTGCATGGTTCACTGCGGCCACGAGCCGACGGCGGTCGACTACACTTTTGGATCGTGGAGAGGGTTTTTTGATACCGTTCGCGCGACACTATCGGGACTTCAGATCAAATCACCGCATTCTAAGGAGATGCCTATTCTTCCGAAGCGCGCACATTTTGAAAAAAACAAATCGATGATTGAAGAAAAGAGAGTCGCCAATGGCTGAGCAACAGCAAAAGTTTAAGCAGGGTGTAGAGATTCGTCCTACAGACAAAGATTTTGAAGAGGGAATGCGGGCGGCCGTTGACTATCGTGGAGATGTCAGCGTGACCCTCAAAGACGGAAGTGTGGTCGAGGGCTTTTTGTTTAATTTCTTCAATCGCGTGATGGATTTGTTTCCTAAAAACTCACCCCAGAAGCTAAGCGTTTCAATGGATGATGTGACGAGCATTGTTTTTTCGGGCAAGGATGAGGCTCTGGGGAAGAGCTGGGAAGATTATATGAAAAAGCGTGCTCAAGCGGCACGCTCCCACGGCTCTTCGAATTTGATCCACTGATCTTTGGCTCTCATCGTTGGCTCTTTACCAAAGCGTAAAAAACGAGCTCAAAAAACGAGCCCAGAGGGATTCGAACCCCCGACCCACAGATTAGAAATCTGTTGCTCTATCCGGCTGAGCTATGGGCTCTCGATTAAACCAAGGTCACCAGAGCGCGAGGGCGCCGGCAAGTGAGTTTTCTTGAAAATATTCTCAGCTTCAAAGGCCCAGGAGTTGCTAAAGATTCGGGCATTTAGGAAGGTGGCTCATGCTCCATGATCAGCCGCAAATCGGAATTTTGGGCGCGGGCCAGTTATCACGCTATTTGGCTGAGGCCGCAACTCGTTATGGCTATGAAGTGCGCGTGCTTTGTCAGAGCCTCGAAGAGCCGGCCGCACAGCTCAGCGTAGCCCGAAGTGTTGATCGACAGACTGAAGAGTCCCGAGATTTTTTTTTGTCGGGTCTTAAGCTTGTGTTGTTCGAAAACGAGTTCATAAACGGAGATCGATTTCGTGCGTCGAGATTTCAACCCGAAGCCTTTCCCTCCTGGGAGAGTGTTTCGGCGCTTTCGTGGAAGAACAATCAAAAAAAACTTTTAGACCGATTAAAAATTCCCACCGCGCGCTGGCTGGAAATGAATGATGCGGATCCCGAAGACTGGCTCGTGCTGGTCTTGCAAGAGTTTTCGGGTCGGGCCGTGATCAAGTGGGGTCGCTTGGGCTACGATGGATACGGAAATTTTGTAATTCAAGATGTCTCTCAGTTGGCGGCGGCAAAAGAATTTATTTTGCGAGCGCGCGAGCTCTCGGTGCCCGTTTTTGCCGAGGAGTTCATCGATTTTGAAAAAGAGTTTTCGTTGGTCAGCTGCCGCTCGCGTGAGGGGACACTGAGTTTTTTTCCGGTGGTGCTGAGTGAGCAAAAATCGGCGGCTTGTTTTAAAGTTCTCGGACCCGCAAAAGAGTTTGGTTTTTCAGAAGCTCAAGAAGAGCGCGCCCGATCTTGGGCTCAGCAAATTTCAGAAAGTTCGGGGCTAATGGGTGTTTTTGCGGTCGAGCTGTTTTGGAGCGCCCGCCGCGGACTCTTGGTGAATGAGATTGCGCCTCGCGTTCACAACACTGGGCACTTCTCACTTTCTTCAGCGAACCTGAGTCAATTTGATCTTCAGATTTTGAGTGCGATGAATCAGCCGCTGCCCGATCTTGAGACCCGAGCTTTTTTTGGAATGTTGAATTTACTGGGGCCGCGAGAGAAGCCGTCCTGCCCCCCGATCGAGGGACCACCTTTGGAGCAGACAGAGTTTTTTTGGTACGGCAAGAGAGACCTTAAGCCTGGCAGAAAAATGGGCCACATTAATTTTTGGGCAAAAACGAAGACAGAGCTTTTGGATCTTGAAGCGAAGCTAATGAAGTGGGAGAGAGAAGTATGGCAAAACTTCGGAAGATAAGCCGAGACCGAATCAGTGCGCCGCGTGTCGCCATCATTATGGGAAGTGACTCCGATTGGCCGACGATGAAGTTGGCTAGCGAGACTCTAAAGGAATTTGGTGTAACCCATGAGAAGCGAGTGGTTTCGGCGCACCGAACCCCCCATGAAATGTTTGAATTTGCGCTTCAGGCTAGAGATCGTGGAATTGAAATCATTATTGCGGGAGCTGGCGGAGCTGCTCACTTGCCGGGAATGGTGGCGTCCATGACAAGTCTTCCTGTGATTGGGGTCCCCATTGAAACCAAAGCCCTCAAGGGGCTCGACTCACTTCTTTCTATCGCTCAAATGCCAGCGGGAGTTCCTGTTTCGTGTATGGCCATTGGCGGGGCCGTGAATGCGGCTTTGCAGGCCGTCAAGATTCTATCAATTAATGATGTGCGGCTGGCGCAGCGGCTGGATGCGCATCGAGCAAATCTTCGATCGAAGGTTCGCAAGATGAAGTTACGTTAGAGCGCCATCGTGGCAGCGGCGCTCCCAGATCTAGCGCGACTCTGATCGAATATAATCGAGCTGTTCGGCCGCCCCGATTTTTGCGGCATCATCGATGAGCTGCTTAAGTGGCCCGTAGTGACTGTTTAGATCTCGCTCCATATCTAAAAGCTTGGTGACTACGATGCGTTTACGAATTTCTTCTTTGGCTTTTGGACGAATATCAACAAAACACATGAGGCTGTTAAGGCCCGACAGGAGGCCGATCACATCAGTAATGATTCCTCCCCAGCGCTGCAGCTCCTTGCCCTCATTGGTGCTGGCTCCAAAAGTTTTTGAGCCATTAATAATTTTTCCGAGTGCAGCCCAGCGGGTACCAACCACATAGGCGCTATTGGGTTGGCGCGGCAGGAGATTTCCCATCAAGGCCCATGCCATATCGTATTTAAAGCGGAGACCAATTTCTTCGGTAGGAACTTGGCTGAGGGCTTTATAAAAATTATCCATGGATGGATCGTTGCAGAGGTGCGCTGCAAAAAATCGCGAGAACTCACGAAGCCCAAAAGCCACATCGAGTCGGTTTAGTTTAGTAAAAAAGCCCGACTTCGATTCAATGATCTTGAAATCCACAGACGCGGGAGTCCTCTCAAGGTAGTGTTTGACACCATAAAAATTCAAAGTTTGATACAGAGCCTCCATCGCCATTAAAAAAGAGGCGCCCTGCCGCGAGCTGCTGCTCGGAAAAAATCCCGGGCCCGGATCAAAAGAGGGAACAGCGGGTCGGTTAACAGGGTCTTCTCCAAACAAGTCATCAAGATCTGTGCCCGGAGGAGGATCGAGCGGAATTTTTTGTGCGTCTTCGCGTGCGGCTGAGCCCGCGAGGAGTCTCTCTCTTGCTGAGACGTAGTTTGCAAAGCTCGATAAAATCAAATCAAGTTCGCCCCGCTCAAACGAATCTTCGCGAATGAGATCCTCTGCGTGGATATCTCGAACCTGTGCTTGAAAACCCACCAAACCAATGATGCTCGAAAGCAAGAGCGACCAAAAAGATCGACGTCCCTTCATAGAATATTCTCCCCCTCAGCCAATGTACGTGACGCGTTGCCGAGCGAGCAAGGTCTATGACGTGATGCGACGCCCTAGCGCTTTGCGCTAAGCCTGCTTTTAAATTTCTTTTTTGGTTTGCTTGGATTCGTTGCTTTCATTTTGACTTGATAGTCAGTCGTTAAGGGGCTGATTCTTTGTAGCGGGGCGCGAGTGCTTTGACTTTGGAGTTCGTCGGTGAGCCGGCCCTCCATCATCTTGAGCGAAAGATCGCCCGCATGAGCCTCTTTTTTCACAGAACAACTAGAGAGCGCTTTTGCAGTGTAGATCACTTGTTGAGAGGGGGATTGAAGGGCGATAGAAATTTCGGTGTTGTCTCTGGTTAGACAAAGCAGCTCAAGATTGATGGAGTGTGAGCTTTCAAAATAAAAGACACTCTTAATTTTGACTGGAATTTTTGCGCCTTGCAGGGGTGCGGTGAAAACAGAGGCGACGAAGCAAACAAAACCCACCACGAAGCTTGCCCAGAAGGCCTGACTCGAATTTTCGTTGCAGCTGAAAACTTGACTCATAGGCAACGAGCTGTAGCAGAAGGCCTTGTTCTTGAGAGCCCCCCAGCGCCCCGGGCTCGCAAGCGCCTAATACAACTCGACTTTTTTGATGACAAAAATAACAGCTGTCGCCCCGTTTACAGCGACGCAACGCCGTGGTAGTTTTCGGTTGCCGAATCTTTTGCCGGCGAGGCTACCGAGCCTCCCGCCCTGGTGGAATCAGGCAGCAAGATGAGGTTTTTAGATTAAGAGTAACAAGGTATTTGGGACGAGTAGAGTAAGTAGGATCTCAGGGGAAATTTAGTTTTTTGTGAGAGTTTCTTTGGGCCAGAAATCGGGGCTGGCGACAGAGAGAAGAGCAGAACGAGTAAGTTTCTTTTGTTCCTTGGGGGTATGAGTAATGAGCATTCAACGAAGCGCGCTTCGCACTTCTTTAACCAATAAGACTAATTCTTCAAAATCGGCGGTACGCTCGATTAAGCCTAAGGCAGGTAAGCCCATGGCATCGAAGGCTGTGGTAAAAAAGCCTGCTTCCTCAGCGGAGCAGACAACAGCTTCTTCATTCAATGAGGGCCAGAAAGTAGTTTATCCAGGCCACGGCGTTGGTCAAATCCAGGCGATTGAGACCAAAGAGATCTCGGGCGTTCAGATTTCTTTTTATATGATTCGCGTTCTTGAGAATGACATCACGGTGATGGTTCCTGTGAATAAAGTTCAAAGCGTGGGCGTCCGCGCCATCAGCAGCGAAAAAGAGGTGAAGAAAGTCTACGAGATGCTGAAAGACAAAAAAATTGTTGTTGAGCAGACCACCTGGAACCGGCGCTACCGAGAATATATGGAAAAGATTAAATCGGGGTCGATTTTTGAGATCACTGAGGTTCTGCGGGATTTGTGCGTTCTGCGCGCAGAGAAGGTTCTTTCTTTTGGTGAGCGAAAAATGCTCGAGCTGGCAAAGACTCATTTGATCAAAGAGCTGGCGATTGCCGAAGATACCGATGAGCCGACCGTTGAGGCTCAAATCGAAGAGCTTTTTGCAGCTTAAGTTATGTTCGAGCTTTCCGCAGTGCTGGTCGCGGCGGGGAGAAGCCGGCGATTCATTGAGAAGTCGGGAGATCGGGGCCTAGCCTCCAAAGTCTTTTTGGAGTGGAATGGTCAACCCGTTTTTTTGAAGAGCTTAGAGAATCTTTTGGCGTGGGTCGACGGGTCGGTGGCGCTTGTGCTTCAGAGAGAACATGAAGAATTTGCGCGTGCCTGGGTCGAAAAGCTTTCACAGAAGGAGCGAGTGATTTTTGCGAGGGGCGGCGATCGGCGCCAAGACTCGGTTCGAAGCGGGATCGAGCTTCTGAGCCCATGCCGATTTGTGGCGATTCATGATGCGGCTCGCCCTGTTTTGTCGGCGCAGATGTTGCAAAGCTTAAAAGAGAAGCTTCAAAGCCATGAGGCAGTCGTGCCTGCGATTCGAGTGACAGAAACCCTCAAAGAAATCGATGCGCAGGGGCGCATTTTGCGAACGGTAGATCGTTCAAAGATTGTGCGTGTGCAAACACCTCAGGTGTTCAGATTCGATCTCATCCATAGCGTGCATCAACGATTGATGAACTCTCCCGTAGAGTTTACTGACGATGCTATGATGTGTGAGCATTTCGATATTCCTGTTCATATGACAGAGGGTTGTCTGACCAACGTGAAGATCACCACTCCAGAGGATCTTCCGCTGCTTGAAAAAGAGCTTTTGCGCGCGGGGACAGCGCGATGAGTTTGGGTTTGCGCATAGGAATTGGTAGTGATGTGCATGGCTTTGAAGAGAATCGCCCCTTGATGATTGGCGGCATTGAAGTTCCGCACGCTAAGGGCTTGGCCGGCCATTCTGATGCCGACGTTCTTTTGCACGCGGTGGTCGATGCTCTTTTGGGAGCGGCGGGGCTTGGTGATATTGGCATGCACTTTCCTTCAAGCGACCCGCGTTGGAAAAACAAGCCCAGTTCAGAGTTTCTTTTGTGGACCTGTGAGCGGCTTCGTCAGGACGGTTTTAAGATTCTTTCGGTGGACTCGGTCATTATTGCTCAAGAGCCGGTGATGAGACCTCATATTCCGCAAATGGAGGCCTCTCTGAGGGCTTTGATCCGAGATCCAGAGGCGCATATTCATGTGAAAGCAACGACCACAGATCATTTGGGTTTTGTGGGCCGTCGAGAGGGAATTGCTTGTCAGGCGGTGGCCCTTTTGTCGCGCGGAGCCTGATTGATGATTGTCAATTGAAGCGCTAGGCTGCGCTTCTATGTCTACTCTTGTTAGAACACGCTTTGCTCCGTCGCCGACGGGATTCATGCACTTAGGAAACGCCCGCACCGCCTTGTTTAGCTATCTTTACGCGAAACACAGGGGGGGGCGTTTTCTCTTAAGAATCGAGGATACCGATATGGAGCGACTCGTTGAGGGCGCTGAGGCGGCCATCTATCGAGATCTGAGGTGGCTGGGTATCGAATGGGATGAGGGCCCCGATGTGGGCGGTCCGGTAGGACCCTACCGCTGCTCTGAGCGCTCTCAGATTTACAGCGAGTATTTAAAGAAGCTGCAAAAAGTGACTCGAGTATATCGCTGCTTTGCGACTCCAGAGGAGCTCGAGCAAGATCGAAAACTTCAAATGGCCCAAGGGAAGCCCATCAAGTATTCGGGACGATACCGCAATCTCAGCGATGCAGAATCTCAAAAGCGTGCGGACGCCGGTGAGAAGTTTGTTTGGCGAATGTATGTCGATGAGAAGTCGGCGCCTATCCAGATTCAGGATCTGATACGCGATGATGTCACCATGGAGTCCGAAGTGATCGGAGATTTTGTTCTCTGTCGATCTAATGGAGTGCCGGTGTTTCTTTTTGCAAACGCGATCGATGACGCTTTGATGGAAATTACTCACGTGACCCGCGGAGAAGACCATCTCTCAAACACCTTTCGACAGGTTTTGATTTTTAAAGCCTTGGGATTTCCTGAGCCAAAATATGCTCACTTGCCGATGATTGGAGATAGTGATGGCGGAAAGTTTTCGAAGCGAGCGGGTAGCCTCTCGATTGAAAATCTGAGAGACCAGGGTTATCTGAAAGAGGGAATCATCAATTATATGTGCTTGCTGGGTTGGTCGCCAGGCAACACAGAGGAGACGGGCGAAAAATTTACTAAAGAACAACTCATACAGTTGTTTGACTTGGAGCGGGTTCATAAGGGCCGAGCTCTTTTTGATTTTAAGAAGCTAGACTTTTTGAACTCCCAACACCTTCAAGATAAAAGCCTAGAAGAATTGGCCCGGCTCAGGCCCGCCCCAAAACCAGACTGGGAGAGTATTTGGCCGCAAGCCATTGCGCTTGTTAAACCTCAGGCCAATACCTTGCTCGATTTAGATCAAGTGGCGAAGTATTTAGAAAGCCCCGATTATTCAGCGTCGGAGATTGCAAAAGAAGTGTTGAGTCGGCCCAGCACAAAGCCGCTTTTAGAAAAGGCCCTCAGTGGTCTTCGAGCAGAGCTGAATCTGCCGATTGAGCAGGCGTTGCCTGAGAATATTAAAAAGCTGGGCAAGGAGCTTAATCTCAAGGGTAAGGATTTATACTTTCCTTTTCGAATTGCGCTGACGGGTTCCGAGTCTGGGCCTGAGCTGGTTCCGATGTCTAAGGTCTTAGGTCGAGATTCGGTTTTGGGTCGAATTGAGCAAGCGCTTCGATTTGCGAGTGAGTGATGCTGCAGCGATCGGGTGGCGACGAAAAATTTTCGCTTCGAAGCCCGCTTACGCCTAAAGGGAGCCAGCCCGAGGCCATTGATCGACTGCTGAAAGGCCTTCGGTCTGGGATCAAGGATCAGGTTTTGCTGGGGATCACGGGGTCTGGAAAGACCTTCACGATTGCAAACGTGGTTCATCAAATCAATCGGCCCACGCTGGTGATGGCCCACAACAAAACCTTGGCCGCACAGCTTTTTATGGAGTTTCGAGAACTCTTTCCTGAGAATGCCGTGGAGTATTTTGTAAGCTTTTACGATTACTACCAGCCCGAAGCCTACGTGCCCTCCAGCGACACCTATATTGAAAAAGATTCTACGATCAACGAGACCATCGATAAAATGCGGCACTCCGCAACGCAGTCTTTGCTCGAGCGAAATGATGTTCTTATTGTGAGTTCGGTATCTTGCATTTACGGCCTTGGATCGCCCGAGGCCTACTATGGATTGCTTTTGCATCTACATGCGGATCAGTCGATTAAGCGCGAAGAGATTATTCAGAAGCTGGTGGAGATCCGTTACTCTCGTCGAGACCAAGATTTTTCAAGGGGCTGCTTTCGAGTTCGAGGAGATGTGATTGAGGTTTTTCCTGCCTCAGAGGAGCGGCTAGCGATTCGAATCGAGCTGTTCGGAGATTATATTGAGTCCCTATCTGAAATTGACCCGCTGACGGGTACAAAAATTCGCAAACTCTCAAAGGCCTCTATTTATCCAACCTCTCACTACATTACTTGGCCTGATACGCTTAAAAAAGCGCGCGAGACTATTCGCGAGGAGTTAGAGGCCTGTGTCGTTGATCTTCGCAATCGCGAAAAAATTTTAGAGGCTAAGCGATTAGAGCAAAGAACGCGCTTTGATTTAGAGATGATGGAGCAGGTCGGTTTTTGTGCAGGCATTGAGAATTACTCGCGGCATCTCACGGGCCGAAAAACGGGAGAGCCCCCCTACACCTTGCTCGACTACTTTCCGAAAGATTTTTTGCTGGTAGTCGATGAAAGCCATCAAACCATACCGCAGATCGGTGGCATGTATCATGGCGACCGCTCTCGCAAAATGACCCTGGTGGATCATGGATTTCGTTTGCCCTCGGCCTTAGATAACCGCCCCCTAACCTTTGAAGAGTTTAAAGAAAGAACAGGACAAACAATTTATGTTTCTGCAACGCCGGCAGCTTATGAGCTTAAGTTGGCGGGGCCCAATGTGGCAGAACAAGTCATTCGACCGACTGGTTTGTTAGACCCCGAAATCGAGATAAAGCCCGCGACCAACCAGGTCGATCATTTAATGGCGCATTTGCGCGATCAAGTGAAGCGGGCCGAGAGAACGCTGATCACGACGCTCACTAAAAATAGTGCTGAGAATCTCTGCGAGTATCTTCAAAAGCTGAATTTTCGGGTTCGCTACATGCACGCCGATGTCGAAACCATGGAGCGCTCTCAACTCATTAAGGATTTACGGCTTGGACTTTTTGATATTCTGATCGGAATCAATCTTTTGCGAGAGGGTCTGGATATTCCAGAAGTGAGTTTGGTGGCAGTGCTGGACGCCGACAAAGAGGGTTTCTTGCGATCTGAAACGGCGCTGCTTCAAATTTGTGGTCGAGCCGCGCGTAATGTGCGGGGCCGGGTCATTATGTTTGCCGACGAGGTGACCGAATCGATGAGGCGGTGTATCGAAATCACGCAAAAGAGACGCAAACTCCAAGAGGACTATAATCTAAAACATGGAGTGAAGCCCGGCACCATCAAGCGGGAGATTCAAAAAAGTCTGCAAGAGGTGGCTAAAGAAGTTGGGCTTGTGGTCGAAGAGACCGCTGCGATTGAAGATTTGGGTAGTGATATTGCGCAACTTGAGGCGCAGAAAAAAGAGGCCGTTAAGAATTTAGACTTTGAGTCGGCGGCAAAAATTCGAGACCGAATCGCGGAGCTCAAAAAGGCTATCGTCTTAGAGGGCAATCGTGCCTGAAATTTCTTATCAGGCTTACAGCGATCTTGAGCAGCTTCCGACGGGTACAGGATGTTATATTTTTAAGAGCCAAGAAGGCGGAGTTGTTCTTTATGTGGGTAAGGCTAAAAACCTTCGGGCCCGGGTCCGACAATATTTTATTCATGAAGAAGGGGATGGCCGTGCTTTTTCTAGGATCATCGGAGAGCGTACTCGCTTTATTGAGTTTATTCTCGTTCAGACCGAGCAAGACGCTTTTGTCTTAGAGAACGAGCTCATCAAAAAACACCACCCTCTCTACAATATTCACTTAAAGGACGACAAAAGATATCTCAGCCTTCGTTTGGATCTGCAGCACGAGTGGCCCCGAGTCGATGTGGTGAGAAAAATTAAAAAAGACGGAGCGGTCTACTTTGGACCGTTTTCGTCAGCCACTCGTTTGCGTGAAACACTGAATACGATGCAGCAGGTCTTTCCGCTTCGTTCATGTCCTGACTCAAAGCTCTATAACCGGTCTCGGCCCTGTATCGAATACGATATCAAACGATGTGTGGCCCCGTGTGTAGGCAAGGTGACCCGAGAAGACTACCGCGCGCTGGTGGACCAAGCTGTAAAATTTTTAAAAGGAGACAGTGAGCCGCTGATGACTGAGCTAGAGAGTCAGATGAATGAGGCCGCACACTCAGAGAAGTACGAAGAAGCCGCCCTGCTTCGAGATCGCTTAAAAGCCATCGCTGAAATCACGCAATCCAAGCAACAGGTGATATCGCAAGATCAATATCAAAAAGGATTCGATTGTGATGCGCTCGGCCTCGCGCGAGACGAGGAGCGGTTGATTGTTGTTCTCCTGTTTGTGAGGAGCGGGGTGATCTTGGATCAGCGAAGCTTTGATATCCGACATAAAAATCTCGAAGAAGCGGAGCTCCTCGCGCAGTTCATTGATCGCTACTACAACAGTGAGGTCTATGTGCCTCATGAGGTTTTGGTTCGGCGAACTTTGGACTCGGATCAAGAGCTTTTGCCGGTGCGACTGGTGATTCCTCGGGCCGAGGAGAAGAAGAACTTTTTACAGATCGCCGAAAAAAATGCCGAAGCTCAGCTGACGGCGCGGCGCGAGAGAAAAGAAAAGGTTTCGGCCATCTTGGATGCTCTTCAAAAGCACTTGGGCCTGAGCAAGCGCCCCACGACCATGGACTGTCTGGATATTTCGCACCACCAGGGAGAAGAGGTGGTGGCTTCGGTCGTGCGATTTCGCGATGGCGTGCCGGAGAAGGATTTTTATCGTCGAATTCGGCTCGAGGTGCAGCGGGTAGATGATTTTGCCTCCATGAGAGAGGTGATCCGAAGGCGATACAAGAAACAAGAGGATCTGCCTGATCTCGTGGTGATTGATGGGGGCCGAGGACAACTAAGCTCTGCGGAGGAGGCCTTTCGCGAGAATGGATTTTTAGAGCATATCGATTTGGTTTCGCTGGCCAAGGCGCGCGAGACCCATGAGCCCATCGACCCCTTTAATCCGATGAATCGAGAGCGCATTTTTAAGTTGGGGCAAAAAAATCCAATTTTGTTAGCAAAAGATTCGTCAGAAGAATTGCTTTTGAGCTTTTTGCGAGATGAGGCCCATCGTTTTGCGATCACTTATCATCGCAAGCGGCGTTTAGATTCGATTTCGACCTCTATTTTAGATCAGATTCCGGGAATGAGCTCGAAACAGAAAATTAGACTTTTAAAAGAGTTTGGCTCGGTGAAGGGGATACGGGGAGCCAGCGATTTTGATTTGCTTAAACTGGTGAAGCCAAGACTGCTCGAAAAAATTCGAGAACATCTTTCGGCGGAGCTCGACGTCGAAGAGGATTTTTCAGAAGAAGAATAAGCGCCGAAACCACTTCATGACGGAGGTTTCTTCGGGCCGAGTGTAAACGGAGGCTGGCGCAAAGGCCTCTGTGGGCCCGGGCTGCGCAGGATGCATTTTGCCTGTGCGAAACTTTCCGTTTCTTGTTTTGTTTTTGGGTGTCGTGGCGGGGGCCAGTTTTTTTTGGATGGATGAGCGGTGGTCGATGGGTCTTGTCTTGGGGCTCAGCTTGCTTTTCGGCCGCTCCTTTTATTTTTTCTTAGGACTTGTGGGCGGCGGGTTTTCTCAGTTTTTGAGTGCTGTATTTTTGCCCGTGCAAAGCACTCCTCCCGATTGGGAGAGCTACTTGACTCAGCAAAGCATTCGAGTAAGTGAGCGCGGGCCGTATGGTTCCTTGGTCGAGTGGCGCGGCGGCATGTGGAGGAGCTCGTTGCATTTAGCTCGCGGGCAAGAATGCATCGCTGACTTTTCTATTCATCCCAGGACGACTGAGGAGGGCTTGGCTTTTCCTTCGGTAGAGCGGCTCAGGAGGGCTCGCGAAGATGAGGGCCGGCTAAAGATTTACACGAGCAATTGTGAGGTCGAAAAATCGAGTTCTGAGGGGGGAGTGGCCCATCGCCTTTTTAGGGCCCTTTGGTTGGGAGATCAGTCGGCTCTGGCACAGTCGTGGTGGAGAGATCTCAATCACTTGAGCATGAGTCATTTGATCGTTGTCTCGGGCTCTCACTTGGCCATGATTGTGGGTTTTTGGGTTTTTTCGTTGAGTTGGGTGGTTCGTCGCTTTGCGCTTCCTGCACATTATCTTTTTTTTCGCGCCAGTGTAGCGACCGTGGTTTTGGGTCTATGCTTTCTTTGGCCGCCTGAAGTTCCGATTCTGCGCGCAGCCGCGGCTTATCTCTCGCGAAGTTTCTTGGGCTATTGGTGGCCAGCGGTGTTTCGGTTTCGACTGAGTGAGTGGACGATGATGGTGGCGATCTTGTTTGCGTTGATCTTTCCAGCCGAGCTACACACTAAATCTTTTCTGTTTAGTTTTGGGGCGGCCTGGTCTTTAGCGGCAGCCCACGAGTCTCGCGCAACTCAATCTTGGATGGTTTTGCTGGTACCCAGCTTTTTTGTCGCCGGACTGGCTTCTTTTTGGGCGCTCGATCAAAGCGGTCTCAGCGTTCTGTTGAGTCTGCCGATGATTGCTTTTTTCGGGTTCATTCTTATGCCTGGTGTGGCGGTGGCAGAGATTTTTGGGGGCCTCTCAGCGATAGAGCGGATCGCCCAGACTTTTATTGAAAGCACTCATCAGATCGCAGAGTTCTCGCGCAGCTCGGTGATACAGCCCTCATCACCTGCCTGGCTAGGGCTGGGGTTATTTTTCTTGATGGTGGTGGTTTTGTGCAAAGAGCGGGCGCC
The DNA here is from genome assembly GCA_044351695.1 of Bdellovibrionota bacterium. GTDB lineage: Bacteria > Bdellovibrionota > UBA2394 > UBA2394 > UBA2394 > JBILFF01. Next base: position 124,346 of record JBILFF010000001.1, read on the forward strand.
TCTTTTTAAAAAGCTGTGTTTGCTCATCCCTCTTTATGGAGCCCTGTTTATTCCCGTGCATTTACGACCCACGGCTAACCAACTAGAGATGATTGATGTGGGGCAGGGTGATGGCTTTATTCTGAGTCTTGATGGTCGTCGAATGGTGATCGATGGAGGAGATCGCCCGCACCTGGTCGACAGCCTTCTGCGCTCGGGCAGGGCTCATGTGGATCTCTGGGTGCTTTCACATTTTGATCAGGACCACTCCAAAGCGGTTCTTGAAAATCTTCATCGCCTTTCGATTGAGCAAATTTGGGTCCCACGTCTTGATCGATCGAAGCTATCAAAATCTTTGCGATCAAGGGCCGTGATCGAGCTGGGCTCGTCTTGGCGCGAATGGACTTTGGGGGACTGGCGAGTGGTGGGTGTTGTGCCGACGCCGGGTCGAAGAGGTAAGATAAGAAATAAAAACAGTCTTTGTTTGTTTGTTTTTAAAAAACAGCGCTTGATCGCTCTTTTCTTGGGCGATCTGGATGCTCAAGGGGAGCGCCGACTCATGGAGCTCTGGAATTTTAGTGACGCGCGGCTTCCGATTCTTAAGGTGGCGCATCATGGATCCAGGTCGAGTTCATCCCAAGAGCTATTAAGTCAAAGCCGGCCTCAGTCGGCACTGGTGTCGTCGGGTCGAGTCAATCAGTATGGTCACCCGCATTATGACGTGATCGATAGATTGGAACGCACCGGCTCTTTTATTATGTCCACCTCAGCCCAAGGCTCGGTGATTTTAGATCTGGACCGAATATAAAAAGGGATTAAGAATAAAGAAGTAAAAATTCGAACAAGTTTGGCGATTTAGACCGCTTGTTTAAAAATCAGTAAGTGAGTGAAATAGAAAGTTAAAAGGAGCTTAGGATTACAATGAAAAGATTGGTTTCTACTTGGGGAGTATTGGGTCTGGCCTTAGCGGCTATGGCATTTACGTCGGGTTGCGCATCTAAAAAGTCACGCGCAACAACTGGTGCGGGCAGTGAAAATAATGTGACTTATGGAACTTCTGCCGATGGCTCTTCAGACAATGGCGGCATTGGTTTGGGAACTTTGGCTCGCGTGTATTTTGATTACGACAGCTCAAATCTCTCGAGCGATTCTCGAGAGACGCTTGAGAAAAACGCTAAGGCGATCAAAGATAATCGTAAAATGCGAGTGCTGGTCGAGGGACACTGCGATGAGCGCGGATCGAATGAATACAACATCGCTTTGGGCGAAAGACGTTCTCGCGCTGTGATCGATTATTTGGTGAATTTGGGAGTGCAGAGAAGCCGCCTCGAGATGAAGAGCTGGGGAGAAGAACGACCTCTCAATGCTCAGTCCAGCGAATCTGCTTGGAAGATGAATCGGCGAGCCGAATTCGTTATTCTTGCTAAGTAATCATCATTTGGTTTTTCTTAAAGCCCGCATCAGCTAGATTAAGTTGATGCGGGCTTTTTATTTTTATCCCAGATTTTTTTTAGGGTTCTTTGTACTTTCTTTTGCCGTATCCGGCTGCGCTCAGCGAATCGATGAGTTTGAGATTCGAATGAAAGACATGGATGAGCGAATGAAGCTCATGGAGGGAAGATCGGGCGGTCCAGTGGGGAGCGATCGAGAGTTGTTAGAGGGTCGAAAGATTGCCGACGTCAGAACTCAACTCTCGGCCATGCGTAACGAGATCACCGTGATGAGTGGTAAGCTTGAGGCTCTCGAGCTAGAGCTGAAGAGCTTGCGAGAGCAAACCGATAACTCGCTCCGCGATCTCGATCGAAAAATCGGTCAGCAATCGTCTTCAGGCGGCGCCCCAAACGCGCCAGCGCCAGTGGCCGGGGGAGAGGCAAAGTATCGAGAAGCGTTGATGGCGCATCAGGCGGGAGATTTTGTGAAGTCTCGACGACTATTCGAGGAGTTTGTGAAGGAAAGTCCACGCTCCGCATTTGCTGACAACGCCGTTTATTGGATGGGGGAGTCCTATATGCTGGAGCGAGATCATCGCAAAGCGCTGATCCGTTTTGATGATCTGATTGCAAAGTTTCCGAATTCCGATAAAAGGTGCGATTCCCGCGATCGGCAGATCGAGGCGCTCAAAGCCCTCGGGATGGAGGATCAAGCAAAGACCTTCGCCGATCTCCGGAACTCGGAATGCAAGAAGCGCTAAAGACCATTCGAATTCTTTCTTTTGAGTCGAGTTGTGATGACACATCGATTTGCTTAATCGAGGGGGCTCGTGGATCGAGACCGCGCGTTCTGGGCTTGGCAATTCAATCTCAAAACGAAGTTCATGAGAAGTATGGAGGAGTCGTTCCTGAGCTGGCATCGCGGGCCCATCTCGATAATTTGATTCCCTGTCTCAAAAAAGTTCTTTCAGAGTCGGGCTTAAAAATTGAAGATCTTGATGCGATTGCGGCGACATCGCGGCCCGGCTTGGTCGGAAGCCTTTTGGTGGGCCATGCGGCTGCAAAAACCTTGGCCTTTGTTTTCAAAAAGAAGTTCATTTCTTGCAATCATCTCGAGGGGCATCTTGCTTCGATTGAGCTGGAGGCTGAAGCTCTTCTTCCACAGATTTGTCTCTTAGTGTCTGGGGGGCACAGCAGTATTTATTGGCGAGAGTCGCTCGATCATCATGAGGTCCTCGCACAAACATTAGATGATGCGTGTGGAGAGGCTTTTGACAAAGGGGCCAAGCTTTTGGGTTTGGGATTTCCGGGAGGAGCTGAGCTTGAGAAGCTGGCAAAAGGGGGCGACTCTCATGCCTTTGATTTTGGGGTGGTCCGGGTTCCGGGACTAGATTTAAGTTTTAGTGGTCTCAAGTCTCAACTCAATCGCTTTATTCAGAAGCGAGCTGATCAGGAGCGACTAGATCGAGATTCACAGGAGCTTAAGAACTTAGCAGCCTCTTATCAAAAAGCGCTTTTTGATCATCTCGTTGCAAAACTCAATCGGGCTCTTGAAGAAAAGAAGCCCCAGTCTCTCGCGGTCGTGGGTGGGGTTGCACGCAATCAAGAGTTGCGCTCAAGAATCGAGGCTCTGGTTCAAAAGCATCGCCTCAAGCAGCTTCTCATTCCTTCTCCCGCTTATTGTACTGACAACGCGGCGATGATTGCGGCTCTTGCTCTTCGAAAATTCTGGCGCTCAGAATTTTCGGATCTTTCAGACGATGTGGCGTCTACGACGAGACCACCGGTGAGACATGCCCGTTAAGTTTGGCCAAAATTTTTTAAATGATCCGAGTTGGCAAAAGCGAATTGTGGATTGGTTTAAGCCTGAGGGATTTGTAGTAGAGATCGGGCCGGGTCGGGGCGCCTTGACCCAGCACTTGAAAAAAAAATATCAGGATCTTCTCGCCATCGAAATTGATCGTCGCCTGACCGAGATTCATCAAAACCAGGGCTATGGCTTTATCAGTCAGGATTTTTTAGAATGGGATTTTCGATGGGCAGATCAAGAGCTCAAATCTTTTTCGGTGATTAGTAATCTTCCTTACGATGTAGGGACAAAGATCCTCGAGCGACTGGTGATCGAGCAGGCTCGTGTTCCGCATTTCGTGGTGATGCTGCAAAAAGAAGTGGCTGAACGTGTGGCCGCAAAGCCAAGGACGAAGTCCTTTGGAAGCTTGAGTGTGCTTGTTCAGGGGGCTTATGAGATTGAGCTGCTCGGAACGCTTCCGCCCGGGGCGTTTTCACCACCGCCAAAAGTTTACTCTTCAGTGATTCGTGGATTTCGGCGCGTGACAGCCGTGGTACCGCAAACCGAGGCTTTTCGTGCCTTTGTGAAGCGAGCCTTCTTGCACAAAAGAAAAACGATTTCTAACGCTCTTCGGGCGTTTTTAGATCGTGATCAGGTCGTCTCAGCACTGCTCAGCGCGCAGATTCTGCCCACCGCTCGAGCGGAGGAGCTTGATTTGTCGGACTGGAATCGGCTCTATAGTCAATTGAGCGAGGCCATGAAGTCGGGTGAATAAGCGAGATCAAAAAGAGACCTTGATTGCAGAGAATCGCAAGGCTCGATTCAACTATAGCATTCAAGAAACTTACGAAGCGGGCATCGTTTTGAGGGGGACGGAGGTCAAATCTTGTCGTGCGCATAAGGTGAACCTCTCGGATGGATTTTGTAGTTTTAAGGGGCACGAACTTTTTTTGAACAATGTGCACATCAATGAGTTCACGCACGGAAATCGTTTTAATCATGAGGTAAGAAGGGTTCGAAAGTTGCTTCTGAAGAAAAAAGACCTTCTTAAGTTGCTGCCATCGGTGCAGAAGTCTTTGAGCTTGATTCCTCTAAAAATGTACATCAAAGGAAGCTTTATTAAAGTTTTGATCGGATTGGGTAAGGGCAAAAAAGCTCACGACAAGAGAGAAGACATTAAAAAGAAAGATACAGATCGCGAGATTCAGCGACAAATGAGACGGTGATGAAGCAGAAAGATCGATTTTTAATTTTCGCAGATGGTGCCTGTCGTCGTAATCCCGGTCCGGGAGGCTGGGCCTTTCTGATCGCCTCGCAAGATAGCGTGTGGGAGGCTTGTGGTTTTGAGGCCGACACGACGAATAATAAAATGGAGCTCAGGGCTCTCATCGAGGCGCTGAGGTTTGTTCAAAAGCAAAATCTCACTGGCCGCCTTGAGATTCATCTCGACTCACAGTATGTGCTCTCGGGCTGCATTGCTTGGATTTATGCCTGGAAGCGGCGGGGCTGGGTGACCACAGACAGTGAGCCCGTAAAAAACAGGGAGCTCTGGCAGCAAGTGGCAGATCTACTGGATGCTCTCAAAAGCAGCGCAGACTTCAATTGGTATTATGTGCCGGGCCATGCAGGAGTGCCGGGTAACGAGCGTGTCGATTCACTGGCCGCTTCGGAGGCCGATGGAATCGAAGGGCCTGCCTATCAAGGACCGCGCTCCGCGTGGGCTCACGGAGATTTAGAGGGTGGGCTGAGTCGCGAGACTTATGATCCCAATCGAGTCAGTCGCCCACAACAAAAGACTCCAGTCTACTATTTGAGCCTCATTCAGGGCTCTGTTTTTCGTGACGCCACTTGGCCAGAATGTGAAGCGAGAGTTCGTGGGCGTGCTGGAGCGCGATACAAAAAAGTAAAGAGTCGAGAAGAAGAGCTACAAGTGCTCAAGAGCTGGGGTCATGTGTCCAAAGACTGAGTGAACTCGATCAAGACGGCATCGAGGCCAGAAGCTTTTTTATTCTTAATACAAATCGATGATTATGTCCGGAGTGGCGGCCCTGAAATTCAATCAGCTCGAATCGAGCACCAATCTCTTGCAAGGATTCTGCAAGTTGACGATGACCAAGTTGAGCGCCGTATTCATCAGATGTTCCAGCATCAAGAAGAATGTGCTGCAGTTTTAAAATATTCTCTCGATAATCTTTTACTCTCCGAACGGGATCCTGGCCGAGGTAGCGATGCCAGATCTCGTGATCGATTTTTCCGCTCTTGAGATCAAAAAAAAGATCACCAAAAAGAGGGGGCTTTTTCGGTTGCGGGGCATAGCAAGGCGCAAGCGAAAGACATAGCATCGCGAGCATTTTGGAGGGGCCGAAAGAGCTGGGGTTGGGGTGATTTAAAAATTCAGAGATAAAAGCTTCGATACTCCCCGACTTTTCAATCTCTAAAATGGTCGGAAGAATTAAGGGCATCAAATGAAATTCAAAAAAACTATCTCCTGAAGCGCTGGCGACATTTAAAAATCGATCGGGTCTTTCAAGGGCCAGTCGCAAAGCGCCAAACCCACCACTCGAATGTCCCATGACAGCTCGGTAGCGCGCTGCGGATTTCGTCGAAAATTTTTGATCAACCCAATCGACCAGCTCATCGGCTATAAAGTTTTGATAATTTCCGAGCGAAGGTGAATTTAAAAACTGGCTCGATCCCAATTTAGAACCCGCGTCGGGCGCGATCAAAATGCAGGCGGGCAGATCAGCCTGGCGGATGGCTTGATCCAGAAGTGTTTGCAGTGGACGTCCAAAAATCGAGTCCTCTGAAAAATACTTCATCGGTTGATTGCCCCAAGCACTCAAAAGATAAACGCTGGGGTAGGAGCGGCTCGAGTCGTAGTCGGGGGGAAGGTAGACTCCCACTCGGCGCTCGGCCGAGTCTCCCATCGGAAAGTTTTGGAGCTGCGAACTCTTTATCGAATGCCACTCAAGCATTCCTCAGTTTAGGCAGGACGCCAAAAATATCGAAGTGGTTTTTTGGCCCAAGAGCCTGCGTAATCAACTCCAATTCGAGGGGCGCGGTGAATCTCGGCCGGAGTAGGGGCGTCTAAGAAAAAAAGTTCGTCTCCACAAACATCCAGATTGTTGTGCCGCATTTCAATTCCTAGAGCAGCACTCAGCTTGCCCGGACCATTCAGGAGGGGTTTGGATTGTGGGGGGGAGACCCAGTCACAAGCGCGGATCAATACAGCATGAGCCTCGCCTTCGCGGTGGGTGACGATATTGAGTAATTTATGAATTCCATAAATCAAATAAACATAAGCAAATCCCGGGGGCCCAAACATGACAGCGGTGCGTTTGGTGAGGCCGCGATGAGCATGACAGGCTTGGTCTTGACGGCCCAAATAAGCCTCGGTTTCTAAAATGCGCACACGAAACTTTTTGTTTCGCGAGTGAACGCAAAGAATTTTGCCCAGCAAGTCAGGGGCAACCTCATCAGCGGGTCGATCAAAAAAGCTTTGCGAAAGCTTGCGCTCGGCCACCTCAGTGGAGAGCCTCGAGGACCAAAAATTCCAAAATGAGTTGTTCGGCACTTGGTAGAAGGCTTGAAGTGTTTTTGTTTCCATAAAAATTAAAATGAATAAAGCTCGTTAGGGGATCAGAGGCTAGTTGACCCGCAAGAAAGATCTGTCGCCCTTCGTGATTGACTGCCACAAAGCCCTTACTCCTTTGGCGCGACAAAGAATCTAAATCTTTATCCAAAGTGATGGGCCACTCGATTTCGTCTTCTTCAGAAATACACTGAGGTAAAATCTTTTTCGATCGATGGGACCAGCAAGGTCTAGTTTGCAAGAAATCCTTGAGCCTGCCGGGTAATACGCGCGCCATGAGAAAGCCAGGATCATTCGGCGCCTGAGTCTCGGAGAAGTGGTCAAAGATTTGCATTCGCATTTTTATGGGCTCTTGCGTGCGGTGTTTGCTTAAGCCCAGGCGCCCTAGACCAGTTACTAAAAACTCCTCTGCTCCGACACCATCGAGTTCAAAGGTCATCGGCAGGGCATCGGGGCTCGGCAGCTTTATTTCAAGTAGAGCAATCTCTTCGCTTTTAAGGTCGATCTCAAAATCGGCCTGAGAAGCACCCCACTGAGAGCTCACAACATAGCGTCCCGGTGGAAGCTTAGAGAACTCAAACTCGCCGCGAGCATTGGTGCATGTCGAGGTGAGGGCTGGATCGGGGAGTTTTTGACTGCGGCAGCGAGAGTGAGTGTGAAGGGCTGAGTCAGGAATCATCAACTTTTCTTGAAGGGCCTTGTTTTTTGAAGCGGCCAACCACACATCACCAAAGGGTATTCGGTAGGGCTGGTTAGAAAGGCTTACGTACCCACGCACCAGGCCGGGCCTCTCCACGGCCAGATAGGGAATTATTTTTTGATCAAAAAACTGTGAGGGGTCAGCGGGGCGCATTCGTCGAGCGGGGCGTGTGGGGCTATGAAAATCAACGACTAAGGCAGAGCCTCCATTTGTTTTTTTGAATTCTGTGAACTCTTGTTTTTTCTGAATCAAGCCATCGATAAGCTTTTGGAGTTCTTCTTTTTGCTTTTCGTTCAGACTGGTCTCATAAACAGTCGAATCGTTTAGCTGATCGCGCAGCGTGGGCGTACGAAGTGTTTTTGAGTAGTCATTTCGAATCAAAAATCTTCCCGAATACTTTTTTTGAAAGTCGACGACTTCAATCAGCCAGCCTTCATACTTTTCAACAAGCATCTCCGACGTCATGCGCACTTCGCCCGTTTCCATTTTTTGTCGAAGCAAATCTTTTTCTTGTTGGATGCGAAAGAGCGCCTGAAGATCATCGTCAAATTCCGCAGCGCTAAACTCTGGCAGTGCTTGGGTAGGCAGGGGTGAAGTGGACGAAGTGGACGAAGATGAGCATCCGGCCACCGCAAAAAGACCACACAAGAGGACGCTCCAAAGACCAAGGCTCCAGGCCATAGACACCCGCCACATAGCGCTTTCTTAGGCCAAAATCTGTGGGGCGACAATGGGCGTAAAAAGCTTTGAGTAATCGGGAGATTAGGGGTGGTGGCGCGCACCGGCTCGTGGGAAAAGGGGCTTGGTCTATTTGCTTACAAATTCATCTGTTCGCCTTGATCCCAAACATAAGTCGCCATAGGTTTCACAGATGACCAAAACAACGCGCGAAGAGGCTGAAGCGGCAGTTAAAAAGATCCTAGAATATATTGGAGAGGACACGGCTCGAGAGGGTCTGCTCAAAACGCCTTATCGTGTAGCAAAAAGTTTTTTGGAGCTGACGGAGGGTTATCAGCAAGATCCCCAACAAATTTTATCGACCACCTTTGCGGAGGCTTGCGATGAGATGGTTGTGGTTCGAGATATCGAATTTTGGTCGCTTTGTGAGCATCATCTTCTGCCGTTTCATGGGGTCGCGACCGTGGGCTATTTGCCGCGCGATCGAGTGGTGGGTCTCTCAAAAATTGGTCGCGTCGTTCAGTGTTTTTCGCGTCGCTTGCAAGTCCAAGAAAAACTCACGCAACAAATTGCTAATGCCATCATGGAGCATTTGCACCCACATGGTGTGGGGGTGATTGTGAAAGCCTCTCATCAGTGTATGGCGATGCGTGGAGTAAAGTCGCCCGCAGAAATGGTGACGAGCTGTCTCTTGGGTCAATTTAGAGATCCTGCCACGCGCGCAGAGTTCTTGAGTTTTCGCTAAGCTTTTAGGCCAATCTCTCGTAGCCGCTGCTCCAAGTAGGCGATCGCCGTGTAGCGCTCTGAGAGCCGCACATCGTCTTGTGGATGAATAAACAGAGGCATCGAGTAGCGTGGCTTTTTGGCAAGCTCGCCCGAAGGGTTCATTACACGGTGTGTGGTTGATACAAAATATCCGCCGCTCGCTTCTTGAAGCATATCGCCGACGTTCACCACAATGTCTCCGTAGTTGCCCGGGACCTCATGCCACTGACCTTCAAGATCTTTGACTTGTAATCCCATGGCCGTGGAGGCTGGCAAAAGCGTAATTAAATTAATATCTTCATGCGCAGCAGCTCTCACCGCACCCTCTTCCTCAACCCCTGTCAGTGGTGGATAGTGGATGATGCGAAACAAATTCTTTTGAGATCCATCCAGCATCTGCGGCAAAGGCATCGAGTAGTGTGCGCGCAGTTCCTCGGGCGAGCTGTCCTGAATCCACTGAAGCAGGTCTCGACCAAGAGCCATCAGTGCTCCATAAAGATCCCACGTTGCTGAGCCCATATTTTTTGGAAATTTTTTCCCCTGGTAGATATGAAAAAACTCTTTCAGATCTTTCTTGGGATTGTCTTTGGCGTTTTCTGATCGAAACGGAAAATATCCGGCCTGGGTTTCTTTATCGAAAAGATCAGCTTTTTTTTCGTCGCTGGCAAAGTAGTGCTTCCAGTCCGCATACACTTGATCGATCAAGAGGCTAGAGATCGGATGATTGGTCACCACCGCAAAGCCAGTGTCTCGAAGCGATTGCACAAAGTCTTTGGGGCCTGACGCCGAGCGATAATCAGCTTTTAAAATCTTCATACGCGTCAAAATACCAAATGATGCGAAGAGAGCAAGCAATCTAATCTACCGCCATTATTCAATAAAATTCATTTAACTCACGGTGAGCCTTGCGGGCGATGCAGCCTGCGCCGAACTGTCCGTAGAATGCGGCTTTGTACCTTAGATTGCTGCGGCGCTTTAATCTTTGACGCTTTTGAGGGGAGACCTGTTTTCTCTAATCCTTTCATAGGCTCAAGCCTAAAACGCTGGGCATCTAAGCGCAGAAAAACGCCACCGTTCCGAAGGGAGCGGAGAATGTCGGACTCGTTTTTGAAATTGCTGCATCGCTTTTTGATTGATGCGCCAACGCTGGGGGCCGCGAACGCGCGCGCCTCCCGCAAGTTTTGGTGTGCGTCATTAAAATGCGCTCTGCACAAAGGCCTTTCAGAGACGACGACTAGCGATGGAAGCTTATTCGCGTCAAAGACTGACGCAGAGAGGTTGAGATGATGCGGGTTGCACAAAGAAAAAGAAGTTTAAGAGCTTCGAGTACTTTGTGCGGCGCTCTTCAGATCGACCCTCATGCGTCAATGAGTGGGGCGACGAGGTCTTCCGGGTACAGGGGTTGTTTACTGAGTCTTGGGGCGCTGCTCCGAGGTGGTCAAGGGGTGGATCTGAGACTCGGTGACAACAAAGAAAAACGTAAAAGGAGAAAAATATGAGGATCAATTCATCTGCTTCGCTGGGAATCTCCAATGGGATGGCACAGACGAGTCGATTGATTGAGCGATCGCTGCAGCGATTGTCGACGGGCAAGAGAGTCAACTCTGCTCGCGACGATGTGGCAGGATACTCAACGATCGTCGGACTGGAGTCCAAGATTCGAGGAATCCAGCAGGCGAACTTAAATATCAACCAGTCGATCGGATTGCTACAAACAGCAGACGCGGCGATTTCGGTGCAGTCCGATATCGTGCAGCGAATGCGCGAAATCTCGGTTCAGGCGGCGAATGGTACGCTCTCGTCAAGCGACCGAAGCAAGCTGAACAACGAGTTGAATGCTCTGATGGACGAGTTCAATCGAATTACGAATGAAACCGAATTCGGTGGAATTAAGCTCTTAGACGGAAGCTTCGGAACCAAAACCATGCAGATTGGAGCGGGAGAAAACGATAGTCTCGATGTTACTCTCTCCAGCTTGCAGGCCTCTTCGGCTTTTTCAAAGACGATTGGTGCGGGAACCTTTAAGTCGGTGGTCACGATCTCTGTGGGAACGGTGAATGATGACAACGCCTTGGCCGATATGGACGGTGATGGCGATCTCGATATCATCACAGCCGACGATGACGGAACGACGATCTCGGTTTTGAAGAACCGTGGAGACGGAACCTTCTCTCCGCGAGTCACTCAAACCGGAGGCGCCGCTCCAATCAAAATGGAGGTGGGCGATCTCAATAACGATGGCGCGATCGATGTGGTGGTTACCGATGATACGGCAAACACCATTGAGGTCTTCATCAACAACGGAGATGGCACGCTAAAACAGCGAGTAACATACGATATCACAGAAGCAGCAGCGACAGAATTCAAAATCGCTGACGTAGATGGTGATGGATACAATGACCTCGTTGTAGGAACGGCCACCTCTAGCTTTCAAGTGCTTCTAAACGACAAAGACGGAACCTTTGGCACAGCAGTAAGCTATTCAACGACCGGCGCCGACTATGCATCAAACAATATCGACGTTGGAGACTTTGATAACGACGGCGATATTGATGTGTTTACGGTGGATGTTGGTAACAACTCAGGCAATGACGGCTTTGCTCAGCTGATGATCAATGATGGAAGCGGAAGCTTTAGTATCGGTGCGACATTTGATGCTTCGGATGCGACCACGACCATCAATAGCAACGTGCGTGACATCAACAACGACGGAAATCTCGATGTGATTGCGAGTGGTACTGGTTCATCAAACGTCTTGGTGCGTTTGGGAGACGGAGCGGGTGGCTTTGCGGCTGCAGCCGTGACGAGCTCCTTAACCGCGGGCCTCCTCGACCTTCAGCTGGCCGACTTTAACAACGACGGCAATCTGGATTTCGTGGGTCGCACGACAGCCAACGCTTATCTTTACTCTGGGAATGGTGCGGGCACATTTACAGTGTCTTCAACAATCACAGCGACAAACACCGCAGAGATGTCGGTGGGCGATGTGGATGGCGATGGGGTCGTAGATCTCATGCTCAACGCTTCAGCCTCAAATGCCGTTCTCTTCTTTGAAAGTAACACTCGAGTCTCATCAGCACTCGCGGATCTGACGATCTCAAATGTTGCAGACGCGCAGCTGCTCACGAGCATTCTCGATGACACACTGGATACTCTCACTGAAGAGCGAGCGAGCATTGGACTCTCGATGACGCAGCTCGAGCAAGCGGCTAAGTACAACGGCAGCATGGAGGAGGCTTACACCGACTCACGATCGAGCATCGAAGATGCAGACCTGGGTCTTGAAACCTCTGAGCTGACCAAAAACCAAATCATGCAACAAGCGCAGATTGCAGCCTTAAGCCAAGCGAATGCGAATATGCAGGTGGTGCTCGGACTTCTTCAGCAGTTCTAAGGGGCGAAGCTGAAGAAGTCCCTGATGGGATGAACGAATGAAAGGAGAAATGTGACTTGAGTTAAATTCATGAACACATAACGAAAAAGAGAAAGGAATATATGAAAATAAATGGTTTTTCGCCGGGCTTGGCGCCTGCTGCGAAAGAGACGACGCGAGTGATAGAGCGCGCGCTTCGTCGACTTTCGACAGGGCAAGCTTGGCGTGATCCGAAAGAAAATTTAGTAGGATACCGCTTGAGTCAGAATCTCGAGGCGGCGACACGCGGTAAGGCGGCGCAGCTTCAGAATCTCACGCAGGCTTCATCTTTAGAGCGCGAAAAAGAGACAGTGCTTCAGCAGCAGCTTGAGACCACCGAGCGATTGCGAGCACTGGCTCTAGAGGCTTCAAGCTCTACACTCTCTGCGGCCGATCGATCTCGACTTCAAGCAGAATTCTCTGCGTTGATTTCGGAGTTCGATCGGATGAGGGGAGAGTCGAGGCTTGGTATTGAGATTGCTTCAGAAGTCTTTAGCGAGAAAGTTGGCACGGGCAGGTTTCAGCAGGTTGCAACGATTGCATCCGACTCGATTCTGGCTGTGGGCAATTTTAACTCCGATGGTAATTTGGATTATGTGGCCCTCGGAGCTGGCTCCGTCAGGGTCAAGCTGGGGCAAGGCGATGGAAGTTTTCAGACAGCGAGCACTTCAAGCCTCGGTGGTAATGTCGAGGGGGTCACTGCAGCAGACCTCAATTCTGATGGCGTAGATGATGTGATTATCTCATCCGATCAGGGCCTTCAGGTTTATCTGAACTCCGGTAGCGGCGTACTCGGCCAGGTCACAAGCTACGGCGGGTCACAATCCGCAGGCGATGTCGCAGCATCAGATATTGATGCTGACGGTGACCTTGATCTGATTCGGGCGAATCTTGACGATCAGGTTCTCGAGATCTACTCGAACGATGGATTGGGGCGATTCTCGCTCTCAGCGACCATCGCAGAAACAACTCCGGATGAACTTATAGATGTTCAAATGGGGGACGTCGATGGCGATGGCGATCAAGATCTGGTCTACTCTCACACGAGAAGCACGGGCACGGGCCTCGCGATTCATCTTCATCGTAATAGCGGAATCGGCACCTTTGGTTCAGCAGAGCTTTTGGTAGAGCCCACCGATAATGTGGATTCCTTTTCTCTCGTAGATATTGATTTCGACGGAGACTTAGACATCACCTACCTTGACGATGTCCCCTACATTTTCGCCAACAATGGAAATGCAAGCTTTTCTTACTTCAATGATTCTCTCGGCGGACAGGGAGCTCGATTTTTTGATGTGAACAAGGATGGTGCGCTTGATTCTATTTCAAACAGCTCTTGGGGAGTCAACTTTGGGAGCCGAAGTGGCGCGCCGGTCGGAGGCTTTAGCTCGCCATTCACAAGCACAGAACTTGAAATCGGAGACTTCAACAATGACGGCTTGATCGATGTACTTTCGGGTGGCCAGGGAGTTTTTCTGGGCTTGGGTCGTGAGCGCTCGGGCCTTTCAAGTTTGTCGCTGGCTTAGGCTGAGCGATCGCAAGAGTCTCTTTCTGTCTTGGATCGAGCCCGCGAAAGTCTTCTTTCAAAACTTTCTGCGGTTGGTCTTGAGCTTTCAAAATTTGATCAACAATATGAGTCCGAATCCAGCGCACAGCAAAGTCTCACCGATGCCAGAGAAGAACTCACCTCTGCTGACCTCGCCACCAGCACCTCAGAGCTGACGGCCGCTCAAATTCGCCAGCAGGCTCAAATTGCGGCTCTCACGCAATCGCGCATTTCTCAGCGAACCGCCCTTGCTCTTCTTTACTAGACTCAGCTAGCTTCTTCTAAAGTTTAGGAGGAGCCCTTATGAGTTTTTCACTACCCAATCTTCCCTACGCCATAGATGCTTTGGCACCTACGATTTCAAAAGAAACCCTAGAGTTTCATTACGGCAAGCACCACAAGGCCTATGTGGATAAGCTCAATCAACTTCTCGAGGGAAAGCCTCAAGCCAAAATGACTTTAGAAGAAGTCATTATGACTTCGGAGGGTGGCGTGTTTAACAACGCGGCTCAAATTTGGAACCACACTTTTTACTGGAACGGTCTTAAGCCGGCCGGTGGTGGAGATCCAAAGGGGGCTATGCTTGAGGCCATCAATAAAAGCTTTGGGTCTTTTGAAAAATTTAAAGCCGACTTTACCGATAAAGCTCTGACTCAGTTTGGATCAGGTTGGGCGTGGCTGGTGAAGAAGGGCGACGGCTCACTCGCGGTGACACAAACTCCAAATGCAGACTTGCCCATGAAGCATGGTCAAAAAGCGCTTTTGACCTGTGATGTTTGGGAGCACGCCTACTATATTGATTACCGAAATCTTCGGGCCAAATACGTTGAGAGCTTTTGGTCTCTAGTGAATTGGGACTTTGTTCAGCAGAACCTTGAATCTAGGTGACCTAAGGCGCTGTTTTAACAGCGTTTCCGGCGCCCATAAAATCGCCAGCCAGGCCTTGTGGGCTTTTGCAAGCTCGGGTAAATGTGCGCCAAGTTTAGCTTGTTTGACAGTTTATTCAGTCCAAAAGGAGCCCCGATGTTGACCAAAAACCTTCGCCTTTTTGTTTCTTTGGCCGCCATTGCTTTGACGACGGTTGCTTGTGCCGATCCCGAGGTGGGCACCAAACGACGCCCCTTAACAATGTACTTTATTCCCTCGGTGGATGCTCAAGAGATTGCTCAAAAATCAAAGCCCATGGAAAAGTTTGTGGCTAAATACCTTTCGCAAGCGCTCTACGGAAAAGACGAGGGTTTTTATGTCGAGAGCTCGGTTCCGACAAGTTATGTGGCAGTCGTCGAAGCCTTTGGAACAGAGAAAGCAGACTTTGCCGCTTTCACCACTTCAGCTTACATTTTAGCAAAAGACGTCAAAAAGTATCCGGTAGAGCCGATGTTTACGATCGCTCGTGGGCCAGAGGGTCAAGAGAGAACCTACAAAGCTCAGATCATTGCTCGCGCAGACAGTGGCATCAACTCCATTGAGCAATTAAACGGTAAGCGCTTTGCTTTTACAGACCCAAGCTCAACCTCGGGCTTTATTCTTCCCAATCAGCTTTTGACCAAAAAAGGGGTGAAGATTGGTGAGTCTATCTTTGCTCAAAAGCACGACAACGTAGTCACCATGGTTTACCAGGGCCAGGTCGATGCGGGCGCCACTTATTACAGTCCGGCAGAGACCATTGAAAAAGGGGGCAAGAAAGTCGAAGAAATTCGTGATGCGCGCATGCGAGTCTTGAAGCAATTTCCCGATGTTGCTGAGAAAGTCAAAATTATCGGATTTTCCGAAGAGGTGCCGAATGAACCGTGGGTGATTCGAAGTAACCTTTTTAAGGACCCCGCTCAAAACGATAAAGTGAAGCAATTGATTCGTGAGGCGATTCTGGCCTTTGTGGCTACGCCTGAAGGCAAGGAAGCTCTTTGGATTATCGCGACGGCAACCAATTTGGTACCGGCCTCCGACGATACTTATTCGGCGATACGTAAGCTTTACCTTGAGTCAAATGTCGACATCGCAGCGCAGGTAAAGTAGGAAAAAGTGTTTAGGGCTGGTTTAAAAAGGAACTGTGCGATCGCAAATCGCGCAAACCAATGGGGTGGGAATGTCATTCATTCTTGATATCGGTGGTTTAAACAAACTTTACGACAACGGTGTGCATGCCGTTAAAGACGTAAGCTTTCAGGTCAAGCCCGGAGAGTTTGTCGCTATTATCGGACTCAGTGGTTCGGGCAAATCGACGCTTCTTCGTTGTGTCAATCGGTTGATCGAGCCTTCAAGCGGCGAAGTTCTCTTTCATAGCAAAACCGAAAATCAAATCGTCAATATTACCAAGCTCAATCCAAGAGCGCTCAGACACTATCGCCAAAAGATCGCGATGATCTTTCAGCACTTCAATTTGGTTAAAAGAAAAAGTGTTTTGACCAACGTGCTCTCTGGTGGTTTGGGGAGCGCATCCACAGTGAAGGGTGTGTTTGAGCTGTTCTCCCCAGAGGAGCGGGCTCGTGCGCACAAGCATCTTGAGACCGTGGGACTTGCCGATAAATGGAAGAATCGTGCGGACGAACTCAGCGGGGGTCAACAGCAACGAGTGGCCATCGCACGCGCCCTGATGCAAGACCCCGAGATTTTGTTAGCAGATGAGCCGGTGGCGAGCTTGGATCCCGCGACCTCTCATTCGGTGATGAATTATTTGGAGTATGCGAATCGAGAACTCGGAAAGACGATTATTTGTAATCTTCATTTTTTAAGTTTGGTTCGCCAGTACGCCACAAGAGTAATCGCTCTTAAGAAAGGAGAGATGGTTTTCGATGGCTCAGCCCATGACATCGATGAAGCCTGGTTCCGTGAAATCTACGGAGAAGAAGCTCGAGAAGTTGAGATCCGCTGAGATTTCGCGCTTGGGACCAGATCTTTTTCGAGCTTTTCAGGAGTCTAAGAACAAACGACTCTTCATCTATTCTCTTGTTCTTCATTTTGCCGTAATTTTTGCGGCTTTGCTGGGCATTACGGCCACCGCTTACAAGGTAGCGACCGGAAGTGTGGCTGGTTTTTGGGGGGCTCTTCAGACCGCCGAGCTGTCCATTCTCGTAGCCGGAAGCTTTTTTATTTCTTGGATTTGGAGTCGATCCCCTTGGGCAGTGCTGCCTGCTCTGGTCTCGTACGGTGAGCGGGCTTTCGGGATTCAGGTCGATGCGGGCATGAGTCTGTTAGACTTTAGGGTAAATGTCGAGAAGCAGAAGACCTGGGCCGCCATGGTCTTTATCAACAGCGTTTTGATTTTTTATTTTATTGGCGGCGCCTATTACTTATCAGCCCAAATTTATGAGATGACGGCTTTGCATGCGAATGTCGTTTTTTACATCGCAGTGGCCTCTTTGTTTTTTGGTGCGCTTTGGACGCGATCTGCAAATTCGATTGGTCGCACAATTGTTGAGCGAACAAATTCAATTTTGAAGTCCGTCCGAAAAGCCGATGACTCCAAGTGGATGCAAAGCCCGGCGGGTATTTTTTCGATCGTTTTGGTCCTGTTCACTTTGTATGCGGGTTTTCTCGTCACAAAGATCGATATGATTAAGCTCTTTAGTGCGAAGGGACTTCAGGGAGCGGCAAATATTTTTGGAAGCCTAGTTCAGCCCGACTGGACGATCATTCCGGCGGTGATCAACAGCATGGTCGAGACGATTTTTATTGCTTTGATGGCCACCCTCATCGCAGTTCCGGTAGCCTTTGTGGCAAGCTTTTTTACTGCTCGAAACTTGATGAAGTCGGCCGGTTGGACGATGGCGGTTTATAACTTTTTCAGAGTGATTTTCAACTTTTCACGAAGCGTGGAGCCTTTGGTGTGGGCAATCATCTTCAGCGTTTGGGTCGGTGTGGGACCCTTCGCTGGAATGATGGCTTTGATGCTGCACTCGGTAGCCTCACTCGCAAAACTTTATTCTGAACAAATCGAGAGCGTCGATCGAGGCCCAATCGAAGCCATAGAGGCGACGGGGGCGAATCGCGTTTTGACGGTATGGTACGCAGTGGTTCCTCAGATTATTCTGCCTTATGTGTCGTTCACTATTTATCGATGGGACATTAACGTTCGTATGGCCACTGTGATCGGACTTGTGGGGGGTGGAGGAATTGGAAACCTTTTAAACCTCTATATGTTGCAAGCGCGATGGTATCAGGTGGGAACGATTGTCTTGGCCATTGCGATTGTGGTCTGGGTTTTAGACTATCTGAGCGCTAAGATTCGAGAAGCCGTCTACTAAATCGATTAAGAAAGTAGATCCGCGGTTAGAAGCAGATCTTGCAAAGTGACCTTGCCCTGCGCATCAAGTGAAAAAAGGGCGTAACCGCTTTTGCCCAGATCCACTCGGAGGCCGGTGAGCTTCAGTGTGGCTTCGGGAATCCAGTCTCCATGACTACAGGCAATTCTCAGGGGCTCTAAAGACTTCTGCCAAAATGTCAGATAACTCGATATGCGTTCATCAAAGTCGGCAAAACTTTCCCCACTCTTTTGTTCATCGAGGAGTTCAGAAATCTGAAGGCGCTCCATGGCAAGCGGGGCGATGGTTTCAATGCAGCGCTTCTTAGGGCTGGAATCCCAAATGCAATTCGATAGATCAAAACGAGACTGTAAATTCTGACTAAGCTTTAAGGTCTGAGCCTGACCGAGCTCTGAAAGCCCGTTATCTTCAGATCGCAAAGAGTTGTCGCGATGCGCATGACGGACCAAAATCAAGTGCCTTAAATTGAGCACTGCCATAGTATTCGGATAGTCCTTTCAGCAGAGCCTGGAAAGCGATAATCTCGTAAGTCGATCGCGATATCGCCGATACGGACAGAGGAGTTTGTATGTTAGGAGTTGAATCAAATCCCATGACCAGACCGCCCAAGTGGCCGCTAGTGATTATGGCAGCGTTGGTGGGGTTGGTCGTCGCCGCTTTGATTTACAGGAGTAGCGTGTCTCGGCCGGATACAAGTGCCGTGAGAGTTGAGGGTATTGAGCTTGAAGATGTGAGCTCAGCAAAGGTTTTGGATTTAGTGAAGCAAAGCGGTCGAGTGAGTCTTGTAAATATTTGGGCTACTTGGTGTCAGCCCTGCATTGAAGAGTTTCCTTTTCTTCTCGAGCTGCGAAAGAAATTCCCAGATCTAAATTTGGTGCTTGTTTCGGCTGATGTAGAAGAGGATCGCGCGCGTGTTCTAGAGTTTTTGGGCGAGCAAGGTGTTGATTTTAAGACCTATATCAAAGCCGAGGCAGATAACGAATTTGTCTCTCAGCTCAGTTCCAATTGGACGGGGGCTTTGCCCGCGACCTTTATTTATAACAAAAACGGAGAGCTTAAAGATTTCTGGATGGGAGATGCAAGCCTCGAAGAGTTTTCGAATGCGGTTGAACGAGTAATGGAGATAAAGGAGTGATCATGAAAACGATGGGATTTATTTTGTTAGTTAGTCTGTGGTGTTCAGGCGCGTTAGCGCTCAATATTGGTGATCGCATGCCTAAGCTCGATCCAAAAGTCACAGCGATGAAGGGGGTCGATGGCAGGATCCACGATCTTAATAGTTCGAAGGGGCCTCATGGAACCTTAGTGATTTTTAGTTGCAACCATTGTCCCTATGTCAAAGCTTGGGAAGACCGGATTCGTGATTTGGGAAATTCGGTGATGGACCGTTTGGCTGTGATTCAAATCAACTCTAATGATGCCCAAAAATATCCAGAAGACAGTTTTGAAAAAATGAAAGAGCGAGCACAGCAGAAAAGCTTTAAGTTTCCGTATGTGGTCGACGCTACTTCTGCTGTGGCCAGAGCCTTTGGGGCTACAAAGACGCCCGAGTTTTTTCTTTTTAATAAAGAAGGGGTGCTCGTTTATAAGGGGGCCTTTGATGATGATCATCGAGCAGGTAAAGAGAAGCGACCATTTTTGAAAAATGCGATTGATCAGTTGGTCAAGGGCGAAAAAGTGGATCCTTCGCAAACCAAAGCTGTCGGTTGTGGAATCAAATTTAGAGAGGGCTGAATCGGGCCTAGACTCAATAATTCTAGGCCAACTCGATTCGATAAGTCTCAAGATCGGCTCGGCCCTCGAGAGTCAATCGCTCGACTCGAGAGGCAGAACTAAGATCCTTGAGGCTATGGGTGAGTCGCTCCGCCGACGCACTGGGTGCTAAAAGCTTGAGGTGCGCTACGGGGGAGCCCACGGTCATTCCATTCTCTGTCTTGTGTTTGTGAATCGTCGAAAGAGCATTCATCGCATCGGCAAAAATAAGCTCATCCCGAGTAGATTTGAAATCCTTAAACTCAGAAGGCTTCGGCCATGGCGCTTTATGAATCGATTCTGAGTTTGTCCAAGACCAAATCTCTTCGCAAATATAGGGTAAAAAGGGTGCAAATAATCGCAGCATGACATCGAGCCCAAATCGTAAAGTGACAAGAGCCGAGGCCTGTGCGCTTGCGCTAAATGCTTCGCCGCCCTTGGCGCGATTTTTGGCAAGTTCGATATAGGAGTCGGTAAAATGAGTCCAAAAAAACTTCTCCGTGTCTTGAAGGGCTTGCGCAAAATTAAACTCTTGAAAGCTTTGAGAGCTACGCTCCACTGTTTTTTTGAGCAAAGCGAGAAAGGCCAAGTCGAGTTCTTCAACGGGCTTTCCGCTGGGACCTGACTGCTGAAGAACAAACTTGGCGGCATTATAGAGTTTGGTGGTGAGTCTTCGGCCCACTTTGAGAACTTGCTCATCAAAGGCCGTGTCCATTCCTAATCGAGCAGAAGCTGCCCAGTATCGCACGCCATCGGCTGAATATTCGTCGAGTAGGTGCATCGGTGTGATGACGTTGCCTTTGGACTTCGACATTTTTTTTCTATCTGGATCCAGAATCCACCCAGAGATCGCAATGTTCTTCCAGGGGATTTCTTTTTCATGAAGATAGGCTTTTGCAATCGTATAAAATGCCCACGTTCGAATGATCTCATGACTTTGCGGACGAAGGTCTGCCGGAAAAAGTTTTTGATGTCGGCTTTGATCAAAAATCCAGCGCGATCCGATTTGAGGAGTCAGAGAGCTGGTAAACCAAGTATCAAAAACATCAGCTTCACCTGCAAATCCTCCCGCTTGATTTCTTTGATTCTCTTGAAAGCCCGCGGGCGCGTCCGACATGGGATCTATGGGGAGCTGTTCCTTTTTGGGTAAGAGCACCTGATCAAATCTGATTTGCCCTTTGGCATCAATCGCATACCAGACAGGAATGGGTACTCCAAAATAGCGTTGCCGACTAATACACCAATCGATCGCCAAATTTTCGGTCCAATTTCGATAGCGCGATTTCATGAACTCAGGATGCCAAGAAATTTTTTCTCCCATTTCAAGTAGGGAGTCCTTGTGTTTGAGGAGCTTCACAAACCATTGGCGAGTCGTCATGAATTCTAAGGGCCGATCTCCTTTTTCAAAAAACTTCACCGCATGCTGAATCGGTTGGGGGTCTTGAACTAAAGCGCGATCGGATCCCGTCACTGAGCTGCCGGGCGCTTTGAGCATTTCTACTGTAGCGGCTTGAGCCTGCTTGACGGTTTTACCCGCGATACTTGCAAAATTTTGCTGCGCCTTGATGGGATTTTTAGATGGCCAAGAGGCGCTGCCAAATTCAATCGAGAGAATTCGGCCGTCGCGTCCAATAATCTGCCGAGTTTCAAGTTTTTGCTCTCGCCACCACTGAACATCCGTGGAGTCTCCAAAAGTGCAAACCATCAAGATGCCCGTACCTTTTTCGGGATTGGCTAACTCACTTGGAAAGATGGGGACAGGAATTTCAAACAAGGGAGTGATGGCCTGTTTTCCGAAGAGAGACTTATATCGCTCATCATCCGGGTGAGCGGTGATTCCCACACAAGCCGCAAGTAGCTCGGGGCGCGTGGTGGCAATCGTGAACTTTCCGCCCCCATCCACCGCAAACTCTACATGATGAAAAGCCCCAGCCAGGGGGCGATCTTCGACTTCGGCTTGAGCGACAGCTGTTTGAAAGTCGATGTCCCACATGGTAGGAGCCTCTACTTGAGTGACTTCGTTTTTTTCAAAGAGGTCCAAGAAGCTGTACTGTGCTAGCTTTCGACTCTCTTCATCAATTGTGGCGTACTCATACTTCCAATCGACAGATAGCCCCACTCGTCGAAAGAGCCCCATAAAAGCACGCTCATCTTCGCGAGTCACTCGATGACAAAGTTCAATAAAATTTTTGCGCGAAATCACGCGTGGTCGTTCTTTTTGCTGCTGATCGGTAGGCGGCTCGATTTTGAGATGAGGATCATAGGCAAGCTTAGGATCGCATCGTACATGAAACATGTTCTGCACGCGGCGCTCTGTGGGAAGGCCATTGTCATCCCAGCCCATAGGATAAAAAACATTCTTGCCAGACATCCGCTGTTGTCGAGCGATGATGTCTGTGTGGGTGTAGCTAAACACATGACCGATATGCAAAGAGCCCGAGACCGTGGGAGGCGGTGTATCGATGACAAAATTCTGATCTCTCGTTTTTTGAGGATCGTAAGAGTAAATTCTGGAGGCCTCCCAGGCTTCGTCCCATTTCTTTTCTGCTATCTGTGATTCGAAATGTTTAGGTAAAGATTCGACGTCTAGTCCTTTGATGTACTCAGTCATACGAGCCTAAACGATAGCACTGCCTAATTCGCCGGTGCAAATCTTTGAGGGTGCAGAGATTGGCGAAGGCGGCGGCCCAAAGGCGCAACGACACCAGTCAGTTCCGAACTCAAGACCTCGGCACACCAACTCGCATGAGAATAGGCCTTCGAGCCATGGCCGATATGGAGCAGCCGCTCATCCCATATTCCGAGCAGGGGAAGGGCATCTCGTATCCCCAGTCGAACGGCTGCGCGACCACCGACAATCTGAGGCCATTCCAAAAATTTCAAGGCCTCCTGTGCTTGTCTAAGAATCTTTGAGTGGTCCGCCGCGGTCACCTCTGTTTGATCGCTGTATTCGTAGGTGCTGCCGGCAATCTGTCGCTCGTCGTGAGCTGGAAGCACATAACCCCCGTACACAACTGGAGCGCGAAGCCTGCGCAGAGATTCAGGGCTCTTCCAATAAGAAATTTGGCCCCGCTGAATCTTCCAAGGAGCCGGTAGAGATTTTAAGATTGCAGCCGCTTCTGAGCCCGAGCACAAGACCGTCGACGCACGGTCTTTCGTCAAATCCACTTTTTGTCCTAGCCGTAGACTACTTGGGGGTAGTCGCGAGCTTAAGGCCTGTGCGAAAGGGCCAGTCTTTAAAAATCCAGCTCGTCTCCA
>JBILFF010000098.1:0-8187 GCA_044351695.1 Bdellovibrionota bacterium
ACCGGCGTTACGCTCAGGGTGGACTTTTGGCTCGGGTGAGGAGTGGCTTTAGAGGCCTGGGCGGGATCTGAAAGTTGATTTTGAGAAGTTGTCTTTGAAATCGCTGCAGTTTTATCGTCGAGACTGCGCTTGGACCAAATGATGATCAAGCTACTCACTAAAAGCGCAAACAAAACTCCAATCACCTTCAAGTTGCGTTTCATTTTTTTCCTTTAGAAGCCCACATCGAAACCGGCAATCATCTGTTGAAATTTTCCTTGAGCGTCGGGGTACGTGATGTACTGATAGCTAGCTCGAGGCCCCACATTTAAAAACTTCCAAAAAGGAAATCGATATCCCACACTTCCACTCAGGTAGCGAGAATCCCCCGGGGGGAGAAGACCGCTCGAGGAGACGAGAGCCCAAAACTGATATTTCTTACCGTACTGAAAAAACAAATCTAAGCCTAAGCTAGAATGCCGAAACGCGAGGCTTTTGGCTGTGTAGTCGATTCCAAAAGTGTGAAATCCAAGGCCAGGCCGAATCGTTGCATCTCCAAAGTTCCACGTCGATTGCATCTGAACACTCAGGTCCCATAAGCTCATCTTTCCGATTGGAGGAGCGTATTTAAAACCTCCTCCGAATCCCAAAGTGTACAGGAGGGGGCGCGTCGCTCCTTCTAAAGCAAAAAGTCCTTGATAGCTTTTCTTTTTTGTCGTTTTCGTCTTGATGTCGATCATCACTCCACCGAGACTAAGGCTTGCTTTGACAAGACGTTCTCTTTCTCTTGCCGCTGTGGCTTCAGTGACCAGGTCAACATTTTCTTTTTGAAGTTTTTGTTTTCTCCACTCTATTTCCTGACGGCGAAGCTCGCTGATGCGATTCTCTTCTTCAAGCTGGATGATCTTTTCTCGAGCTTCTCGCTCTTTTGCTAGTAACTCTGCATTAGGTTTTTGAACGAGTTTGAGCCCGAAACTTGCGTCCTCAGTGTAGAAACCAAAGGTGGCATGGATCAGTTCGCTCTCGATGGGTGTAAAGTTCTGGATGGAGTATCCGCGCCATCGCTCGCCCTTTCCGGATTGTTCGAAGATTGAGGTTTCGCCCCAGCGAACGTCAGCGGGAGCTGTGATCCAAAATTTGAGACTTTGGTCTTCGCCACGAGAGCAGTAAATGCCTATGTAAACAGAGGGAGGAATTCTCTCCGTTTCAACCAATTCCACATCAAGCCCGGTACAATTTTTAGAAATCAATGGAGAGCTCAGACTCTGAACTTTTAGAGCAAGAACCTGGTCACCTGAGCTGTTCCTCAGTAACTCTTGCGTTCCAGGCATTACCAACTGCAGCTTGCCAGGCTCGCTTTCTTCAATGATTTTTGAGCCGAGACTGGGGGCTAGATCTTGTGAAGCGAGCTCGCTGGGGAGCTGAACGCTCGTATGGATGAAGAGTTCCTCAAATCCAGTTTCATGAGCTGTCCAAACGAGTTTCATTTCTGCCGGCATGACCGGATCAGCAGAAAGAACTCCTGAGATCGTGTCGTCCTCAGCGACTGAAGAGATGATCGTGAGCCCGAACAGCAATGATAACATACCAACTCCTATTCAAAGTTTATCTTGCCGTCGTCGGCGAGAGTAAAAGTAATCTCTTTATTTTTTTGTTTATCAAAATCCATTTCAAAAGCCGGCAGGTCATAAGTGCCCGTCTGAGACAGAGCCGTGAGCGATATCTTAGCCGGGCTTTTATTACCGTAATTGTTGTAAAAGGAGGCTCGAACTTTGTATCGACCAGACGGGGCATTAGCGGATTGCCAAAGTTCTGCTCCGGGGCCTGTTCGAGAATCCAGAGCGAATTGACCGCTGCCCTTGGCATGGTTTTTTGTCTTGAAGTTATAAGTAAGCCCCTCTGGGCTTTGAAGTTCTAAATCAATGTCATGTCTTTCGGTCGACCACTTTAAAACGATCACCAGAAAGTGTCTCAGCTGAATCGCTTTCACTTTTTCGAGTTGCTCCTCAAGACTTTCGATCGTCTTCTCTTGGTTTTCCATTTCTTCTAAGGAGTCCTGAATTTTTTTGATTTCCTCCTCACGCGCCTCGACTTGCTTTTGGAGTGTAGCCACTTTTTGTTTAAGCTCTGTAGAATCATCTGGAGGGGGTAGGGTTTTGGGCTCGGCGGGTAGTTTGATTTTCTTCAACTCCTCAATCTGTTTTTGGAGAGGCTCAATTTTTTTGAGCTCTGCGTTAAGCTGCTGTCGAAGCTCTTGGATTTCTTTTTCTTTAAGCTGTAAATCCTGCGACTTGGTCGTGCTGGTCTTGGTGTAAAAGGGTAAGGTGATTACAACCAGAAGAATAAAAACGCCCATGGAGGAGGCAAAAAGATCGATCGCCGAAGTGCTGAAGACATTGATTTCTCGATTTTTCTTTGCCCTCATCTGAAATCACTCTAGTCGATTGATCAATTTTGTTTGAACATATTCACTGAGCTGATTGACGAAACGTTCATCGCGGCTCTCTAGTACATTCAGAATCCACAGCATCAAGGATGTCTGAACGAGAGCCAAAAGAGTTGTGTCAAAAGCAATCGCCAAGCTCTTAGCGATACTGGGCAACAAGCTTGGATCATCTGGTCGAGACCCACCAACGACTCCCACGGCAAGCGAGATTCCGTAGACTGTGCCCATAAAGCCGAGGCTGGGCATCAGCCACGAGATGTAGCGAACAAAATTATATTGCAGATCAAATCGATGTGACAAAAGGTCCATTAAACTGCCGAGCATACTGCTGGCTTGATCTGTGGACTTCGCAGTCTGGTATCGAAGAATGACTTGCTCAATGATTCTCTTGCCGACCGCCTCGGGTTGATCAGAGCCATCGCGGGCTTTAGAAAGAATGGCGCTAAGGTCTCGGGGGCCAAGGATTTCATCTGCAGCACCCGTCAGCAAATCTTTAGAGCTGAGACTTTTAAGCATAAGACCTTGCTCTTTAAAGCGCTGCATCAGAATCGAGATCCCTACAAAAAAGGGAATCCACATAAACATTTGAAACCAGATGGGATCAGCCCAGATGTCTCCCCCATAGAACATATTTCGCAGAAATGGCGGAAGAATGAGGGCGGAAGCAAAGATGAGCACAAATCCCAACAGGTTACAGAGGACCATGTGACTCAGGGATCGAAGACTTAAGCTTGAGACTGCTTGATTCATAGATGAGTTTGACAATGCTCACAGAGCTTTGACGTGTTTTTCACGATGGAGCCGCAGGACGGACAACGATACTTCGTGGGTCGTACTACCGCAGTCGAGGTCTTGCTTTCTCGTTTCTCTTCGATGGGCTTTTGTGGAGCCAAAAGAATGACTTGAGTCTGAAATGCCGGCGTTAACTGAGCGAGCTTGTAAGGACCCGTCAGACCAAAGCAGACTTGATCTGTCACGCGAAGCTCGACTGGATCGCTGCCTACAAGAATGTGAATTCCCTCACGGATGATGAAGGTAGAGTTTTTGGATTCAAGATCTTTAAGGTAAAGCTTCTTACTGCTATCGATCAGCTCTGCGTGAACTCGACTCACAGATGTTTCAGCAATCACAACGCTATTCGAATCCTCTCGACCGATGAGAATCTTCTTTAAACTCATAAATTCACTATCAGATTACCTGAAAACCCACTTCGACACTGGGCGGTATAGATCACTAAAAGCTGTGCTAGGACACTGCATTGTCTCTACGCGACAGGGATAAGATGGTGTCTGCGCTTCGGCAGTCTTCTGTCGCCTTCGGGATCTAGCGATGAAGCGAAATCAACGGAACCGTAGGCCTATGCCTTGGTCATCATCCGATCAGCATGGCCGGGTCAGTCTGAGTCGGATCACGTCGCTCATCGGCCAATCGTCGCAAAAGATCCTCAATTTTCGGAAAGCTCCTGCCAAAACTTTTAAACAGTCCCTCTTCGCACTGAAGATAGTGACAATCGGTGACGGCGATGACTGTCGCGTTTCGGGGGCGCTTGTGTAGAAAGCCGCTCTCGCCCACAAAATCTCCGGGACCTTGCAGCAAAATGATGCCGTCAGATCGATGGACCTCCCACTGGCCCGCTAAGAGATAAAAAAAGGAATCGCTAAAATCTCCAGCGCTAAAGAGCGTTTTGCCGGCTTTCAAGAGGCCCGGTTTAAAAGTGTAGAAGAATTCTAGTTGGTCTTTTTCAGGCATGTTTCTCAAGAGGGGATCCTGCCGAACTTTTAGTAAAAAAAGTCTCAAATAAAAATAGCGAAGTATTTTTTGCTCAAGCTCTGGAAACTGGATAAAAAGATCGACCAGTAAATGTTTTGAAAACTCGATGACGACCGCAGGGCCCTGCGCATGAGCGCTGGCCGTGCGATTCATATTGCCAATCACTCCCAGTTCTCCAAAGAACTCGCCCTCTTGAAAGCTCTTTTTAAATCCAGACTCGGACTGAAGCTCGACGATTCCCTCAGCCACCAAAAAGAAGGAATCTGGGCGATCGCCCTCCGAAAACAAATTTTCTTGGTTATGGAGCTGCCGATTTCGCGCCCTTTTGATGAGTGCATTCACCTCATCCATCGGAAGTTCAGCAAAAAAAGGATATGTAGCTTGCGGGTACTGAGAGATTTTCTCTGACTTAAAGCTTTCGCGTAGATATTCGATCATCGCGCGATCTTGCTCTCGTGTTTCCTGATTCAGTTCTGGCACCTTTTGCGTTGGAGCGTTGCAGACCTGTCGGGAGATTTCGCTCTCCAAATACTCCACCACACCTCGAGTGTCATGAAGGCTTCTGAGCCAATCGCACATCGCCATCGCAGGTGCGATTCGAAGCGCTTTGAGATAGGCGAGACCGGCGAGCAGGCCGTAACCTATCGCTTTTGTTTTTTTGCTCAAACTACCAGCGCCTGCATAGAGATCGGCAAGAGTCCTTGCCGACCGAGCTAGATCGTCGAGCTGAACATCAGAGGAGCTCATGGCTTGAAGGGTGGATAGCCAATTGGTCCAAGGGCGAGACTCAAAAAGCTCATCCAGCTTTTGCCATACAGGATTTGCGCTCATGATTTTGCCTCTGCCATTTGGGATTCCTTTCGAAGTTCTTCAATAATCGGTTCAAAGCGACTCACCAGCTGCATCATTTCGAGCTCCTTGGCTTTGGCAAGACCCGTCTGCAGAGCCTCAAGACTTCTGGCATAGTCCTGACGATCTCGATAAAAGATTCCTAAATAAAACAGCGCGTCACAGTAGTAGGCCCAGTACTTTTTATCGTGAGCTCTCCTCAGTACCTCATTCAAAATCCGCAAGCCCTCTTGCTCCTTGCCTTGTTTGGTCAGCAAGAAACCAATCAAAACCAGATTGTTGATTTGCCAGGGCTCGTATCCTAAATCGATGGCCATCTGATAGCTCTCTTGAAAAGCTGCTAGAGCATCAGGGATCTTGCCGAACTCTCTTAAAATTTCGCCCACATTGTGGCGTGAGATCATGTAGTTTTTAAGATCTCCCAATTTCAGGGCGAGAGTCGTAGATTCTTCCCAGCATTTAAGAGCATCCCTATAATTGGCGCGATAATAGTGAATCACTCCCATGTTGATGGTGGAGTTGACGAGGACGGGAATCAATTTGTTCTCTCGCTGAGCACTTTCAATGACTTGCTGGAGAGCGGCTTCTGCGGAGTCGAGTAAATTGCGGTCAATATAGAGAATTGAAATATCATTCAAAAATTCAGCCACCAAAATCGGTTGTTTCAACTGGCGCGCGCCCTCAAGGCCTCGCGAGAGATGCTCGATGGCCTGATCAAAGGAGTCTCGTCTCAGCGCGAGGGCGTTACCCATCGTCTTGAAGGTGCGAATTTCACCCTCTTTGTCTCCATACTTTTGGCTGACCTCCAGGGCATGGTGCTGAAGCTGAAGAGCTTCTTCGATTTGTCCACGGTCTTTAGCGATTTCACTCATCGCTCGAAACACTCGCGCCTTTCGCACGGGGTCATGAGCGGCTTGAGGATGAGCGAGAATCTGCCGAAAGTACTTCTCAGCGGTATCAGGTTCGGTCTTCATATGGAGAAAAGCCACATCATAATAAAGCTTCAGGATCAGATTCGGATCGATCTCCGAGTTATGGGGAGTTGCCTCGATGAGCTCAATGGCGACTCGATAGTGCTTGATTGCATCTTTATGGTTAAAGCTCGACTTCAGCTTGTCTCCGGCCAGAGAAAGATAATGAGTGGCCTTAGACGAAAGCTCTGCTTGAAGAAAGTGATGGGCCAGCATCTCTACATACTCATCTGCCGCTTGTCGGTCGAGCGCATGCGTTAGATGTTCAATCGCAAGTGCCACGCGCTCATGATAGAGTCGCCGTTTCTTTCTGAGAATACCTTGATAAGTGACTTCTTGAACAAGGGCATGTTTAAAAATAAACACCACCTTGCCCGTATCGAGATTGCGTTCATGAATGAGCTCACGTTTTTTAAGTTTCTCTAAAATCAGTTCAATTTCGGGCCGTCCTCCTAGAGCCAAATCAAGAAGCTCAGGGCTGAATTCACGCCCAATCACTGCGGCATATTGCAGAAAAATCTTTTCTGTTTCATCGAGCTTGTCGATACGAGAGGCAATGAGTCCCTGCACTGTGCTCGGAATCTCGGTCGGTGTAAGATCATCCTGTAGATGCCAGCCCGTATTTGTTTTTTGTAAATCTTCGCTTTCGATAAGGCTTTTAATGATTTCTTCAATATACAGAGGGTTTCCATCGGCGCGTGTAAGAACGATGTTTTCAAGCGCAGGAGGAAGAGTGTGGATGTCGAGCAATTCTCGGACGAGATCCAGGCACTCCTCGCTTTGTAAAGGCCGCAGACTGATTTGATTGAAGTTCGACTGAGAGGCCCAATCGTGGCTAAAATCGGGTCTAAAACTGGCATAGATCATCACTGGGTTGGACTGGGTGAGGCTCATGAGAAAGTGAAGAAGCTCCAAGCTCAAAGCATCCATCCAGTGTAGATCCTCAAAATACAAAATCAAACGCTCTCGATGGCTTGCTTCGATTAAAAGCTTTTTCATAGCCATAAAAAAAGCTTTCTTCTTTTTTTGCGCATCGAGCATCACTGGATCTAAACGAGAGTCGGGTAGCCCAATGAGATCTCGGATGAGATACTCTGAGGCAGGATCTAGATGAAAAGTGCGTAGTCTTTCTGAAGCATCTTGAGCATTTTTTGCAGAAGGATTGGGTTCTAATCGCAGAAGCTCGCAAGTGAGCTCTCTAAAGCTATGATAGGCGGAGTCTCGTGTGAGGATAAAACATTTTGCCTCGTACCAGCCCACGCCGAGGTCTTTGGCCTTTCTTTGAACTTCGAGCTTGAGTCGCGATTTGCCGACCCCTGGCTCTCCTGAAACTGCAAAAATCTGTCCTTGATTCTCGAGGAGGCTCTGTAGGCAATGTTCGGCCAATTCCAATTCTTTTTTGCGACCAATAAAACGTTTAAGATTAAAATGTTTGGCGGGAGCAACACTGGCCTTCTTTTTTTTGAGGACCTCGTAAATCTCAACGGTCTCCTCTTTGCCTTTCACAAAGATAGCAGGCAGCAAATTAAATTCAAAAATACTCTCGGTCGCTTTAAAGATTCCTCGACTCACAAGAATCTGCCCGGGCCGGGCAGAAGACTGAAGCCTTTGCGCAAGATTCACGGCATCTCCCATCACCGTATACTCTCGCTTCATTTCGGTGCCCACTGAGCCTGCGATGACCATGCCCGAGTTGATGCCGATACTCATTTCGAGCGCATGACCCGTCTCTTGATTGAAAGCCTGAAGCTCGTCTAGAAAACCAAGAGCGCAACGAACAGCAAGTTCGGGATCATTTTCATGAGCTTGAGGGGCTCCAAAGAGAGCCATAATACAGTCGCCCATGAATTTATCGATATAGCCTTGAGATTCGTAAACGATTCTTCCAAGTCGCTCAAAGCAAGCATTCATGAGGTCTGTGATTTTTTCGGCATCCATTTTTTCACTCATGGCCGTAAATCCACTGATGTCAGCAAAAACAATGCTCACTAATTTTCGCTCACCGTCGACAGCAGAGTTAGGTTTGACTTCGGGCGCTGACTTTTCGATAGGTAAAGGTAAGGGCGCTGGAGTAGAAAAAGTCGTTGTATGGCCAAGGCTGGGCTGAGGCACAAAATGTCGAGGATCCGGAGCACTTTGCAAATGGATTCCGCAATGCGAACAAAACTGAGC
>JBILFF010000035.1:0-18861 GCA_044351695.1 Bdellovibrionota bacterium
TTTGGTGTGTATCGATGGGACGCCCATCGATAAAGACGTGGTGACTTGTGAATGGGAGGAGTGTCCTTGAGTTCTCTTAAAGCCCGACCACTAACCCGAATCTTATTGGAGAAAAATATGAAAATTAAAAATATCATCCTCGTGCTGAGCAGTTTGTATTTAACGGCCTGCGATGAAACTACTGTGAAGGCCATTAAATGCGATGATAAGTCTCTCAAAGAAGCCCTGAGTTTGTTTGCAAAGCAGTTAGGAGAAGATATCGATCGTTCGTGTGACACCGATGGCGATTGTCTGGTGGTGTCTGCCGACTTTGCTTGCAATAAGAGCTACACGGCGATCAATGAATCGGCGCTTTTAGAATACAATCAACTCTTGGCCGATTTTCGAGAAGAGAATGGCGATCTAGCTTGCACCATGGAGTGGAGTCCTTCTTACGACATCAATAACTATGAGGCGAAATGCGCTGAAGAAGCCGAGGGAGTACGCCTCTGTGTGGCTCACTATCTCTTCATGGATGAGACGCCGGAGGAGCCCGGTGCGGAGGAGGGGAGCGATCAAGATCAACCCGGTCAACCCGGTTACCCTTCAGGCAGTAACTAATTCTGGAGTGATCTCAAATCAGCTGCAAGTCTTCGAATTCTGGGGGGCACGAGTTGGTGCTCCTCAAATTCAATTCCTGATTTTTCGCTCCAAGGTTCTAAATTTGAAAAACAAAGCGCTCGGATGCTACTTGCGAGTTCATCTCGCCCCGAGCACTCCCGATAAAATCCTATCGCGTCCTGCGCCCACTCCGGGTACTCCGCCAGAGTTTGAGCGATTTGAGAGAGCTTAAGTCCGGCATCGACGATGGGCTTGGGCGTACGATGAACGTCCTTTGGGCTCAGCCTCTGAAGATCCGATCTTGTGGGGAGAGACTTTTGAACGTCTACGAGATGAGCTCGGAAATCCTCACGTGCCACACTCTTGATTTGTGGGGCCCTGTGTTGGCGAGAAAGAGCGGGGCTCAGAGAGCCCGATGGCGCTTTGGCGCTATGATTTACTCTCTCTTCGTTAACCGAAAAGCGCTGAGCATTTTGTTTGGGAGAGCTGTGATTTTCTGCGCGCCAGATAAAACCTAGGGATCCCAAAAAAATAGTGAGGACGATCCCTAACTTTAAAAATTTTTTAGCATCACGACTGTCAGATTTTATCATAGCCCCTCCGGTCGAGGATCAAAGAATTGAGTGCCTTGAACACGAGATTTTGCATCCAGATAAAGCAGCTGCAAAAACTCCTTTTCATTGGTTGCGCAAGACTTGCAAGCGTTAATGAAGTTTTTGATTAGCTCTGACTCAAGAGCATAAGCGCCATTTCCATAGTTATCGCAGCCCGTTAACCCCTCGAGATCCGAGCCCTGAGCGCAGAGGCTATGAAAAAATCCCAAATGTCGTGCCGATCCGTCGGAGTGGCGGGCCTCGTGAAACAGAGTCGTCAGCAAAAGAAAATTCTTAATTCGACCTGCCGGAATAGAATCGAAGACCTCATAAACCTGAACTAAGCCCACGCGTGGACTCTTGAGGCTAAGGTTTCCCACCCCAGGAATGTCGATCGACAGTAAGCTTCGGCTGATCTTACCAGTAAAGTATCCGACCGTTCCGATATTGGACATCAAGGTGATGCCTTGGTCTTCAGAGCGAAAATTTGGCTTGTCTCTACCCCCGCCACCAAAATCCGGAAGATCATTGGCATAAGGATAGGTCACGTCATCCAGCTCAACGCTGAGAGCCTGACTAAAATCAAATTCACTCACGAGTACCTTTACCCGATCACTCAGCCAATTGCGGAGGCTCCGAGGATCGGCGCTATCGATGGCCATCACGCGTAGCAGCTCGGGGCTTGGGTTTTGGAGTGGGATTTCGTCAAGTTTCTCGATCGCCTGCTTAATGGATTCTTGAGTATCTCCATTGATATTCGAGCTCATTTTCAAAGTCGAAGAGTCTGAGCTAGAACCACAAGCGCTCAAAAAGACGAGTTTAACGAAAATAGTTGCGGAGAGCCTCTTAAAACTCCTCATACAATTTTGAGGAGCAATTCGCGTACCAAAAAAACTTTAAGAAAGCCTAGTGATTTTAAGAGGATTCCTCATTGTGTACTCTACTCCAAAAAGTTTTCTTACCGAATCGACAGCTTAGAGTCCGCACTAAGAAATTTCTAGCGCGGGGGCAGCCCCAAAACTTTTAAAAAGAAAGCATACTCAAAGGCTTGCTCTCGATAGCTCTCATCTCTCGCCGAAGCTCCTCCGTGACCAGCCTTCAAATGCGTTTTGAGCAACAGAAGAGAGTCATCCGTTTTTGTGTGCCTCAGTTTAGCGACCCATTTCGCGGGCTCGAAGTACTGCACTTGAGAGTCATGGATACCCGTCGTCACCAATAAATGCGGATAGGCTGTCGCTTGAACATTGTCGTAAGGGGAATAAGAAAGCATGTACTGGTAATACTTTTTATTCTTTGGATTGCCCCACTCATCAAACTCCGAAGTAGTCAGTGGAATAGACTCGTCGAGCATCGTCGTGACCACGTCCACAAAGGCTACGTTGGCGATGACCCCCTTGAACAAGTCTGGTCGCAGATTCATCACCGCTCCCATGAGTAGACCACCAGCGCTGCCGCCTTGGGCGAAAAGCTTTTGACGATCTCCGTAGCCCGCTCGAACAAGTCCTTCAGTCGCATCGATGAAATCAAAGAAAGTGTTCTTCTTCTTTAAAAGCTTTCCGTCATCATACCAGGGACGACCCAACTCCTGACCGCCACGAATATGCGCAATTGCAAAAACAAAGCCGCGATCGAGCAGGCTCACTAGATCGGCGTTAAAACGCGGATCAATACTGATTCCGTAAGAGCCGTAGCCATAAACAAAGAGCGGGTTCTGGTGTTTCTTAAACAGATCTTTTCGGAAGACCAATGAAACGGGCACTTGTGCGCCGTCGCGTGCACGAATTCTAAGACGCTCGACTTGATAGTTTTCTTTTTTAAAACCACCAAAAATCTCTTCTTCTTTTAAAAGCTTCTTTTGTCGTTTGACCAAATCATAATCGAACTCGGTTTCGGGTGTGGCTAGGCTGCTGTAAGAGAATCGAAAAACATTTGAACCCGGCTCTTCATTAGACTCCCAATCGATATTGTAGGCCGCATCGGGAAAATCAATCGTGTGACTTTTGAGTCCGCTCGCTGCTCTCACAAAAAATTCTTTTTGACCCTGATTTCGTTGAAGAACCACCACATAGTCTTTGAAGAGCTCAAAGCTGTCGAGCAAAACACTGTCTCTCGGGGCGATAAAATCCTTCCAATGACTTTTGGTCGTCTTGTTTTCAGGGCAATTCATGAGCCGAAAGTTTTGAGCTCCCCAATTCGTATGAATATAGAATCGATCATGGTGGTGATCGATGTTGTATTCGACACCGCGTTTTCGACGCTCAAAGATTTTGAAATCACCTAAAGGATTGTCGGCCTCAAGAATTCGCACCTCCGAGGTGATGCTCTGATTGCTGAGGATAGTCAGATACTTTTCAGATTTTGTTTTTTGAACATAAGCATCAAAAGTCTCATCTTTCTCTTCATAGACAAGTTGATCTTTTTTGGAGGAGCTACCAAAAGCGTGACGCCATATCTGATGAGATCGCAGCGTTGTGGGTTCGATGCGATTGTAAAATAGATGCTTGCTATCTTGAGCCCACTGAAGATTGCCACCCGTGTTCTTGATCGACTCTTTGAGGATTTTATTGGTTTTAAGATCTTTAAAGAAAACTTCAAAAATACGATTGCCTTTGGTGTCGACTGCAAAAGCTAGCAGGGTCTCGTCGGGGGTTATTCTCATCGCCCCCACTCGGTAAAAGCCATGACCTCGAGCGAGTTTGTTGACATCCAGTAAAATTTCTTCAGCCGCGCTCAGGCTTTCACGTTTTCGCGCGTAGATGGGGTAGTCTTTCGCTTTTTCGAATCGAGCGTAGTAGAAATAATTAGCCTTTCGGTAGGGGACGGTCGAGTCGTCTTGCTTGGTGCGAGTTTTGATCTCTTTGAAAAGGCTCTCTTGAAGACTTCGAGTGTTCTTCATGATCGCTTCGGTGTAGCGATTCTCTGCCTTCAAATAATCGATCACTTTGGAATTCTTGCGATTCTCAAGCCATGAGTACGGATCGTTTCGAAGATGTCCGTGCTGCTCGAGAGCTTTGTCGATTCGTTTAGCGAGAGGCACAGGTATTTTTGAAATATCAACAGAGCGATGCATAGAATGACAAGAGCTTAACATCAGCACAATCGCGAAAGAAACCAAAGAGACAGCCGGCCAATGAAACGGATGTGTTTTCACAAAAACCCCCTCTATAAAGTTTTCAATTAATTTTTAGCTTTGTTCAATAAGAATCAGGCAGCTTTTCGAAGATGATCTCGCCAATTCTGACGAAGCGGAACTGAAGCTCTGAATCGAGAGATATTGCGTCGCTTGGGAGCGAACAAGGCTCGAACCTTATCCACGAGACCAAATCGAGTCGGAGCAAGCACGGGACCTTGATAATTCTCAAGTCGCTCCCAAGTCTGAAGACTCAAATTTGATTCTCTTAGATTCATCATTCTCAGGGTTTAAGGCGGACGGACTTTAGCGTCAAGAGAGGGGCTAATTTTTCGTGAAAGCTTGCGGGAGGCCGGGTAAAACTTACATAAAAAAGCGCCCCTTTCGAAGGAGTCTGTAAAAATTACCCCATTTCGTGAGCGCGATCGACAGCGTCTTTGAGGCGAGAGACGACACTAATCGAGTCTGAATTTTTTTTCAGAATATCCAGTTTAAGCACCTGGTCTCGAAGGCCTCGATGATCCGAGAGAACAATTACTTTTCGCTTTCGAAAGATCTGAGCTTGAAGGGCCGAGGTGAGCGCCACCAAACCCGTGCTATCAATCAAATGCACTTTTCGAAGGTCCAAAATCAAGGTCGAGAACTGATTGGTAATCCGATTGAGTGAGGCCATGGCTTCGTGAGCAGCGCCAAAAAATAAAGAGCCGCGGATTCGATAAAAAAGAATATGTGAGGGAAGCTGAGGAAGAGGAATTTCTTCTTCTTGCGTAAGGTCCTGAAGAGTCTCGGCCTCGGTTTGATCCGCGACGCGCTTGATAAACAATAGTCCCGCGAGGACCATTCCGACTCCGACCCCAATCGTCATGTCAAAAAAGACCGTGAGTAGAAAGCACGTCAGCAAGACCGCTTTGTCTTCTTTGTCCCCAATTTTTAAAATATTCATAAAGTGATGGCGCTCGCTCATATTCCAAGCCACGAAAAGTAAAAGAGCAGCAAGTGAGGCCATCGGGATGAAGCCCATCAGGGGGGCGAGGCCTAAAAGAACCACCAGGATCACCATCGAGTGAATGAGAGCGGCAATCGGTGAGCGTGCACCGAATCGGATGTTGGTCGTGGTGCGCGCAATTGCTCCGGTGGCGGGAATACCACCAAAGAAGGGGCAGATCATGTTTGCCACACCCAGAGCGACAAGTTCGGAGTTGGGGTTGTGCTTTCGTTGAGTCATTCCATCGGCCACCACGGCCGACAAAAGAGACTCAATCGCCCCGAGAGCTGAGATGGCTAAAGCAAAAGGAAAAATCTCTCGAATCATTTGTGTGTTGAGCTGAAAGGAGAGGCCTCCTTCTGTCGTAAAGGCCCAGGGCCAATTCCAAGAGGGTAGGCCTTGAGGAATCCCTTGCAGTTCTCTTCCTCCGTCAAAAAAACTAAAGCGTGTGGCGATCGTGCTGATTTGTATGTCCTGAGAGAATCGCTGAAGTAAATAAACCAAAAGGCTGATGCTAAAAAGGGCCACCACTGGCGCAGGGAGACGCTTAAAAAATTTGAGGACAAATACAATCAGAAGTAGAGTGCTCAGGCCGACAAAAATTTCATCGGCTTGAAGAGTCGAGAGTCGGCTGAGAATTTGAGTCCAAATTGCTAAAAATCCAGAAGGCGTCCCCTCAAAACTGAGTCCCAAAAAATCTTTGATCTGAAGGCTTGCAATCACTACGGCGATTCCCGAGGTAAACCCCGTGGTGACGGGATGAGGCACGTACTGAATCATTCGACCCAGCCCACTGAGACCCATGAGAAGTTGCAGAAATCCGGCAATGAATCCTGCAGTGAGGAGACCGCCAAAACCAAACTGCTGAACAACGGGTAACAATAAAACAACGAAGGCAGCGGTGGGGCCGGTGATCTGAAAGCGAGATCCTCCGAGAAGGGCGGTGACTGCTCCTGCAATGAGAACGGTATACAAGCCATACTGCGGTGGGACTCCTGAGGCAATGGCGAGCGCCATGCCCAGAGGAATGGCCACGATACCAACGATCACCCCTGATTGAAGGTCAGAGAAAAAATCTTTTCGCTGATAAGAATCGGCGATGGATTCTCGCAGCGCATCGGCCCAACGCCAGGACTTCATCTGAACTTACCTCGAGTCTTCGGGGGCCTCATGCTCCAGAGGCGTTCGATCGATTTGAACGCTCTGTGGCTGATGCAAAAACAAGTACCCGAGCCTTTGAATAATCGGGGACAGCAAGTGTCGGTCTTCGCGTGCAAACTCTACTCCGTAGTAAGACGCCTCTTCGAGCGTCTTCGTGTTAACGAAAGAATAAAGTAGGTCAGCGCCTACGGAAATAGGTTTTACAAAACCTCTCCACTCAAACAGGCATTCGATTCGGAGAGGGGGGTGTAAGAGCCGCAACGACTTTGAGATAAAGCCACAGCCCCCTTCGCCCATCGTGATGAGTCGAACAGAATCACTAAAGCTACCGATACCCCCACGAAGATCGGGCACATTTAAAAGGTGGTAGCGAGCCCCCTTTCGCTTTATTTGAAAGGCCGAAGGTTGCATACCTCTTTATCTTAACCGCGATAAAGAGAATCTAGGGGTTGCTGCTTTGAATCAAAAGCTCTGGAAAGTTCCAAACCAAGGCCAAGCCAATGAGCTGCAAAATAATAAATGGAATAACACCTCGATAAATCATCTGTGTCGTCACCTCCTTGGGCGCGACGCCGCGCAGATAAAAGAGAGAAAATCCAAAAGGAGGCGTGAGAAAAGAAGTTTGAAGATTCATGGCAATGAGAATTCCGAGCCACACCGGATCAAAGCCCATCATTAAAAGAGCGGGCCCCACGATCGGAACCACCACAAAACAAATCTCAAAAAAATCTAAAAAGAATCCAAGGCCGAAAATCACAGCCATCACAATCAACAGAGTGACTTGAGGCGATTCGTGCAGGTTCGTCAGAAAGCCTTGTACCATTTCATCGCCATGGAAGCCTTTAAAGACGAGTGAAAATAAGCTCGCGCCAAACAAAATACTAAAAACCATGGCGTTAATCTTTGTCGTTTCAAAACTGGCCGCTGTGAGATCTCGCCAAGTAAAACGCTTTCGAAGGATCGTCAAAAGTACTGCGCCCACGGCTCCGACAGAAGCGGATTCAGTCGCCGTTGCCCAGCCCATCAGAAGCGAGCCCAAAACACCGACGATCAATAAAAGTGCAGGGATGAGAGAGATTAGAAATTCCTTCCAAGTGTCTTTGCCTGTTTCTTCTTTTGCGGCAGGAGGTACGCTATGCGGTTTAAAAAACGAGAGTCCGATAATATAGAGCATATAGAGGCCCACCAGAATCAAGCCCGGAACAATCGCAGCTTTAAAAAAATCACCAATACTAATGGCGGTGGGTGCAAAGTTGCCCTGCAAAAGTTGAGCTTGTTGATGCGCAGAGCCGATGATGTCGCCTAAGATAATGAGGATCACACTCGGCGGAATAATTTGGCCCAGTGTTCCGCTGGCGCAGATCACTCCCGTGGCAAGATGGGGTGCGTAGCCCTGACGGAGCATGGCTGGTAGAGAAATCAAGCCCATGGTCACCACAGTCGCTCCGACCACGCCTGTGGATGCGGCTAAAATCGCTCCCACGATGACGACTGAGATGCCCAAGCCTCCCCGAAATCGACCGAAGAGTTTGGACATGCTGAGAAGAAGATCTTCAGACATTCTAGATTTCTCTAAAATCACGCCCATAAAAACAAAGAGAGGAATGCTCAAAAGAGCATCATTCGTCATTACTCCAAAAAGTCTCTCTGGAAGGGCCTGCAGAAAAATCCAATCGAAATGGCCGGTCCAAAGACCCAAAAGCGCAAACAAAAAAGCAGAGCCGCCCAGGGTCAAGGCCACTGGAAAGCCGCAAAGAAGGGCGAGCAGTACAACAATAAACAGAAGGCCGGCCATCATGAACGATGAGTCCTGAGTTTTTGGATCCAATTCGGAAGCAGCAGAAAGCTCTGAAGAATAAACAGTCCTGCGTAAACGAGGACAAAGCTCTTCAAAACAAAGACGGCAGGAAGACCACCGCTTTCGCCTGAAGATTCAAGTACCGACCAACTGTCGCGCACGTAAGGATAGGCCTCAAAAAGAATAAGCCCCATCATAGGCCATACAAAAAAGAAGGTTCCCATCATGTCGATGAGGGCTTTGCGCGAATCTGACATTTTGCCGTAGAAAAGATCGATTCTCACATGGCCATCGCGAGCCCAAGTAAATGCTCCGGCCACACAAAAGTTAATGGCATGCGCGTAGATCACGCTTTCTTGCATCCAGACCCAGCCTAAATCAAAAACATAGCGCAGAATCACAATCAAAAAGGTGGTGGCCGTCATGAAGAGAATCAAAGCGCCACAAAACGAGTCGATGCTTCGGTGGAGGTCGCTCCATTTCATGCGGGGGAATTCCAGATCATCTTAGATCTTCCACTCTGTTCGAGAGGCGGCAAAAGCTTCTTCGCCGTTTTTGCTCCAAAGCATGGATTGTCGTCGGGCATTTAAAAACGAATCAAAAACTTTTTTTGTAAAAGAGTCTTTGGCGGCAATGGCGCGAACGACTTCTTGCGATTTGCCTTCGAGCTGCTTGAGGGTCTCATCTGAAAAACGCCGAAGCTGAACTTTGTGTTTCTGAATCAGCGTCTCGAGAGCGCTGGCGTTTCGTAGCGTCATCTCCGCCAGCATTTCATCGTGAGCGGCGGCGCAAGCTTCGCGAACGATCGCTTGAAGATCTTTGCTTAGCGCATCAAAAGCTTTTTTGTTGATCATCGCTTCAATCGTCGTGCCGGGCTCGTGCCAGCCTGGGAAGTAATAGAACTTTGAGATCTGCTGTAGACCAAAAGCGAGATCGTTATAGGGACCCACCCACTCGGTCGCGTCAATGCTGCCTGTCTGAAGCGCCTGAAAAATTTCGCCCCCCGCTAGGTTAACCACTGTGCAGCCTAGACTTCGAAGCACATCGCCTCCCAGACCAGGCATCCGCATCTTTAGACCTTTGAAGTCTGCGGGGGATTTAATTTCTTTGTTAAACCATCCACCCATTTGAACACCGGTATTGCCTGCCGCAAAACCAACAAGACCAAAGCTCGCATAGAGCTCTTCCCAAAGTTTTTGACCGCCTCCAAACTTAAGCCAGGCATTCATCTCTACCGCGTTCATGCCAAAAGGGATGGCTGCAAAAAATTGAGAGGCTTCATGTTTGCCTTTCCAGTAATAAGCAGCCCCATGACCCATCTCGACGGTGCCTCTCGACACCGCATCAAAAACTCCCATCGGAGGTACAAGTTCGCCTGCACCAAAAACTCGCACTTTTAATCGACCACCGGAAAGGCTTTCAATTTTGCGCGCGAGAGACTCTGCTCCTGTTCCAAGACCCGGAAAATTTTTGGGCCAGGTTGTGACCATCTTCCACTGAAGACTGGTTTGGGCCGAAGCCCACTGGGGTGCGACAATCGCCGCAGAAGCCACTGAGGCCGTCGTGAGAAACTCGCGTCTTTTCATGCGACTCAGCAAAGCGACTCTCAGGGCAGAAGGTCAAGCGACAGTTTTTGTCGCGTTTTATTGGAGTGTTCTGCGTAGGACGAATTTTGTTCACTTATTTTGCCTCTGATTTCATCGAATTAGCTAAATTTCGCTCGCATAATTTATGCAGCACTTCGTCTCCATGGAGTGGAGTCTGATCAAAAAGCTGTTTCTTTCAGTGAGCCTGTTCTTGGGGTCGAGCTGGTTTTTTATTGAAGCTTGTGAGGTTTCAGAGCATCCCGTAGTGATTGAGGGAAGTTCTTATTCTCGAGTCGGAGAATCCGTAAAGTTTCGATCGATCTTTCAAGTCAATTTTTCAAATCCTGCGGGCGGAGTGGTCAACTTTTCATGGTTTAAGAGTGAGCCTTCGAATCCCTACCTCTACACCACTTTTGTGTCTTCGGGCTCGGTTTCGTTTAGTGTTGGAGGTTCTCAATTCGCGCCTGCTGTTCTTGAGTTTATTCCCGCCTCACCTTTAGGGTTGGTAAACACCGGAGACACCGGAAATTACGTCGTAAGATTTAGCTCACCGGCTTGCGGTGCGGGGAGTTTTGAAAGCTTTGCTTTGTGGCTGGGGGTTCGTCCCGCCGTGACCGATATTTCTCCGATCGACCCAGTTTCGGCCCCAAATCCTGCGACGGCTCCGCGAATGCAGGTGAGCGCTCAGGGGGATCACCTCAGATACGAGTGGAGACGTAACGGTGCCGTCTTGAATAACGGAAGCAATCCAGGTCTGGGCAGCTTTAGCGGTGTTCAAACCAACGCTCTCACCTTTAACAACTTTCAGCTGTCTCAGGCGCGATCGAATTATCAGGTTCGCGTTTACAATTCATACTGGACAGACAACTCGGTATACGAGGACGGAGCGGATCGAACAGCAATTGTTTTGAGTGAGCAAAACAACTGGACCGCGCATGGGATCTGCTCGGGCGCGAATAATGGCGTGATCTCTAGAAATTATGATCCTGCCACAGATCCACTTTACGTGGGTGAGGCCATGGCCTTGATTTGGGAAAACTATCAGTCGGGTTTGGGAAGTTGTTACACCACAGTACTTGGAGGGGCAAACACCGCCGCGTGTTCAGATTCCTCTCGATTTGGCGGCGACTATTTTTATTTTCGATCGAGTACAGGAAGTATGGATAATGCGATTCGTACAAACTATCGATACGAAAAGCAAAGCGGAGCGAGTTGGCTGCCGCAAGAGTCAAATTTTTTTTCAAGCTCAGGCGCATACGAGGGTCCCGATTTTTGGCGCTATAGTGTGACTCAATCGGACTCCGGTAACTATCGATTGGCGCTAAGCTCGCAACCCTGTGCCGCAGCCTTCAATTCGACCTCTCTGTTTTTCAACGTGCAAGTCGCTCCCATTCTTTTGACGGATCTCACTTTAAGTACGCCCAGCGGTTGGTACAACTCTGGTCCTGTAGAGGTTTTTATTGGCGAGTATGCACAATTGAACACTTACCTGGAGGCGGGGGGCTCGCCGAATCCTCCCTATACCTGGACGCTTCAAAAATGGAATGGCGCGAGTTGGCTGGATCACGTGATCGAGACTAACTCTTATTCGGATTCCATTTCGATAACTCCCTATCAAAACGCAGCTGGAGTGACGGGAGTGCGAAAGCCGATCGATTCAGGCACATACCGGATTCAGCTCCGAGACTCGACACTTCCCACAAATATTCTCGTGCAAACTTCGAATTCCATTCAAATCAATGTGATTCAGCGCCCCGTCGAGTCGGTTTCGATTCCTTCAGCGATTCAAGTGGATGATGGGAATCGATTTACGTTTTTTGCGAGCGTTCAAGGGGGCGATGCGCCCTACGGCTTTATTTGGGAAAGCTGTACGGCTGGTTTTGGCTGTACTCCGTTCTCAAATAATTGGACGGCCGTTTCGGGTTGTGGATCGAGTTCAGCGACTTGTCAAACTCCTGTGCTCACTCTCGCAGATAATGCCACTCGTTATTTTCGGGTTCGCGCCTATTCAGAGCGCGTGGCAGACGCGGTCAGTAGTGGGTTGACATCGGTGACGGTGCTGCCGGTGGCGCCCAGTATTAACATGCAGCCTGTTTCACTGAACCTGGCTCCGGGGGCAAGCGGAAGTCTGTCGGTGGGAGCGGTTGGCTCACCGATACTGCGCTATCAATGGCGACAAAATGGAGTGAATCTTGGGGGGCCGAGTACGAGTCCCTTCTTCAATATCACCAATGCTCAGAGCTCAAATGCCGGTCAATACGATGTGATTGTTTCGCATACAGCTTCTGCAGCGACGGTCACCTCAACCTCTGTGACCGTGAGTGTGAGTTCAAGCTTGCCGGGGCCGGTGATCACTCAGCAGCCCGCGGCTGAACATGCTCCGTTGGGAGGATCTGCCAGTTTTAATGTGAGTGTCGATCAGCCCAATGAATACAGCTTTCAGTGGATGACAGAAACGGTGGCTGGATCGAACAGCTTTGTGAACCTCGTCAACGGGGGTGGCGTTTCGGGGGCAACGACGGCAACACTGAACCTCAGCGCAATCCAAGATCATCAGTTCAAAAAATACCAAGTTCGTTTGACTCGCAACACGCAAACTATCAATAGCGTCGCTGTGGATTTGATTCAGATTCCCACTCTTTCGATTACCTCAGATCCATCGAATCTCGTGGCAGCAGAAGGCAGCAACCGTGTTTTTTCAGTGGTGGCCGAGGGGAGTGAGCTCACCTATCAGTGGTACAAGCAAAATGGGGCGGCTTGGGTTGAGCTGAGTAATGTGACTGGAAGAATCAGCGGGGTTCGTGAGCCTGACTTATCTTTGATGCAAATTTCGGTCTCGGATGCAGGCACTTATCGCGTTCGTGTCACCGATATCTCGGGCGCCTTTTTAGATCGAACAGCAACGCTTACCGTGAATCAAGCGGTGAGCTTTAGCTCTCATCCGGCAAGTATCACGCGAGTGGCAAGCCAGAGCGCAAGTTTTAGTGTGAGTGCAACCGGCACAGGTCCGCTTTCGTATCAGTGGAAGAAGGATGGAATTGATCTTGTAAATGGTCCCCGAGTTTCGGGAGCTACGACTGCGAATCTGAGTCTTTCAAGCCTCACGACCGCCGATGCCGGTCTTTACTCAGTCGAGGTTTCAAATGTCGTGGGATCTCTTTTGAGTAACGCTGCGAGTTTGTTTGTGGAGCCCGCAGTGGCGATCGCCACCCACCCAAGCCCTGTGAGTGTTCAGAGTGGGCAGCCGGCGATCTTTTTTGTACTCGCAACAGGTCCTTCGGGAGGCTTGAATTATCAGTGGGAGTTTAGACCACCTGGCGGAGTTTTTGAGCCCATTCCTGCGGCCCACCTGCCTACTCTCTGGATCATGCTGACGACGAGTGCCCATGCTGGGGACTATCGAGTAGTCGTTACTCACGCCGCCTCAGGATCTTCAGCGACTTCAAACTCTGCGAGCTTAACAGTGCTTGCCAATCCTCCCTCTGTTCAACAGCCACCGCAGTCACAAAATGCTTTTGTAGGTTCTTCGGTCAGCTTCACGGTCGTGGCGAGTGGAGAGCCTGCCCCCACATATCAGTGGTTTAAAGGAGCTGATCCTTTGGTCAACTCGGCACGAATTTCAGGCGCGAGCAGCGCCCAATTAAGCCTGACGAGCGTGGAGCT
This sequence comes from Bdellovibrionota bacterium, assembly GCA_044351695.1. Taxonomy (GTDB): domain Bacteria; phylum Bdellovibrionota; class UBA2394; order UBA2394; family UBA2394; genus JBILFF01. The sequence continues at coordinate 13,517 of JBILFF010000035.1, forward strand.
TTCAGATGCCGGCACTTATCGTGTGGTGGTCAGTAATTCTGCAGGCTCTGTTTTTGCCGAAGCCCAGTTGACCATTCAAGCCTCTGCGTGCCCGGTGCCCAGTTCTCCAGATTTACTCACTCCGGTGGTGGGCGCCGTGGTCTCGAGCTCGCCCTCCTTTCACTGGTCTTCGGTCATGAGCTCAGGACCTGGTTGTGAGATTTCTTATCATCTGGCGATCGATCGAGTAACGGCGGGAGCTCCCCATTGTGATACGGCTCCAATTTTTCCTGCAAACAGCAATACGTACCAGTATGTAGAGAGCTTGACGCCCAATCAAAACTATTTTTGGTGCGTTCGAGCGATAGCGGGCGGACAGGTGGCATCGGCTTGGTCTGCTGCTCGACAGTTTCAGGTGGAGTCTGCAGGAATTCCCGTTCCCATTATACAAATTTATCCAGAGACTAGCGCACTCGCCCCCAGCGGACAGACCGAAATCTTGGTGACTCTCACGGGAGGTGAAGCGTTTTCAGAGGCCAAACTTTTTGAGCTTCGCGACACGACACAAACTCTAGTGGGACAGCGCGCTTACAACTCAGACGGCAGTGCAAGTTTTGTCGTGGAACTATCGGATACCAGTGAAAGTCGATCTTTTCAGTATCAAGCTCAAACGCTGCGAGCAGGTGAGGCGGGAGCTTTGTCTCTGGCTGCCTATTACCACTTTGATCCCACTTTAGTTTTGAATGCTGCGCCTCGGCTGTCACATCCAGAAGATGTGAATCGCTTGACCCTTAGTGATTCAAGGATGCTGATTTCCAGGGTCCCGCAAGTAACCGCGTACGAAGTCTATCGACGAATTGCTTTTGAAAGTTGTAATCCGGCCGAAGAGACTTGCTTCAATAATACCCCTTTTAAGAGAATTCTTGAGTTCAACACCTTGGAGCTTCCTCCCTCCGTTCAAGAGACTGCCCAAGGATTTATTTTTACCGATAGTGCTCTTGATGGTCGAAACCCCGAGCCTCCAATGGGCGAAGCGGGAGTATCCTATTTCGCTGTGGGCTTGAACAACAACTCAAGAACTCTTCGCTCAAACTCCGTTAGCTTTGGAGACACGCAAATTATTCAGATTTATCGGGACGCGGACGGAAATCCGATCAGCCCGACCATCGAGATTCGAAGCTTACCCGATGGACGCACCATCCAAGTCTGGGCAAAGGATTTGCCGGCTGCATTTGCACTCGATAACTCGGCAGATTTGGTGTCGAGCGTCCTGTTTAGAGAGGTTCAGCAACAGGGCGATACCATTCCCTCGGACTTTTTTGATTCGAATGTAAATACGGTGGGTCGGACGGTGAATGCGCTTGAGCGTCTTACCGTCGATTCATCCATTCAAAATGCGATTTTACTGTCAGAGCACTACGGCGAGCCGGGAAAAATTTATGCCCACTTGATTTGCCTAAAAGATGTTTCAAACAATGAGGATCTTGTCTTACGTGCCAACTGTTTCAGCCCGAGAGTTTCTCCTCGATTAAATGACCTTGTGCCCCCTAACTTTGATGGAGTGGGCTCGGTGGTGGCGCAAAATGATGGTCGGAGTTTAAAAGTCCATTGGGAGCCAGCGACGGGATTTAATCCGAATGATCCTCAGTCATCGGTTACGGCTGAGGTGATTCAGTATGAGATCCGATACACGGATGTTTTTGAAAACAGTGTGCCGAATTTTGAACGCGGTAGTTTTAGGATTGTTGAGGACCCAGAGCAAACCTCTTTGGTCTTGGAAGAATTAAAAACAGGAACCCCCTACGCCGTTTCTGTCGTTGCACTCGATCAAAGTTCAAACAAGACTGGCGACAACAAGATCTGGACGGTGTCGACCCTCGATAATCGCCCCTATGTGACTCGAGCAGAATTTAGGATGGGAGCAAAACCCGGAGAGGTTCTTTTGAGTATCTATCTTCAAGATCGCAATTTTCTTATGGGCGATCAAGTGAGCCTGGCCCACTTAAAAATTGGAGGCTCTGCACAAGCGATGAGTGTGGTGGATCGAATCCCCGAACGGGTGCGAGGCGCAAGTATTCAGTCGCTTTCGACCTCGGGAGCAGAGAGTAGTCGTATTCAAACGCGACTCGATCTCTCGAATGTTCTCACAGTGGAGTTGCTCGCGGGGTTTCGTTATCTGATTGAAGTGGAGGACCAAGCGGGCAATGTTGGTTTTCTTCAGGGAGAGGCGACCTTAGTCGAGGGGTTGGCCCTCGGTGCTAATGGCTTTGTGTCTTCAGGAGTCGGATGTGCTCGAATGACAGCAGTGGGTGGCTCTCACGAGCTTTCTTTTCTTTTGTCGCTCTTTCTTGGGTTTTTGGGTCTTTGGATAATTCGTAGACGGCTTGCCTAAAATCAGCGCACTGCTTTAGGGTGAAAGAGCATGCAGGCCTCTACGCTTCAGCGCGCCCGGCTTTTTTGTTTGTTTCTTTTGATTTATGCACTCTTCATTATTTTGTGGGGCGCATTTGTGCGGATTTCGGGCTCAGGAGATGGCTGCGGAAAGCACTGGCCCCTTTGTCATGGCGAGTGGATTCCTTTCGGGGCAGTTCTGCAAACTTGGATAGAATTCTTTCATCGAATCAAATCGGGCCTCTTCGGCTTTTTGATCTTGGGCTTTTGGGTTTATAGCCACAAAGTTTTTCCGGCAGGGCATCTCTGCCGTCAGCTCGCATTAGCCACTCTGATTTTCACTGTTTTTGAAGCTTTGATTGGGGCGGCTTTAGTCATTTTTGGATGGGTCGATCAAGATGCTTCAAGTGCGCGTGTGATCGCGCACAGCTTTCATTTTGGAAATACTTTGTTTTTGCTGGCCTCGATGGTGCTTTATTATGGGGCGACTTTTTTTAAGGATCCAAAGGTGGTATTTTTGGAATCTGCGCATCTCAAAATTTACCTGACAATCACTATTTTGTTTTTAGCCATAGGAGTCACGGGTTCTTGGGCGGCGATGAGTATTCAGCTTTTTCCGGTGGAGACTTTGGCGCAGGGATTTGCTTTGGATTTCGCTGAAAGCAGTCCGTGGTTTGTTAAACTGAGAGGATTGCATCCCTTTTTTGCTGTGAGTTTGATGGTGCTTCTGATTTGGGGTGTTCATCGCCTGAAGCATTTGCCGCCGACGCGTTGGGCTTGGCTCGGCAAGTCTTTGACGCTTCTTGTCTTGATTCAGGTGTTGTTTGGATTCTCAACCCTTTTGTTGATGTATCCCGTTTGGATGAAGCTGACGCATCTTCTGCTCGCTGATCTTTTGTGGCTTAACTTTATACTTTTTGGGGCGTTTTGCTTTTTTAGAGATGAGATTCCGACTCAGCCTTTGGTTGCGGCCAAGCTAACACCCGCCTATGAAGTTCCAGGATTAGGACTCACGCGCTCTCGTTAACGCATGTTAATCTAAGAGCGTTATGGCCGAGCATTCGTTTCCGAAATCCGAAATCAAAGTCGCACTTTTAGAAAACATCCATCAAACTGCTGTAAAAGCTTTTGAGGACGAGGGCTTTCAGGTGCAAAAATTTCCGAAAGCACTTTCAGAGGCAGAGCTCATCGAAAGATTGTCGGATGTGCATCTTTTAGGAATCCGGTCCAAGACCCAAGTCAGCGAGAAGTATTTAGCCTCGGCGAAGCGACTTTTATCGGTGGGATGTTTTTGTATTGGGACCAACCAGGTCGACGTAGCGGCCGCTATGAAAATGGGTGTTCCTGTTTTTAATGCGCCTTTTAGCAATACGCGATCGGTGGCCGAGCTGATTATGGCAGAGATCGTCATGCTCTCGCGCAAATTGGGCGATCAAACGCGTGCCATGCACCAGGGACGATGGATCAAGTCGGCGAGTGGTTGCTACGAGATTCGGGGAAAAGTTTTGGGGATCGTTGGCTATGGACATATTGGCTCTCAGGTCGGTGTTTTGGCGGAGAGCTTTGGGATGCAAGTTTTATTTTACGATATCGTGACGAAGATGCCGATGGGCAACTGTCGAGCGGTTTCAAGTCTCGAGCAGCTTTTAGAGCAATCTGATTTTGTGAGCTTTCATGTGCCCGAGACAGATCTCACAAGGAATATGATGGGTGAGGCTCAGTTTTTGAGAATGAAAAAAGGCTCCTATTTGCTTAACGCTTCTCGTGGCACAGTAGTCGATCTTCACGCGCTTCATCAGCACTTGGGCAGTGGCCGAGTGGCGGGGGCGGCACTCGACGTGTTTCCCGAGGAGCCCGAGGGTTCGGACACCAGCTTTAAGCATGAGCTTCAAAATCTGGGCAATGTGATTCTTACCCCTCATATCGGAGGGAGCACCGAAGAAGCGCAGTATAATATTGGGATTGAGGTCTCAACGGCACTCAAAAAGTTTTTGAATAACGGAAACAGCTCGGGCGCGGTAAACTTTCCGATTGTGGATTTGCCACATCAGAAAGAAACACATCGTATTTTGAATGTGCATAAAAATGTGCCGGGCGTCTTGCGCGACATTAACAGCATTGTTTCGGAAGTGGGTGCGAATATTCAGGCGCAGTATCTCTCGACCAATGCCGAGATCGGCTATCTCATCATGGACGTCGATCGCATTTTGTCTGAGCAAGTGAAGAAACGCATTCAGCAACTTGAAGCGAACATCAAAACACGAATTTTGTATTAGGCAAGAGCGACCACCTTTCTCTCACTCCGGGCCGCTCGCGCGCAAACTTGTGCAACAAAAAACGGCTGTCCACTAGAATGTGGACGCAGCTGCTCCTCTCAAAGCGATCTTTCAGCCCGGCTTCTGGGTGGCACAGAACCTGAATTCTAATCGGGCAGAGACTCCTTGAGGTCGTCAGATGAGAATGATGTTCAGGGGGTCTAGACAGTTCACAAGACAAGAGGACCTCGCGGGCAAATGGTTTGATTGCAGTCCTGTTGTTGAGTTTGGACTTTTACAATGAGGAGATCAATATGTTCAAAAATATCTGTCATACGCTTGTAGATCGGGAATCACAACAACGTACGGTCTGGCTCAGACGCTCTCTTGTTCTGTTGGGCGCTGGACTCACAGCATTAAGCTCGCTCGAGGCTCAACAGCTGGGGGTTGCTTCTCAAAATACAGAAGTTTTCGATGATGTGCCAACCGCTGGGGGTTTCATACATGAAGGCATTGAATATGAATTCCTGCCAGTACAGCCGAACTGTGGCAAGATCACTGCGTCAGCTGTTGCAGAACCACAGCTTGAAGGTGAGTCTGGGGTTGATGATGTTTTAGTAGCTCTCGGAGTGATTGATGGGTCTCAGGAACGTATCCGTGAAACTTCTCTTGATCCTAATTCTTATAACTTGAGCGAGGATTTTAAGATTCGTACAAATA